>CAZCCM010000007.1:0-30000 GCA_964497325.1 uncultured Lachnospiraceae bacterium | reverse complement strand
GATTTAGGTGGAGGAACATTTGATGTATCAATATTAGACATAGGTGATGGAGTATTCCAAGTTTTAGCAACAAGTGGAAATAACAAACTAGGTGGAGATGATTTTGATGAAAAAATTATAGGATATTTAGTAGATGAATTTAAGAAAACAAATGGAATAGATTTGTCAACAGATAAAATGGCTATGCAAAGATTAAAAGAATCAGCAGAAAAAGCGAAGATAGAATTATCATCAGTAGGTGAAACAAATATTAATCTTCCATTTATAACTGCAGATGCTAATGGACCAAAACATTTAGATGTAAAATTAACAAAATCAAAATTTGAAGAATTAATTAGACCTTTGGTAGAAAAAACAATTGCACCAGTAAATGATGCTTTAAAAGAAGCTAAAATTACATCAAATGATTTAGATGAAGTAATACTAGTTGGAGGTTCTACAAAAGTTCCTTTAGTACAAGAAGAAGTTAAGAAAATAACTAAAAAAGATCCAAATAAAACAATTAATCCAGATGAGTGTGTTGCATTAGGTGCATCAGTTCAAGCAGGAGTTTTAGGTGGAGATGTTGATGGTTTAGTATTATTAGATGTTACTCCATTGTCATTAGGAATTGAAACATATGGTGGAGTATTTACAAAACTTATTGAAAGAAATACAACAATACCAACTAAAAAGTCACAAATATTCTCAACAGCAGCAGATGGACAAACTTCAGTTGAAGTTCATGTATTACAAGGTGAAAGAGAGATGGCAACTGACAATAAGACATTGGGTAGATTCCAATTAACAGGAATTCCACCAGCACCAAGAGGAATACCACAAGTAGAGGTTACTTTTGATATAGATGCTAATGGAATAGTTAATGTTTCTGCAAAAGATCAGGCTTCAGGAAATACTCAAAATGTAGCTATAACTTCATCTTCAAATTTAACAGAAGAAGATATTCAAAAAGCAGTTAAAGAAGCAGAAGAACATGCAGCAGAAGATAAAAAAAGAAAAGATGAAATTGAAATTAAAAATAATGCAGAAAGTTTAGTATATAGTAGTGAAAAAACTTTAATAGATTTAGGTGATAAATTATCTGCTGAAGAAAAAGATAAAATTCAAGTTGAAATTGATAATACTAAAAAAGTATTAGAAGGAAATGATGTTGATGCAATTAAAGAAGCATCTGAAAAATTACAACAAACATTTTATTCAGTTTCAGAAAAATTACATTCACAAGCAGCTCAAGCAAATCAAGAAACAACAGCAGAAGAAGATACAAAAGCAGATGAATCAAATGAAGAAGGTAGTGTATATGATGCTGAAGTAGTTGATAGTGATGAAGAGGATAAAGAGGAATAATATAGCATACGATAAAGGATAATTATGAGCAAAAGAGATTATTATGAAGTATTAGGTGTAGATAAAAAAGCTACACCTGATGAAATTAAAAAAGTATATAGAAAATTAGCCAAACAGTATCATCCTGATATAAACAAAGACAATAAAGAGGAAGCTGAAAAAAAGTTTAAAGAAATTACAGAAGCTTATGAAGTATTGTCTGATGAGAAAAAAAGACAGGTTTATGACACCTATGGACATGTAGGCCCTGAGGGGCCTGGTTCAGGTGGTGGTTATTATTCTTATGGACCAGGATTTAGTGGTGCATCTGGAGGGTTTGATGGATTTTCTCCTTTTGAAGATATTTTTGAATCATTCTTCTCTGGAGGAAGTAGTAGAAGTAGAACTAGAGATCCTAATGCACCTACAAAGGGTTCTAATTTAAAAATAAAATTAGATTTAACTTTTGAAGAAGCTTATACAGGAGTAGAAAAAGAGATTACATTTAATAGAAATGAAGAATGTAAGTCTTGTCATGGTACAGGAGCTAAAGATGGTACAGCAAAGGTAACTTGTTCGCAATGTCAAGGAAAAGGTGTTGTAACAGAAGTTACTCAAACATTGTTTGGACAATCTAGAGTTCAAAGAATATGTCCTAGATGTTATGGAGAAGGTCAAATTATTAAAGAAGTTTGTGAAACTTGTAGAGGAACAGGTCAAGAAAAGAAGCAAGTAACTTTAAAAATTAAAATTCCAGAAGGAGTTAATCATAAAAATACTATAATAGTAAGAGAAGAAGGAGAACATGGTAAAAACAATGGACCTGCTGGAGATTTATTAATAGAAATAAATATTAAAAAACATAAAATCTTCACAAGAAAAGGCGATCATGTTTATGCAACAATACCAATTACTGTGACACAAGCAATTTTAGGAGCTAATATAGATATACCAATGGTTACTGGTGGAACAGAGAAGTATAAGATAAGAGCTGGAACTCAAAGTGGAGATAAATACACTATAAAAGACAAAGGTTTTAAAAGACCAAATTCTAAATGGATGGGTAACTATATTTTTGAAATAAAAGTTGAGATTCCAAAAAGATTAACTAAGGAACAAAGAGATTTAGTAGAAAAATTATCAAAAACTATGGGAGAACAACCTCCTATTAGAAGAAAATCTATTTTTAGTTAAAATAATAAATTAATTTGTATATATTGCTAAAGATATCAAATATAAAAATGTGAAATATAAAGATATAAATAAAAAGATATAAATATAAAGATATAAACAAAAAGATATAAAAAAATATAAATAAAAAAACATACAATTAATTAATTAATATATATAAACAAGCAAATATAAGTATTAGAAAAGAATAAGAAAATTTCTTATTCTTTTTCTTTTAAAAGCAATTTATATAATATATAATTAATTTAGAAAAGATTAAGAAATATATATGTATATATAAAAGGAGAATACTATGTTTGATATAACAGTAATAGGTGGAGATTTAATTACAGTTAAATTAGTACAAAATATTAGTAGAACAAATAAGGTATATGTTTATGGATTAGAGTATGCAGACGAACTTAGAGGAAATACTAATATTATTTTTGCAGAATCTTTAAAAGATGCTGTAGATAAGAATAAAATAATTATTGCACCTATACCTCTATCTGTGAAGTCTGACTATATTACTACAGTGTTTAGTAAGGAAAAAATTAAAACAGAAGATTTAAAGAGTCTTCTTCATAACAAAATATTGTTTGCAGGTGATATTTGGGAAAGTACAAAAAATCAGTTAGAAAGTCAGAATACAAAATGTTTTGATATATTAACTAGTGATCAATTAAAAATACTTTCGTCTATAATTACAGCAGAAGGTATATTAGGAATTGCAATTCAAGAAACAAGTACTACAATTCATGGACTAAAAGTTCTAATTTTAGGTTTTGGTAGAGCTGGTAAATTAATTGCTAAATCATTTGATGCCATGGGCGCTAAAGTTTCAGTAGAAGCAAGAAAACCAGAAGATTTAGCTTGGATTGATGCATATAATTATGAAAAAATAGATTTAAAAGATTTAAATAATCATTTAGGTAAATTTGATTTAGTTGTTAATACGATTCCTGCTAATATTTTGGATAATGAAAAATTAAAATTATTTAAGAGAGGTTCAATATTAATTAATTTACCAACAATTACAGAAACAAAAATTGATATACATGAAGCTAATAATTTAGGTATTAAATACATATGGGCTTCTTCATTACCACAGTTAGTAGCACCTATTACATATGCAGAAAAGATTAAAGAAGTAATTTTTGAGATACTAAAAAAGGAGAATAATAAATGACAATAATACAATCTATAGTGCTAGGAATTGTACAAGGATTAACTGAATTTTTACCTGTTTCATCTTCAGCACATTTACATATTTTTCCATGGGTTTTTAATTGGAGTGAAATTCCTCCATCATTTGACATAGCTTTGCATTTTGGAACATTAATGGCAATATCTTTATTTTTTATAAAAGACTGGATAAATTTATTTAAAGGTGGATGGAAGAAATTAGTAAAAAAAGAAGATTCAACTGATGGAAAGATATTTTGGTATTTAGTAATTGCTACAATTCCTTCAGCTTTATTATTTCTTATATTAGATAAAATATTCGGAGATTTTTTAAAAAATGAACTTGTTATATCAATTACATTAATTGTTATGGGAGTATTATTATATATTGTAGATAAGAAAGCTAAAAGTACTTCTAATATGAAGAATATGACATTAAAACAAGCTGTTATTATAGGTATGGCTCAAGCTTTAGCTTTTATACCAGGAATGTCTAGATCAGGTTCTACAATGACAATTGGAAGATTAATGGAGGTAGATAGAGAGACAACATCTAAATTTTCTTTCTTTTTATCTGTACCAATAATACTTGCAGCAACTGTATACAAATTAAAAGATTTTTCTTTTGATTTAACATTTGTAATAGGAGTATTAACAAGCTTTGTTGTTGCATTAGTAGTTATTAAGTTTTTTATGTCATATATAAAAAAAGGAAGTTATAAAATTTTTGCAATATACCGTGTTATACTTGGTTTAGCAATTTTAGCTATATATATTGTTAAAGCCTTTGCCTAAAGCTAGAGATATAAAATAAATAAAAATATTTTTAAATTAAACAAACAAAAAAGTAATATAAAAGAGTCCAAAAACTTTGGACAGATTAAACAAGAAATTAAATAATTTAATAAAAATGAGTTAAGTAAATTTTAATAAAGTTTATTACAACAATAGAAGTTATAATATAATTACTAAGAATATAATATAAATGTTATATTCTTAATACATATAGATTACAACTGTTTACAGAACAGTCCTATTAATATATACTTAATTTAAGATAGTTATAGTTAAAATATAAACGAAAGAAGAAAATTAAATGAAAATTTTAATGTTATCGTGGGAGTACCCACCTAGAGTTGTTGGAGGCATTGCGAGAGTAGTTCATGAATTATCTCGTCAATTAGTAATGCAAGGACATGATGTTTCAGTAATTACTTATAGAGAAGGAGATACTCCATATGAAGAAATAGAAAACGGTGTTAAAGTTTATAGAGTAGATAATTATATGATAAGACCACAAAATTTTATCGATTGGATTATGCAATTAAACTTTAATATGGTTTCAAAAGCTTCAGAATTAATTAATGAAGGCGAAAAATTTGACGTAATACATTCTCATGATTGGTTAACATGCTATGCGGCAAAAACTATTAAGCATTCATTTAATATTCCAATTACAGCTACAATACATGCAACAGAAGCTGGAAGAAATGCAGGAATTAGAACAGAACAACAAAAATATGTTAATGATACAGAATGGCTTTTAACTTATGAAGCTGATCAAGTTATAGTTAATAGTAATTATATGAAATCTGAAGCATTAAGGTTGTTTGAGTTAAATTATGATAAAGTTAAAATAATTCCAAATGGCATAGACTTAGAAAAATTTGATGGTTTTGAAAGAGATTATGCTTTTAGAAGAAATTATGCAGCAGATAATGAGAAGATAATATTTACTATTGGTAGAATTGTAAATGAAAAAGGAATACAGCATTTAATTTGTGCTCTTCCTAAAATCTTAGAACATTACAATGATGCTAAATTAGTAATTGCTGGTAAAGGCCCTATGTTTGATGAGTTACAAGATTTGGCATATAGAGTAGGTGTAGCTCATAGAGTATATTTTGTAGGATTTTTGCAAGGAAATGACGTACAAAAGATGTACAAAAATGCAGATGTTGCAGTATTTCCAAGTACTTATGAACCGTTTGGGATAGTAGCATTAGAATCAATGTTGGCTGGTGTTCCAACTGTAGTTTCTGATATTGGAGGATTAAATGAAATAGTATCACATAGAGTTGATGGTATGAAATCATATGCAGGAAATGCAAATTCAATAGCAGATTCAGTTTTAGAATTATTATATAATCAAGAATTAGCTAATCAGATAACTAAAAATGCATCTCGTAAGGTAAAAGAATTATTTAATTGGAATAGAATTGCTGAAATGTCAGTTGATGTTTATACTGAAACTATAAAAAGATTTAATGAAAAATTAAAGGTTGAAGAAGAACTTCCTGCAACTGCAAAAGTTGAGAAATTACAAAAAGAATCAATTTTAGAGACATTAACAAAAGAGAAAGACTTGCTAGATAGATTAGCAAGACCACAAGAAAAATTAAGAGAAGCTTAGAAGGTGAAATATGAACTCATATGATAAAGCACATGAATTAGCAAAATCATTAAAAGAAGATAAAGCAGTTATAGAATATAAAAGTATAAAAGAAAAAATAGCATTAGACAAAGAGTTGAATGATAAGATTGAAAAATTTAAAAATGAAAGACTAGAACTTCAATTAAAAAGTATGCAATCAGGAGAAGTTGATAAAGATTTAGAAGAGCAAGTCAAGAAAGATTACCAAGATTTATTATCTAACTCTTCAGCTGTTGAATACTTTGAAAAAGAAGTAAAGATAAATGTATTAGTTTCAGATATTCAAAAAATAATATATGAAGATATTAAAGATATTTTAAATTAGTAATATAATAGATTAATAAATTGTTTTAATAAGATAATTTAACTTAAGTTAATACACATAAAAGTATATAAATAGAAAAGAAGTGTTAGTGAAGTGCACCCCTAAATCCGGACTCGGAGGAAGGGGTGCACTTCATTATAGCACTTCTTTTTTTTAATTAAGTATTATATAAGTTTTTAATTTATTAGATTATTAATCCATTAATTCATATTTTTCTATATTAGGTTTACTTAGGTCACTATCAGTAACCACATCAGTATTATATGTATAGCTAATAGTATATTCCTTTACTTCTGAATCTAAATCATTGCTTTTACCTTTATTTACTAATTTAAATGGAAGTCCAGTCTCTTTATCAATATATGCTTTACTACGTTCAATGTCATTCAATAGAACATATTTGTTATTTTCCTTATTTTCTATAACATAATATTCTTTTCCATCTATATTTTCAGTAGATATTTTAAAAGTAATGCTTTTTATTATTTTATCAAAAAAACCAAATGTTTCTATAAGATTATCTACTTTGGGTCTATTTATATAATCTGAACTATTGTTATTTATAGAAACCTTGTTAACTACTTCATAAAACATATAATTTTCATAATCATTACCAGTTTTTATTTGTACTTGAGTTATTGGTTTGTCTTTAAACTTCATAATTAGCTTACTATTATCTCCAAGTATAAAATTTTCAATTGTTGATACTTCTGAATCAACTTTTGAATATATATTATTATTCTTTTCAAACGCTGTTATCTTATTTTGCAATTTATTTAAAATCATTACATTTCTAAATATATAAATTATAGCTAATAATAATATAAGAACAATTAAAGCTAATAAAATCTTCAATAATTTAAATTTTTTCTTTTCCATTTTTTCCTCCTTTAAATACTTTGATTTTATAATATAAGATTAGCATATATTTTTAATTAAACATATTAAAGTTATATTAAAGTTATATTAGAGTCATATTAGTTGCAATTAACTATATTTTATTCTTTTTACTTGAAAAATATATCAATTTTAGTATAATTAGTGTAGAATAAATATAGACAAATAGAATGGAGATAGAAATGGGAATAGGTAAAATTATATTTTTAGTGTTATTCTTCTTGGTTTCAATACCTTTAATAATAATAACATTAATTTCAGCAAAAGATGATGGTGCTTCAAGTACTATTATGGGAGAGACTGTAGGTGCTGAATCAGGCTATGGAAGAAAAAAATCTAAAGAAGATAAAATGGATTTAGTTATAAGAATACTTTTTGGTTTATTCATTGTGATTGTTATAGGTGGATATTTTATTTAAGGAGTACAAATGAATATTGCAGATGCTTTATTAGAAGAAAAAGATTTAATTAGAAAGTTTGAAATAATGTTTTATTTTAAGAAGAAAGAATCAATTTTTTTTAATACTACATCAATGGTAAAAGCAGAATTAATGAGAATGTTTTTAGAAGAACAAAAAATTGAAGGTGTTGATATTTCAGAAATGTTAACATTGGCTTTAATTTATACTGTTAAAAGAATAGATTCTCCTCAAGAAATACAAAGAATGGCAGAAAATAAAGAAGAGAATATGAAATATATTCAGTCTTTAGGCTTTTCAAAAGATTTTGCCAAAAATGCTACAAGCTATAGAGAAGGAGATGTTCCGGAAGAAGAAAGAACAGTACAAGAAAAAATACTGGATATATTTGATCAATTTGCAGGACTTATATCTCATAGAGAAGAAAGAATTGCATATAAAATACCACAAGCATTGGATGTTTTAGAAAAAACAAATTTAGCAAATTCTACAAATGAGTATTTACCAATATTTATAAATTTTATTAAAGAAAAAGATAAATCTGTTGGAGCACAAATTGGAATAATATCTGATTTACAAAAAAATATAAATGTTTTACCAAAAGACGATATTACAAATGCTACAAGAATAATTTATGATATAAGAGAAAAAGAGGAAGGAACTTTTGAACCATATAAAATAGGAGAAACAAAAGAATCAAGCAATTCTTTTCTTTTAGAGGAATAATGAGAGTATATGCAGACTTACATGTACATATAGGACAATCAAAAAATGGGAAGCCGATTAAAATAACGGCTTCTAATTCTTTAAATTTTGAAAACATTGCAAAAGAAAGTTTAGTAAAAAAGGGAATACAAATAGTAGGAATTGTAGACTGTGCTTCACCTTATGTAATAACTGATATTGAAAACTTCTTGAAACAAGAAGATGCAATAGAATTAGAAAAGGGTGGAATAATATACAAAAATGCTATTTGTATTTTTTTAGGGTCTGAAGTTGAAACAACAGAAACGAGAGAAGATGGGACAAAGGGTCATGCTCACAGTGTTTGCTATTTCCCTTTTCTAGAAGATATTAAAAAGTTCTCAAATATAATGAGTAAACATATAAAAAATATAACATTAAGTACTCAAGTAGCAAATATTTCAGCATATGAGCTTTTAGATATAGTTAAAGAATGTAATGGAATACTAATCCCAGCACATGTATTTACTCCATATAAATCATTCTATGGCAATGTATCAGATAGTTTAAAAGATGTCTTTAAAGATAAGTATGAAGAGATTAAGGCGGTTGAATTAGGTCTTAGTGCTGATAGTCAAATGGCATCTAAAATATCTGAATTGGAGGATAAAATATTTTTAACTAATTCTGATGCTCATTCTTTACCTAAAATAGCTAGAGAATATAATGAATTAGAATTAGAAGATATCTCTTTTGAGTCATTTAAAAAGTTATTTAATAAAACTTTAGATGATAATGGTAACTTAAACAATTATATAGTAAATAATTATGGCCTAGATCCGAAACTTGGAAAATATCATAGAACATATTGTGACAATTGCAATTCACTTTCTGAATTTAAAGATGGACTTTGTGTTAAATGTGGTTCAAAAAAGATAGTTAAAGGAGTTTATGACAGAATTATGGAAATAGAAGATAGAAAAGATGTTTCTATATTAGCTCAAGAAAAAATTAATAAATATGTTTATCAAGTACCATTAGAGTTTTTACCTGGAATAGGGAAGAAGACATTAGAAAGAATGTTAGAAGAATTTGCTACAGAGATGAATATCTTACATAAAATAGAAATTGATAATATTGAGGCAGAGTTTAATAAAAAGATTTCTACACAAATTAAGAATTTAAGAGAAGGTAAATTAAAGTTTAAATCAGGTGGTGGTGGCATCTATGGAAAAGTGGATAGTAAATAAAAAATAAGATTATTTAATAAATAGGAAAGAAAAAGAGATCTTTTAGAATCTCTTTTTTATGTTATTATATAATATTGTGTTGTATATTTCATAGTTTTAAAATACTCTTTTTCGGTTGTTTAAGTAGTGACTTTTTTAACTATCTTTCAAAATTATCTTTATCGTCCCTTTTAGGTTCAATTATAATTTCGTCTTCATTCTCAACTATTATTTTTTGTAAATTTTCAATAGATTTTATTGTTTTATCATCAACAGTTTTTTTATCATTAGTTTTTTCGCTAGTAGCTTTTTTAGTTTTTTTATTAGCTACTTTATTAGTTTTATTTTCAGTTTTTGTTTTTTCGTTTTTAATAGAAGATAAATCATCTTCTAGAGGTTTTACATTTTTGCTATCTCTAATAATTTCTCCAAATTCATTTATTTGAAAACTATTTTTTTCAATACCCTCAAACTTACGAATTTTTGGAATATTTGGAATAGATTCTTCTACTTCTTGTTCTTTTTTTATTTTTAAATGCTGGAATCTTTGAAATATGTTAGAGAAGAATGCATTTCTAACTGGTCCATCTTTTTTTAATCTTGATGTTGACTTTAGTAGCTCATCTCTAAATGTTTTTTTATCTGGAATATATCTTTTATCAACACTTTCTAAATAATTATCTATTTTTTCAATATCTCTTGTTTTTAAAATTGATATAAAATCTCCAAAAACATCATCAACGCAATCTTCAGATTTATTTTTTGGATCGGATTTTAAAAGTTCTGTGTCATATTCTATTTTAGTTTTAGTTTTTAATTTTTTTTCAGTAACATTAAAATCTTTTATGTTTTTATGTAAGTGTTCTAAAGCTTTTACAAAACAATGATTTTGCTTAATCTTAGAATTTTCAACAAGATATTTAGTTGTTCTGAATGGTAAAAATTTATTTTTTTCAAAAGGAAAATTTTTAGGATTGTCTATAATATCTTCTAAATCAATTTTACATTCATCTTCTAGTGTAGGAGATGCTAATAATTGAAAATCATGAAATGCTTTCATGTTTTCCCAGCCTGAAAAATCTAATTCTTGTTCTACATATCCTAGGTTATTCATTAATATAGATAAAGCATTATTAATATTTATATAATTTTCTGTTTTTTCTGTATTATTATAGCCAATAATATTTATATTAGAATTATTTTGAAGTTCCTTACTTACTAAATCTAGTTCATCTTGTGGTACTAATATGTATGAATTTTCTGGTATTGTTATAGATGAATTGAAAAAAGTATCATTTGGAATTGCAGAGATAAGATTGGATTTATCTAATTTTTCAAAAGGAGATAGAACTGCATATTTAGATTGTAAGTCATGATTTGTAGAGTTTATTGTACCATGTAATGTTTTTTCCCAATTAGGAATAGACATTGATAAAGGAGTTTCTCCTATTAAAACTTCTGTTTGAGTATTTCCGCCTTGTTCATATTTAGAATGCATTTCAGGTGTAGTAGGTAAAACACTAGTTTTATATATAAAGCAAAAATCTTCAATATTTCTAAAATTAAAAGGAATTTGGGTAAGAATTTGGTCACCCTTTTCTAAAATGATTTGTTTATTGTTTGATTCTAATAAGTTTTTTGCTTCTTCCCAAGTTTTAATTTCTAAATCTTCTAGAGAATTTCCTGCTTGGATTTCTATGTTTTTTCTTTTAGCATTACCTATCTGTTGTTGAGCATCAGCTATTTTATTTTCACAAAAAGCAATATCTTCTTGTAAGATAGGAAGTTTTGCTTGATTTTCAATTCCTGTTTGAACATATTTCTTATATTCTGATCTTTGAGTAATATGTTTTTGAAACCAGCTAAAAGTACGAACAATATCTGGAGATGTTAATCTTGCTTTTTCTTCTTGTAAAGAGTTTAATTGTTCTTCTTTAATATTAACAATTTTTTGTTCATTTTCTTTAATTATAGTTTCTAATTCTTTTTTCTGAATTTTTTTTATATCACTAATCATTGAATAATTCCTTTGTATACTACTATATTATAGTTTAAAGGCTTGAAATTCAATGATTATATTGTTAAATGTTTGTTACATATGTAACACATAGATATTAAAACTATTAAATAATAGAAAAGATTTGCAAAAAACAGTGTTTTAATATTATAATGTAAATACACTAAACAGTAATGGAAAATATATAGATATATATATTACATACATACTTTTTAGTATAGAGGAAAAAATGATTAATAATAATTTTATAAAAAATATAACAAAGAAAACTATATCAATATTAGTTTTATTAGTATTGATATTTATTACTATTTCACCTGTTGTTAAAGCTGAAACTGCAACAGAAAAGAAGAAGAGACTAGAAAAAGAAATTGAAGCAGCTAAAGGTGATCAACAATATATTAAAGATGAAATGACAAAAAGCGTAGAAGCTATTAATGAACTACAAAGAAACATAGAAGAAAAAGATATAGAAATAAAAAAACTAGAAAAAGAAATAGAAGTAACACAAGAAGAAGTTGAAAAAATATCAAAAGATTTAAAGGAACAAGAAGAAGCTTGTTCTAAACAGGAAGCTTTAGTTAAAAAAAGATTAACTTTTATGTATGAAACAGGTCAATACTCTAATATAGAAATATTATTAAAATCAAATGGGCTAATGGATTTTCTTTCTAATTACTACATGCTTCAAGAATTATCTAAAATAGACAATGAAATATTAAGTGAATCTTCAAAAAACAAAAGAAAAGTTGAAGTATTAAAAAAAGAATTAGATTCAAAAGAAAAAATATTAACAGAAGCACAGACTAATGTAAAGAAATCAAAGATTGCTCAACAAAATATTGTAATTGCAAAAGAAGCAGAAGTTAAAAAATTAAGTCAAAAAGAAAAGAATGTATTAGCAAAGATAGAAGATTTGCAAGCAAAACGTAGAGAAGCAGAGCTAGAAATTGAAAGAGCTGTAGCTCATTATATTGGAAATACAGTATATGTAGGTGGTGAATTTGGATGGCCTGCACCTAACACCTCTGGAATTTCAGGATATTTTGGAGAAGATTATGGTGGCTATTATCACAAAGGGTTAGATATATCAGGCCCTGGAACTCAACCAATTGTTGCAGCAAATGGAGGAACAGTAGTCGAAATTAAAAATGATGTTCCAGGAAAAGATTATGAAGCTCAATACGGGAACTATGTTATTATAGACCATGGTGGTGGTTGGTTTACAATGTATGCTCATGGAGTAATGGGGTCTGTTATAGTTTCTCCAGAACAAGAAGTTAAGAGGGGACAACAAATAATGACAATGGGAGATACTGGAATGAGTACTGGACCACATCTTCATTTTGAGATTGTTTATAATCCAGTTACTTTTAAGTATAATGGTGATTATAGAATAGATCCATTACCAAAATTAAAAGAAAATTAAGATTAGATATTTAAATATAAAATATAAAAAACCACTACTTCAAAAGTAGTGGTTTTATTTATTATGTGCTGTTTAATTTGTTAACTTATTACATTTGTTGTTACTAATATTTGCCTTTTAGTTTTGTGCAGTATATCTTTTATTTGTTATTGTTATTTATAGTTGTTTATCTTTTATAAAATATATCCAACAATAGATATGAAATGAAGAATAGATCCTGCTAAAATGAAAAGATGGAAGACAGAATGCATATATTTTATCTTACTGCCTATTGCATAAAAAATTACTCCTACAGTGTATGCAACTCCTCCAAGAACTAAAAGTAAAAACCCTGTTGGAGGCATAAGTGTCATTATAGTTTTTATTTTAGCAACTATTGACCAACCCATTGCAAGAAAAGCTATATTTGAAACTATATTAAATTTTTTAACATTAATTGAGTTTAGAATTGTTCCTACAATAGCTGCTCCCCAAATAATTCCAAATAATGTCCATGCAGCTTGAGGGTCAGCAAGTCTTAAAACTCCTAATAGAAAGATTGAGTATGAGCCTGCAATTAAAATAAATATAGAGATATGATCAAACTTCCTAAAAACATATTTAGCTTTTTTTAGTTTAGGACTAAGTCCATGATAAATGCTAGACATAGTATAAAGAATTATCAGGGATAAAGAATAAATAACAGATGCAAAAATTATAATCCCATCATGTTTCCTAATAGAAAGTATTAATGTAACAATAAGAGATGCAAGACCTAATGCTCCACCAACTATATGTGAAATCATATTAAAGAGTTCTTCACCCTTTGTATATTTAGGCATGTCATTGTCTAATTCTACAGTATCAGTTTCTTTTAAATTTGTATTTTTATCTTCTTTATATTTGTCTTTTAAAATTTGTTTATCTTTTTTGTATTGACTTTTTAATGCTTTTTTTTCTTCTTTAAATTTTGTTTTTAATTCGTTCATTTTGAATAAATCTCCTCAATTCTATTTTTTTCAATATTTCTTTTTATTTTTTTAGTTGTAGTTTTTATAAATTCTTCATCATAAAGAATTACACCTTTAATATATTTGTATACAGGAAGAGTTTTATTAATCTTTTTAACTTTCAATGAAAAATGTTGTTGAATTAATTTTTCAGAAAGACCTTTAAAAGCTTTTTTATCATAATATAAAGCTACATATAATTTTATTTCTCCAGTATCTCCAAAGCCTAGGTTTTTATCGCTTCCAAATACAAATGATTCAATAACACCAGGTAGATTACTAAATAGAAGTTCTACCTCTTCAGGGAAAATCTTTTTACCATTAGAAAGTACAATCATATCTTTAATTCTACCAGTTATAAATAAAAAGTCACCATCCATATAGCCAATATCTCCAGTTTTAAACCAACCATCTTTAGTAAAAGATTCTTTAGTCTTTTCAGGATCTTTATAATAGCCTTTAGTAACATTTCTACCTTTAGCTAAAATTTCACCTTCTCTACCATTAATTATATCTTGAACAGATGGATCATCTTTACTAAATCCTAAGTTATCGGTATAGAAATTATATAAAGAATCCTTATCAATTTTAATTTGAGCTTGCCCTATAGGTATTCCTGAAGAACCAAGTAATTGTCGTTTTGGAGTTTCAGCTGTTAAAACAGGAGAAGTTTCTGTTAATCCATATCCTTGAACTATAACAACTCCAATATTATTAAAAAATTCAGCAATTTTAGGATTTAGAGGTGCTGCTGCAGAAACTATAAATCTCATATGTCCACCCATTCCAGCTATTACTGATTTAAATAGTTTTCTTCTTACATCAATGCCCATTTTTCTTAAAAAGTTAGAAAATTTTATTAGAGTTTTAAGCATTCCCCATTTACCAGTTTTTTTAGCTGTTTTAACTATTTTATTGTATATTCCTTCAATTAGTAATGGAACCCCTATAAATACAGAAACTTCATATTCTTCTAAATTTTGAGCTATATATCTTAGACCATCTGAGAAAGAAGTTCTTACTCCAAAATTTTGTATATATAAAGATCCTACTGAACCAAATACATGGTGCATAGGTAGAAGGGAGATGTTAGTATCTGTTTGATATAATTCTTCATCTTTTGAAACATCGTAAATGTTTGTTAATAAATTATCTGTTGATAACATAACCATCTTAGAAAGTGCTGTAGTTCCAGATGTAAAAAGAAGCATTTTTAAATCGTCTTTTGATTTTTTTTCTGAAACTTCATCTTTAATAAGTTCATCAAGTGAAATTTTATTATCATCAAATAATTTTTGAATTTCATCAAAAGTATGAATATCTAAATTCTTAATATTTTTTGTTGCTTCTAATATGATTTTTTCATATTTTTTATCATAAATTAAAATCCTAACTTCACTTCTTTCTATAGACATCTGTAGCTCATCAACTTGTAAATCTTTATCTAGTGGAACTACTATATTATCAGAAGAGATGATAGCTCCAAAAGCAACTGACCATATGTATGAGTTTCTACCTGTTATGGCAATTTTTTCTTTTATACAATTATTATCTTTTAAAAACTTTTTTAAAATTAATCGATCTCTATGATAATCTTTAAAAGTTTTTTCTATGTAGTTATTTCTTTCTGTATGTCCATCAGGCTTATATATAAATGCTACATTGTCTGAGTATTTTTTATACATATCTGCATAAAACTCTGTGAAATTTTCTCTACGTATATTTAAATTGTTTAATTCTTTTTTTTCTATATTTTCATTATTTTCTTTTTTCAATATAAATTCTCCTTGCATCTAATTATACATTTTAGATTAACAAATACCACAGACAATGTCAACTTGACAAGAAATTCATATTTATATATAGTAGATGCAGGAAACAGTTTAGGGTATCTTTAATAAGAAAAATTAGGTAGAATTAATGTTTTAAATTTTGAGAGGAAATAAAATGCAAAAGCTGAGTAATAATATAAAAAAATTAAATAATTTAAAAAAGGAAGATAAATACAATGAACATGATGTATATTTAAATTTAATAAACTGGGAGCTGATTCCAGATATTAACTTGTATTCTGAACAAGTTGTGCAGATTATAAATGAATCATTATCTGAAAATGTAATTTTAGGTAAAAAGATTAATTTTACAAAAAGTTATATAACTCCAGCAATGATTAATAGTTATGTAAAGAGAGAATTAATAGAATCACCAGAGAATAAAAAATATAATAGAATCCAAATTGCACAACTTACAGTGATTTCTTTATTAAAACAAGTATATAGTATAGATGAAATTGTTAAACTATTTGAAATAACATATAAGGCAGTACCTATGGAAAGGGCATACAAAAGTTTTGTGACTTTATTAAAAGAAGGCTTAAGATATGTTTTTTTAGAAAGAGAGTTGATTGGCAACAAAAGAGCAGAGATATCTGCAATAAAAGAAAAAATAGAACAAGAAGATTTTGTTATAGAAACTCAAGAACAAACTCTACTTAAAAATATAACTTTATCAATTGCAAACAAAATATATGTGGAGGAATACTTAGGACAAGTAGATAATTAATAATGAGTAATTATTAATTAAAGGAACATATAAGGCCATCAAAAAACCTGGATAGGAATGAGGATAAACATGGTGAAGATTATTGAAAATATAATAAGAAAATATAAAAAAGGAAGATGAGAGAAGAAAGAAAATAAAAAAATAAACAAGATGAAAGTAAATAAGAAAATATTAAATAAAATCTATTTTAGATTTTAAAAAAATACCTAAAAAATTAGTTTTTTAGGTATTTTATTTATTTAATTTTAATTGTTTGAATTATAGCCTTTAAGAATTTAAATTTTAAATGTTTTATTTTGAATATATTTTTTCTATTTTTTCTTTTTCAATATTTCTTTTTATTTTTTTAGTTGTAGTTTTTATAAATTCTTCTTCATAAAGAACCAAACCTCTAATATATTTATATTTAGGAAGAGTTCTATTTATTTTCTTAACTTCTTCAGAAAAATATTTTTTAATTTCATTTTTAGATCTACCATTAAAGAAACTTTTATCATAAAAAATAGCTACATATATTTTTGTTTCTCCACCAGCTCCAAAACCTAAATTTTTATCACTTCCAAAAATAAAAGGTTCAATTAATCCTTCTACGTTTTGAAATAAGAATTCCAATTCTTCTGGGAAGGCTTTTTTACCGTTAGGAAGTACAATCATATCTTTAATTCTGCCGGTAATGAATAAGAAACCATCTTTCATATAACCAATATCACCTGTTCTAAACCAACCATCCTCGGTGAAAGCCTCTTTAGTTTTAATAGGATCTTTATAGTAACCTTGAGTAATATTTCTACCTTTTGCCAATACTTCTCCTTCTTTTTCATTAATAATTTTTTGTGTAGCTGGATCATCTTTATTAAAACCTAAATTATTAACATAGAAGTTATATAAAGATTCTGGGTCAATTTTAATTTTAGTATGTCTCATAGGTGTTCCTACAGAACCAATATATTGATTTTCTTCATTTTCAACAGTTAAAACAGGAGAAGTTTCTGTTAAACCATAACCTTGAATTGTAAAAACTCCTACATCATTAAAGAATTTTATAACATCAATGTCTATTGCAGCAGCTGCAGATAAGATAAGTCTCATATGACCACCCATTCCAGCTATTACTGATTTGAATAGTTTTCTTCTTATATCAATTCCAAATTTTCTTAAAAAGTTAGATATTTTTATTAATATTTTAAGCATTTTCCATTTACCAGTTTTTTTAGCTGTTTTAATTATTTTATCATATATTCCTTCAACCAATAGTGGAACACCCACAAATATAGAGATGTTGTATTCTTCTAAGTTTTGAGCTACATATCTTAGCCCATCTGAGAAAGCTATTCTTACTCCAGAATATTGTAAGAATAAAGATACTATTAAACCAAAAACATGGTGAAATGGTAGAAGAGAAAGAGTGGTATCTGTTATATAGACTTTCTCTTTTTCAGAGATATCATAAAGATTAGTTAATAGATTGTCTCTTGATAACATAACCATCTTAGAAAGCGAAGTAGTTCCAGAAGTAAAAAGAATCATCTTTAAGTCATCTTTATTTTTCTTTTCTTTAATTTCATCTTTAATAAGTTCTTCAAGAGAAAGCTGGTTATTATCTAGTAATTTTTGTATGCTATCAAAAGTATAAACATTTAAATTATCAAGATCTTTTGTTGCTTCTAATACAATTTCTTCATATTTTTTATCATATACTAATGCTTTAACTTCACTTCTTTCTAAAGAACTATGAAGTTCAGATACTTGTAGTTCTTTATCTAGAGGTACTACTACATTATCAGAAGAAAGGATGGCTCCAGAAGTGATTGCCCATATATATGAGTTTCTTCCTGATATAGCTATTTTCTCATCTGTGTAGTTGTTATCTTTAAAAAACTTTTTTAAAATTAATCGATCTCTATGGAAATCCATAAAAGTTTTTTCTATATATCTACTTTTATCTGTATGTCCATCTGGCTTATATATAAATGCAATATTATCAGAGTATTCTTTAAAGATATCTTCATAGAACTCTGTAAAGCTGTCTTTTCGAATAAATTTTTCATTTTCTTCTCCGTTTATTTTATTATTTTTCATTTTTAAATCTCCTTTATCTAGTTATCTTCTTTAGATTATCAAATATAAGATACAATGTCAACTTGACAACAAACTTACATTAATATATAGTATATAAAAGAAGTAGAATAGTTTAAACTATGGAGAATTCAGAAATGGAACAATTAAACAATGTAAAAAAATTTAATAATTTTAAAGATGAAAATGAATATGAATATGAATATAAAAAATATGATGTATATTTAAATTTAATAAACTGGGAGCTGATTCCAGATATTAACTTGTATTCTGAACAAGTTGTGCAGATTATAAATGAATCATTATCTGAAAATGTAATTTTAGGTAAAAAGATTAATTTTACAAAAAGTTATATAACTCCAGCAATGATTAATAGTTATGTAAAGAGAGAATTAATAGAATCACCAGAGAATAAAAAATATAATAGAATCCAAATTGCACAACTTACAGTGATTTCTTTATTAAAACAAGTATATAGTATAGATGAAATTGTTAAACTATTTGAAATAACATATAAGGCAGTACCTATGGAAAGGGCATACAAAAGTTTTGTGACTTTATTAAAAGAAGGCTTAAGATATGTTTTTTTAGAAAGAGAGTTGATTGGCAACAAAAGAGCAGAGATATCTGCAATAAAAGAAAAAATAGAACAAGAAGATTTTGTTATAGAAACACAAGAACAAACTCTTCTTAAAAATATAACTTTATCAATTGCAAACAAAATATATGTGGAGGAATATTTAGGACAGGTAGATAATAAATAATAAATAAAAAATTAAAATAAAAGATTAAAATAAAAGATTAAAATAAATAAATACAAAAGAGCCTAAATAGGCTCTTTTAAAAAGTCTTAGAAATATATATTTCTTTACTTTATCCTATAATTTTAGTATAATAATTTTTAAATAGGAGCATTATGTCAAAAGGTAAATTCGATTTAAATATAAAAAAAGGAATACGAAATAAGATATATTTAGTTATTATATTAGTTCTGCTAATTTATATTTCTATTCTAAATACAAAGTTTATACTTCCTTCAATAGCAGTGTTTTTCATTTTAATGGTGCTTGAGGTATATACAACAAAAAAAGAAATTGATGAAATTTACTCATATGTTGATGATGTTGCTAAAAATTTTAATATAGTTACTAAAACTACTATACTTAATTCACCAATTCCATTAATTATAACGAAAACTGATGGTAAGATTTTATGGAAAAGTAATAAATATTTGGAAAAACTTGAAGGTTTAGATATTGAATCAAAGATTTCAAATATAATTAGAGAAATAAAAGAAGAAATATTAATTGAAGTAAAAGAAAATAAGGGTAGTGAAAAGACTAATTTAAATAAATCTAATATAATAAAGAAGGAATTAAAAGCTCAAGGAAAAACTTATGAAGTAAGAGGAGAATTTGCTAAAGCTAAAAATAAAAATTCTAAAAAAGATGAATATATCTTAACACTTATATTTATTGATAAAACAGAATTTGTTAACCTTCAAGAAAAATATAATAATAAAAAATTGGTATTGGCTTTAATCGAAGTAGATAATTATGATGAGGAATTAGCCCAACTATCACCTATAGATAAACCAAGAATAATGGCTGAAATAGAAAGAGAGATATATAATTGGGCAAACTCTCAAGAGGCTATAGTTCTTAAAACAGAATTAAATGAATTCCTATGTGTTTTTGAAAAGAAATCTTTAAAATTATTAAGAGAAGATAAATTTACAATATTAGATAATGTTAAAAAGATTCAAAGTGGTTCAAGAAATGCTTTAACTTTAAGTATAGCACTAAATGCTGATGGAGATAGTTTAGAAGAGGTATATAGAAATACTGTTGACTTAAGGGAAATGGTTTTAGGTAGAGGTGGAGATCAAGCAGTTATTAAAGAAAATAATGAATATAGATTTTATGGAGCAAAAACTATAGAAGTTGAAAAAAGAACAAGAGTAAAAGCAAGAGTTATTTCAAGAGCAATTATTGATAAAATTAAAGATGCTTCCTCTGTTATTATAATGGGACATAAGGAAGCAGATATTGATGCTATTGGTGCTTCTATTGGAATGTATAGATTTTCTAAAGAATATAATAATAATGTATATATAGCATCAAAATTAGATTCTTTAGGACTTGGTTCATATGAAGGAAATCTAAAAGAAACTGATATATATAAAGAAGGAATTTTATCTTTTAAGGAAATAAAAGGTAAGATATCAAAAGATTCGGTACTTATTGTTGTAGATACTTTTAAAAAAAGTTATACTGAATTTCCAGAATTAATAGATACATTTAAAGATATAATAGTGATAGATCATCACAGAATCTCTGTGGACAATATTGAAAATGTAAGTATAAAGTATCATGAAGTTTATGCATCTTCTGCATCGGAATTAGTAACAGAAATTATTAAATATTCAGATAAAACAATTGAACTTTCTTCTTTTGAAGCAGAAAGCCTTTATGGGGGTATTTTAATTGATACAAAAAACTTTACTTTTAAGACAGGTGTTAGAACTTTTGAAGCAGCAGCACATTTAAGAAAATATGGTGTTGATATTATAAAAGTTAAGAAATGGTTCCAATCAGATTTAGATTCATTCATGATTTTATCTAGTATAATAAAACAAGCTAAAATATATAAAGAAAATATAGCTATTGCTACATATGAAGGTGAAGATTCAAGTATTATTGCTCCCAAGGCAGCTGATGAACTTTTAAATGCAAGTGATGTAAAAGCATCAATAATAATAGGAAAAAATAATAAAGAAATAAATATTTCGGCAAGATCTATTGGAACAATAAATGTTCAAGTTATTATGGAAAAACTTCGGAGGCGGAGGACATATAACCTTGGCTGGGACTCAAATGCAAAATTTAACAATAAAAGAAGCAGAAGAGAAAGTAAAAATAGCAATAGATGAATATTTAGATGAAATAAACTCATAATAAATATAAATATAAGATAGACAGAGATATAAATATAGTAAATATAGATAGAAATAAAAAATTTGGAGGTAAAGATGAAAGTTATTCTATTAGAAGACATCAAAGGGGTTGGAAAAAAAGATGATATTTTAGATGTTAAAGATGGATATGCTAAAAACTTTTTATTTAGTCAAAATAAAGCAATTATTGCTAATGAAGATAATTTACAAAAATTAAAAGGCAAGATTCAATCAAAAGAATTTGGGAAAGAGAAGCTAAAAGAAAAAGCAGAAAAGTTATCAAAAGATTTAGCTAAAATGACTATAAAGATTGAAGCAGTGGTTGGAGAAAATGATAAATTATTTGGGACTATAACAACAGCTGATATTTCAAATGAATTAAAGAAACAAGAAAATATAGAGATAGATAGAAAGAATATAAATTTAGAAACTAAAATACAAACACCAGGAGTTTATGTAGCAAAAATAAAATTATACGAAGGTATAACAACTAAATTAAGAGTTTTAGTTAAAGGGATTAAGAAGTAAAGGGGTTAGGAATGAAGGTACCACCAAATGATATGGCAGCAGAACAGGCTGTTTTAGGAAGTATATTATTAGATAAAGCAGCAATGATTGAAGCTAGTGATAAAATTACTCATAAATATTTTTATAGACCAGAACATCAGATTATTTATGAAGCAATGGAAACATTATTTAGTAAAAATATTGCTATTGATTTAATTACGATAGCGGAAGAACTAAATAATACAAAAATGTTTGATAAAATTGGAGGATATGATTATTTAACAACTCTTACAGATTCAGTTCCTACAACTACAAATATAGTACAATATATAGATATAGTAGTAGAAAAATATAATTTAAGGGAAATCATTGATACAGGAAATAGAATGATTTCATTAGGTTATGATGATTCAAGAAAATCTGACGATATATTAAATTTAGCAGAACAAAATATTTTTGATTTAACAGTAAAAAAGAATAGAGTTGGAGTTGAAGATATTAATAAAATACTTTCTCAAACAATTGTTGAATTAGAAGAACTATCTAAAAACAAATCAGGTATTACAGGAATTTCAAGTGGATTTATAGATTTAGATAATAGGACTGGTGGATTCCAAAAATCTAATTTAATAATTTTAGCTGCAAGACCTGGAATGGGTAAATCTGCTCTTGCAATTAATATTGCAACACATGTAGCTTCTAAAGAAAACAAGACAGTGTTAGTATTTAATTTAGAAATGTCTAAAACAGAATTAGCAAAAAGAATTATATCATCTGAATCAATGATTAATAATGATAAATTAAATAAGGGTACAATGGGAGCTCCAGATTGGCAAAAAATAGCAGTTACTTCTGGAAATCTTTCTGAAGCAAAACTATTTATTGATGATACACCAGGAATAAATATGATGGAAATAAGATCTCGTGCCAGAAAACTAAAAATGGAAAGAGATGATTTATCTTTAATTATTATTGACTATTTACAATTAATACAACCAGTAGGTAGAAAAAATGGAACAAGAGAACAAGAAATATCAGAAATAAGTAGATCACTTAAAGTGTTGGCAAAGGAATTAAATGTTCCGGTAATAGCATTATCTCAGTTATCAAGAAGTGTAGAAAAAGCAAAGGAATCTTCAAACAAAAGACCACAATTATCTGATTTAAGAGAGTCTGGAGCAATAGAGCAAGATGCTGACATGGTTTTATTCATTTTTAGAGAAAGCTATTATGATAAAGATTCTGATTCAGGAAATCAAGCTCAGATAATAATTGCAAAGCATAGAGGAGGTTCAACAGGCGAAGTAGATCTGTTGTGGTTACCAGAATTTACAAAATTTGTTAACTTTGGAGCTTCAGAATAGATTATGAAAGAATAAAAAGAACAATATGAATAATCAAGTAGAAAATGTATATTTATACATTAAAGAAAATAACTTAATAAAAGAAAATGATAATTTAGTTCTAGCAGTATCTGGAGGAGCTGACTCTATTTTCATGCTATATATATTAAACACATTAAATAAAAAATATAGTTTAAATTTAAATATGGTAGTATGTCATTTAAATCATATGATTAGGAAAGAAGCAGAATTAGACTTAAAATATGTTAAAGAAAGTTCAGAAAACTTAAATTTACAATTTTTTTCTAAAACAATTAATATAAAAGAAATTTCAAATAAGGAAAAGAGAAGTGAAGAAGAAGTAGGAAGATATGAAAGATATAATTTTTTAAATGAAGTAGGAGAACAAATTTTTGGTAAAGATAAATATAAGATTTGTACAGCACATAATTTAAACGATAATACAGAGACAGTTTTTTTAAATCTAATTCGAGGAACAGGAATAGATGGACTTAGAGGGATAGAAAATAAGAATCATAATATAGTTAGACCAATCCTATCTGTTAGTAGAAAAGAAATTGAAGAATATTTGGAAGAAAACAATATAAGATATATTATAGATAAAACTAATTTAGAATCAGAATATACAAGGAATAGCATTAGGAATGAATTGCTTTCATTTATTAAAGAAAGATACAATGAAAATATTGATCAAACAATATATAGAATGAGTGAAATTTTAAAAGATGAAGATATATTCTTAGAGAATATAGTTATATCAGAATTAAAAAATCTAATTATTTCACCAAGTCTAAAGAATGAAGATAAAAATAAAGATATTAAAGAAATAAAATTAGATTTAAAAAAATTTAATGAATTAGAAATAGCTTTAAAAAGAAGACTTTTAAGACATACTTTTAAAGAATATTTTAATATATATAAAGATATATCTAAAGTAAATATTGACGATGCTATTGAAATAGCATTTAATAATATTGGGAATAAGTATATAATGTTAAATAAATATATTAAATTTTCTGTTTTAAAAGGAGAAATTGTAATTAATAAAGTCAAAGAATAATAAAAGAGATAGCAAAGAACTCGGACAAAAAAAGAGGATAAAAGCTAATAAAAGAACAATAAAAGCTAATAAAAGAACAATAAAAGAAAGAAAAAAACAAAAAAATTAAAAGAACAAACAAAAGATAAAGAAGAAAGGAAAGATATGAACCAAATATTAATTTCAGAAACACTATATGTAACACCAGAAATAAGAAGAAAAAAAAGAATATATAAAATATTTTTTATTATGGCAATGCTATTAGTTGTTGCTCTTTCAGTATATTATTTTACTTCTGAACATTTACAAAATAAAGAAGCTGAACAAGCTGAACAATTACTGAGTTCAATTAATTTTGTTATTGATGATATAGATACTGGAGAAATAACTGTTCATCGCGGTTCATCAGTTGTTGTTTTAAATGAAACTGAAGCAGACCAAGATAGGATAGATAGAGCTTTAGCAGATAAGATTCAAAATGAAAATATTAAAATGCAGGAATCAATGGAAAAAGCAAAAAAAAGAACAGAGGAAAAAACTGAGAGTGGAATAAAGTATTATACTGCAGCAGTTATTAATATTCCAAAATTAAAGATTAAATATGCGGTAATAGATACAGTATCAAATAAAGAGATAGCGGAAGAAAGTGATGCAGAAGAAATGTTTGAGGATTTACTTAGAATTTCACCAGTAAAATTTTGGGGGCCAAACCCTAATCAAACTGGAAATTATTGCATTGTTGGACATAACTACACTTCTGCTTGGAATCAAAGTTTAAGAAATAAATTTTTTTCACATTTAAGTGAAATAAAAATAGGAGACATAATTGAACTTACTGGTCTATCTGGAGATTTAGTTAAGTATAAAGTTTATGATTATTTAGTAGTAGATCCTACTAATACAGATGCTACTTCACAAAAGACAAATGGGGCTAGAGAACTTACATTAATTACTTGTACTGATGATGTAAGAGGAAGAATAATAGTAAAAGCAAGAGAGGTTTAATCTTTTGTTAGAAAAAGATATCCAATATCTTAAAGGAGTTGGTCCTAGTAGAGCTGAGAAGTTTAGAAAGCTAGGGATAAATAATTTAAAAGATTTAATAGAATATTATCCAAGAGATTATGAAGATAGAACTAATTTAAAAAACATAGTTGAGTTATCTAATGGTTCTTTTTCTTTAATCAAAGGAGTATTAAAAACAAAAATTACTAATATTTATAGATATAATAGAAGAACAAGAAAACAATTAAGTATTCAAAAAGCTGTTATAGAAGATAAAACAGGGACTGCAAATGTGATGTGGTACAATAGACCATATTTAGTAAATCAGTTAAAAGTGGGCAAAGATTATTATTTTTATGGAGAAACTAAAGTAAATTTTGCTAATTTTGAAATATTAAACAGTGAAGTTGAAGAAGTAGAAAAAGATTATGTAAAAGCAGGAAATATTGTGTCAATATATGGATTAACAGCAGGTATAACTCAAAATATTTTTAGAAGAACTATGAGAAATGCATTAATGGAAGTTGAAGGATCGGATGTTTTTTCGGATTTTTATTCAGAGGAATTTTTAAAAGAACATAATCTCTTAGATTTAAAAACAGCTATTAAAAATATACATTTTCCAGAGAATAAAGAGATGATAAAAAAAGCAAGAAGAAGACTTGTTTTTGATGAGTTATTCACTATAAGTCTTATGCTCTTTTATTTAAAACAACAGAATCAAAAAGGAAATGGTCCTGTATTTGATAAAAAAATTTTACTGAATACTGTTGTAAATGATTTACCTTTTAGATTAACTTCTGCACAATTAAAAGTCTTAAATGAAGTTGAAAATGATTTAGAAGGGCCTTTATCAATGGACAGACTTTTACAAGGAGATGTTGGTTCAGGTAAGACTATTATATCAATACTGGCTGCATATAAGGCGGTAAAGAGCGGATTTCAAACTGCTGTTCTAGCACCTACTGTTATTCTTGCCATGCAGCATTATGTAAATTTTAAGAATTTTTTAGAAAAATATGATATAAAAATTGTAGTTTTAACATCAGATTTAAAGAAAAAAGAAAAAGAAGAAGTTTTAAAAAAAATAAAAAGTGGAGATGCTGATATTATTATTGGCACCCATGCTATTTTAGAAGAAAATGTTGAATTTAAAAATTTAGGTTTAGTTGTAACTGATGAACAACATAGATTTGGAGTAAAGCAAAGAGAAACTATTCAAAGCAAAGGAATTAATCCAAATACTTTGGTAATGTCAGCAACTCCAATTCCTAGAACCTTGGCTTTAATTCTTTATGGTGATTTAGACATCTCTATAATAGATGAACTTCCTCCAAATAGAAAAGATATAAAAACAATTGCACTAAACTATAAGGCTACTGAAAAAGTATATTCATTTATTTCTGCTGAAATAGAAAAGGGGAGACAGACATATGTAGTTTGTCCTTTAATAGAAGAAAATGAAGAATTAGATTTAAATTCAGTTCAAGAAATTTATGAAAAATATAAGAAAAAATTTAATAAATATAATGTAAGTTTTATGCATGGTAGAATGAAAGACAAAGAAAAAGAAAGCATTATGCAAGACTTTAAGGAAGGAAAGATAGATATTTTAGTTTCTACTACTGTTATAGAAGTTGGAGTAGATGTACCAAATGCAAATATAATGATTATTGAGAATGCTGAAAGATTTGGATTAGCACAATTACATCAATTAAGAGGAAGAGTTGGAAGAGGAAAATATCAATCATACTGTATACTTAAGATAGATAAAGTCTCTGCTAAAAGTAAAGAAAGAGTAAAAATAATGGAAAAAACTACAGATGGCTTTATAATTGCAGAGAAAGATTTAGAGATGAGAGGATCAGGAGATTTCTTTGGAACAAAACAACATGGTCTTCCAGATTTTAAGATTGCAAACTTATTTACAGATATAGAAATATTAAAAGAAACACAAAAAATAGCAATTGAATTACTTGAAAAAGATAAAGATTTTAATATAGAAGAAAATAAGAAAATTGGAATTAAAGTTAAAAACATTATAAAAAATATAGTATTATAGTAAGGAGAATTATGGCTGAAAAAGAAAATAATAAAAATAAAGAAACAGAAAAAAATATAGACATAAAAAATAATAAAAAAACAACAAAACCTAATAAAACTAATTCAAACAAGAAAAGTAAAACTATTTTAGAAGTGAATGAAATTACTGAAGAAACAATTAAAGAAGAAGAAGCAAAAAAAGCAAAAAAAGAAGAAAAAGCAAAAGAACTTGCAGATAAATTAAGAAAAGAAAAATTTGAAAAAACTTGGAAAAAAATTTTTAAAGATAAAGATATTAATTATGTTGTAAGAGTATTAATGTGGATATTTTTTACTATTGTTTCTTTATATGTAAACATAACAATCTTAAGACAAATTTTTAGTGCACCATCATTAAAAATATTTGTGTCTGAGGAATCGTTAAAGAAAGCATCAAGTTATACTATAGATTCGATGGATAATATTAGTATTAATTTAGAAAGTTTTGATATAAATATAAGAGAATCAGAAAATGATGAAGTAGCCATAAAATATAGCAAAAAGTTTGATAAAAAAATTAATGTAGAAAAGAAAAATAAAAATTTATTAATTGAAGAAAAAAAGAAAGTTTTTAAAATTTTAAAATTTGATACGGCTGATAATGTTTTGGTAGTAGAAATACCTAAAGAATATGCAGGTACTTTAGAAGCCGAAAGTAAGACAGGAGCTGTTAAATTAGAAAAATATAAAATATTAAATGAGACTGAAAAAGTTGAAGATAGTCAAAAAGAAGATTTTTATAAAAACTTTTTTAATATTTAATATTCAATATTAAATATTAAGATATTAAGATAGCAGGATAATAAAATATATATAAAATTAATCTTTAGTTTTATTAAATTAATTATAAGGGGATTTTTATGAAAGTTATAGCAAGAACTTCAGGTGAAATACGAATTGAACTTGATGAAACTACACCATTTAAAGGTTTGGTTGTAATTATAGGAGGAGAAAGACTTTCAAATGGATTTGCTGGCCATGTAAATTCAATAAGATTTTTAGATAGTTCAAATAAATTGTCTATTGAAAATAAAGAACAAATAGCATCAGCTATTAATGAGTGGGCTAAGCAACAAAAAAGCATTCATATAGAGAAGTCTAATGAAACTATTTTAGATTATGAGATTATAATTCACTAAAGAAATATTAGAAAAATTAAGTATAGTATTAAGGTAAAAAAGCGAATACTTATTATTGCGATTTATAAATAACACTACATACTTAATTGCTTTACAAAAAATAAGAGATGTGTTAGAATATAAGAGCTTAAGGAAGCAACAATACTTTATTAGGTATTGTTGTCTTTTGATATTTTTATTAAGAAAGGAGTGTAGAAAATGCCAACAATTAATCAATTAGTAAGAAAAGGTAGAAAAAATACTACATCAAAGTCTAAATCACCAGCATTACAAAAAACATACAATTCTAAAAAGAGAAAATTAACAACAAATAGTTCTCCACAAAAAAGAGGCGTATGTACAGTAGTTAAAACTGTAACACCTAAGAAACCTAATTCAGCTTTAAGAAAAGTAGCAAGAGTTAGACTTTCTAATGGTATGGAAGTTACTGCATATATTCCTGGTGAAGGTCATAATCTTCAAGAACATAGTGTTGTTACTATTCGTGGTGGAAGAGTAAAGGACTTACCTGGTGTTAGATATCATGTTGTTCGTGGAACTTTAGATACAGCTGGAGTTACAGATAGAAAACAAGCTAGGTCTAAATATGGAACAAAAAAACCTAAATAATACACAAGTTGTGCTTCTTGATAAAAATATCAAAAGGCATAAAACTAAAAAACTAAGTATTTTTAGAGTACCTAAATAAGATAATTCTTTAATTATCTTAAACAAAACAAAATATAAAGAGGAGGGAAGTAATATGCCAAGAAAAGGATTTACAGATAAGAGAGAAATCTTACCTGATCCAAAATATCATAATGTAATGGTATCTAAGCTAATTAACAATGTAATGTTAGATGGTAAAAAAAGTATAGCTCAAAAAATAGTATATACAGCATTTGATATTGTTGAGGAAAAGACTGAAAAACCAGCATTGGTAGCTTTTGAAGAATCTGTAGAAAAATTAAAACCAGTACTTGAAGTTAAAGCAAGAAGAGTTGGAGGAGCAACATACCAAGTACCTATGGAAGTTAGAGAAGAAAGAAGACAAACTTTAGCTTTAAGATGGTTAGTAAATTATTCTAGAAAAAGAAATGAAAAAGGAATGGCTAATAAATTAGCTGCTGAAATAATAGATTCTTTAAATAATAACTAATTTTATCCTTCTGTTTTATTATTTAATC
>CAZCCM010000006.1:7868-34781 GCA_964497325.1 uncultured Lachnospiraceae bacterium | reverse complement strand
ACAAAACTAAAAGTTCGTGAAGCTGGTTGAGATTATAAGAATTAATTATAAAAAAACATAGATTTACTACTTCTCAGACTAAATGCAATTTGTTGCTATTTTAGTATTTCTTATTGCATTTACTTTGGAAAATAACATTTTTATCAATATTTGTTTGACAAAAATCTTTAAAGCTAGTATACTTGTATATGTCTAAAGAAGAAATCAATTCTCACCTTATTGCTAACGCGTATAGGGTTAAAACATATAAGTATGTGATGCAGATTGACTTACCTTTGGGCAAGTCATTTTTTGGAGGTATAAAATAAGAAAAGAGCAATTAATTAATGAGAAAATTAAAGCTGATAAAGTACAATTAATTGGAGCAAAAGGAGAAAAACTTGGTTTAACTCATTTAGAAGATGCAATTGAGATAGGAGCAAGACAGGGTTTAGATGTAGTATGTGTTTCTGAAACAACAGATCCTGTTGTTTGTAAATTAATGGATTATGGAAAATACAGATTTGAACAACAGAAAAGAGAAAAAGAAGCAAAGAAAAAAACTAAACAAACAGAAATAAAAGAAATTAGAGTTTCAACAACAATTGGTGATCATGATTTAGAATATAGGATAAAAAATGCAAGAAACTTTATTCAAAATGATAACAAAGTAAAAGTAACATTAAAATTTAGAGGTAGAGAAATTGTTAAAAATGAATTAGGTAAAGCAGTTTTAGAAAGATTTGCAGAAGAATTATCAGATATTGCTGACTTAGAGAAAGCACCTAAGATGGAAGGAAGAAGTATGTTTCTTATTTTATCTAAAAAGAAATAAAACTTGTAGGAGGAAAAAATGCCAAAAATTAAAACAAATAAAGCCGCAAGTAAAAGATATAGTTTTACTGGTACGGGAAAAATCAAAAGAACAAAAGCTAATAGTAGACATTTATTAGCAAATAAGAGTAAAAGACAAAAGAAAAATGCAAGAGTACAAGATGCTTTTGTGGACAAGACTATGATAGATAATGTAAAAAAATTGCTGCCTTATGGTAGACAGAAATAAGAAGGGAGTATTAATATGGCTAGAGTAAAAACTGGAAAAATTAGAAGACAAAGACATAATAAGGTAATCAAACAAGCAAAAGGATACTATGGAAGAAAAAGTACTAACTTCAGAACAGCTAAACAAGCAGTAATGAAATCTCAGGCTTATTCATATGTGGGAAGAAAACACAAAAAGAGAGATTTTAGAAAATTATGGATTGCTAGAATAAATGCTGGAGCTAGAATGAATGGTACAACATATAGTAAAATGATAGCAGGATTAAAAGAGGCAGATATAAAGATTAACAGAAAAATGCTTGCTGAAATGGCAGTAAGTGATAAAGAAGGTTTTGCTAAATTAGTAGAAATTTCTAAAAATACAAAATAAAAATAAAATTTTGTATTTAACATTGACATGTAGATAAAAATAAAATATAATTGCTTATGTAATGCAATTGTATTTGCGCCTTTAGCTCAGTTGGTTAGAGCATCCGGCTCATAACCGGCAGGTCCAAGGTTCGAGTCCTTGAAGGCGCACCAAAATGGGTAGATGGCCGAGTGGTTAAAGGCGACAGACTGTAAATCTGTTCTCGCAAGAGTACGAAGGTTCAAATCCTTCTCTGCCCACCATTAAATGATTATGGTAACAAGTATAATATTTATGCAGGTGTAGTTCAACGGTAGAATTCCAGCCTTCCAAGCTGGCTGTGGGGGTTCGATTCCCCCCACCTGCTCCAAAGTCATTATATGAAAATATAATGATTTTTTTATACAAACACAATTAATTTTCTAGTCCTGTGTTCATTTGCCATAATGAATGAAACTAGAGTTAAGTTAATTGGAAGAATTAACAGGCAAGTTATCTTGCAAGAAGGAGGAAACATGGCAGTAGTTGATAGAAAACAATTACTAGAAGCTGGTGTTCACTTTGGACATCAAACAAAAAGATGGAATCCAAAAATGGCAGAATATATTTTTCAATCAAGAAATGGGATTCATATAATTGATTTACAAAAGACAATTAAACAATTAGAAAAGGCAGTAGATTTAGTCCATGAGGTTGTAGCAAATGATGGTAAAATATTATTTGTTGGGACTAAAAAACAAGCACAAGAAGTAATTAAAGAAGCAGCTGAAAAGACAGAAATGTATTATGTTACAAACAGATGGCTTGGAGGAATGCTTACAAACTTTAAAACAATTAGAAAATCTGTTGCAAGATTAAATAAACTTCAATCAATGGAAGAAGACAATGTTTATGAATTATTACCTAAAAAAGAAGTATTACAACTTGAAAAAGAAAGAAGTAAGCTTGAGAAAAATTTAGGTGGAATTAAAGAAATGTGGAAAATTCCAGATTTAATATTTTTAATAGATCCAAGTGAAGATCATACAGCAGTTGCAGAAGCAAACAAATTAGGTATTCCTGTAATAGCATTAATTGATACAAATTGTGATCCAACACCTATTGATATTCCGATACCTGGAAATGATGATGCAATTAGATCAATAAAGTTAATTACAGATATAATAGCAGAAGCTGTAATTGAAGGAAAAGCGTCAAATGAGGAAATGGATACAGTATTAGAATTTGAAATTAAAGATGAAGAAGTTGTAGAAGAAAAAGAAAGAGTTTTTGTGAATTTGGAAGAAATAGAAAAGCAAAAAGAAGAGGCACAAGAAAAAGTTCAGGTTGAAACAAAAATAGAAAAAGAAGAAAAAGTTGAAGTTGAAAAAGAAACTACAAAATCTGAGACTAAAAAAACTGTAAAAAAAGCAGATAAAGAAGAAGTTAAAGATATAAAAGATGATAAAGTAAAAACAGAAGAAAATAAAGAATAAATAGAAAAAGGAGGAAAATATGATAACAGCAAAACAAGTACAAGAATTAAGAGAAATATCTGGAGCTGGAATGATGGATTGTAAAAAAGTTTTAGTTGAAACTAATGGAAATATAGAAAAAGCATCAGAACTTCTTAGAGAAAGAGGAATTACAAAAGCAGCTAAAAAATCATCAAGAATAGCTGCAGAAGGATTAGTTGATACATATGTTTCTGACGATAAAAAAATTGGTGTAGTTGTGGAAGTAAATTCAGAAACAGATTTTGTTTCTAAAAATCCAGAATTTAAGGATTTTGTTTCTAAAACAGCAGAAATAATTGCAATTAAAAATCCAAAGGATGTTGAAGAATTAAAAAAATTAGAATATGAAAACAATAAAACAGTTCAAGAAAAATTAACAGATCTAATAGCTAAAATTGGCGAAAATATGAACATTAGAAGATTTGTTAGAATTGAAACAGATGGGATTTTAAAAGCTTATATTCATGGTGAAGGACGTATTGCAGTATTAGTAGAACTTGTAAAGGGTACTGAAGAAGTAGCTCAAAATATATGTTTACAAATAGCTGCAATGAAACCAGAATTTACTTTTAAAAGTGAAGTTCCTAAAGAAAGAGCAGAAAAAGAGTTAGAAATATATTTGGAACAAGTAAGAAATGAAGGAAAACCAGAGAATATAGTTGAAAAAATAGCTAATAGTAAAGTAGAAAAATTATTCTATGGAGAAGTAGTTTTAGTAAATCAAGTATATGTTAAAGATAATTCAATTAAAATAGAAGATTATTTAAAAGCTAATAATGCAGAAATAAAAACTTTTGCGAGACTAGAAAAAGGCGAAGGTTTAGAAAAAAGAGAAGAAAATTTTGCAGAAGAAGTATCTAAACAAATGAATGCTTAAAATATTGATAAATAAATATAGAATCTTAAGGAAACTTAAGGTTCTATTTTTTTTAAAAAAATTAAATAGCACATGTTTTTTACTATTGAAAAAAATATCAATTAATATATAATAAATGTTGTATAGTTGTAAAACAAATGAAAAAACAAATAAAAAAACGAACAAAAAAATAAAAGAAATAAATTTAAATTGTAAAGTAAGTAACTTTAATAAAGAGGTAAAAATGATTGAAACAATATATACATCAGATGTTGAAATTGAAGAAATTAAAAATTTTAGGGAACTTTTTAAACATCCTTTAGAAAAATATGGAGATGGTCCTGCATTTAAATACAAGATTAGAAATGATAAAACCATTAAAGAATATAGAACAATAAGTAATTCTCAATTTATAAGTGATTATGAGGCGTTAGGAACTAGTTTATTAGAAATGGGATTAAAGGATAAGAAGATAGCTATAATATCAGAAAACCGTTATGAGTGGTGTGTTGCTTATGCTGCTATAACTTGTGGCTTAGGTATAGGTGTTCCTTTAGATAAAGCGTTAAAGCCAGAAGAAATAGAAGAGTCACTTATAAAAGCAGGAGCAGAAGGTATAATATATTCTAAAAAATATATTGATATTATAAATAAAATTAGAAGAAATAAAGAAAGCAAAGTAAAACAATTTATTAATATGGATTTAGATGAGGATAAATTTACAAAAAAAGAAAATTCATTTAAGTTTTTAGTTAAAAAAGGTTTAAAAACAATAGAAAAAGGAAACAATAAATACAGAGAATTAGAAATTAATCCTGATTCTACATCTATTTTACTATTTACATCTGCTACAACAGCCAATTCAAAATTAGTAGCTTTGTCTCAAAAATCTATTTGCACAAATGTTGCGGGTATACAAGCGGTTTTTGATGTAAAAAGAGGAGATACTTTTTTATCTTTCCTACCTTTATCGCATATTTTTGAAGGAACAGTAGGTTTCTTATATGCATACTATTCAGGTGCAATGATCACATACGCAGATGGGCTAAGACATTTAGCTGAAAATATAAAAGAATATCAGATTTCATGTATGATTTCTGTTCCCCTTCTTTTTGAAAGCATTTATAAAAATATTATTAAAGAAATTGAAAAGAAAGGAAAATATAGGGCTTTTAAAGCTGGGTTAAGACTTTCTTCAATACTTATGAAACTTGGAATAGATAAAAGAAAAGAAATATTTGAGGATATTCATCAATCATTAGGAGGTAATGTAAGATTACTTGTGTCAGGTGGTGCTGAATTATCTAAAGATGTTCAAAAATGGTACAACGATGTTGGACTATTATTAACCCAAGGCTACGGTGCAAGTGAAACTTCTCCAATTGTAGCAGCAGGATATCCACCATATGTAAAAGCAGGAACTGTAGGAAAAGTATTTCCAAAGGTTAAAGTAAAGATAGATAACCCTGATGAAACTGGTGAAGGAGAAATTTTAGCAAAAGGTCCAACTGTAATGATTGGATATTACAATGATATAGAAGCTACTAGAGTTGCTATAGATGAAGATGGATGGTTTAGAACTGGAGATTTAGGTAGATTTAATGAGGATGCTTATTTATCAATAACTGGTAGAAAAAAGACTGTTATAGTTTTAAAGAATGGTAAAAATGTTTATCCTGATGAAATTGAAAATATATTAAATTCAATACCTGGAGTAAAAGAATCAATGGTTTTTGGAGAACCTCAAAATGGTGATAAAGCTAATTTAAAATTGTGTGCAAAATTAGTATATGATAAAGAATATTTTGAAGGAAAAGATAAAGATAAAATTTACAGTATACTTTGGAAAGAAGTAAAAAAAGTTAATTTAATGCATTCTACATATAAATATATAAAAAAAATAATTATAACTGACGAAGAACTTATAAAAACAACTACAAAAAAAATAAAAAGATATGAAGAAATGAAGAAAATAGAAAAAGTTTTAATTAAATAAGGATTTTAATTAAAAATTAACTCAAAATTCACCAAAACGTAACAAAAACAGCTATAATAATATTTAAATATGATATAATAAATATGTGAATTTTATTATGCTCAGAAAGAGCAAAAAAAATGGAGGCATGTTATGAATATCATTGTAGAACTAATAGGAAAAAGCATTATTGTATCGACTATAATGTCGTTACAAATTTATTTATTCAATATCTTATTTCTTTTTCCAAGAAATAAGAAAAGTAATGAAGAAAGAAACAAAACAAAAAAGGTTAATTTGAATATTAACAAGCGGTTAATTATGCTGTGGTTTTGCACACTTACTATTATTATGGTAGGATGCTTAAAATATTTTTCAACATTCTCTAGGAGTGTGTTATTAGAAAGCATAGTCTATTGCACTATTAGTTTTATTATAATAATTATGGTTAATTTCAAAAATGTAAAAAGATATAAATCTTTTTACAAAGATTTATCTGTACTTATTATAAATATTTTATCGATTATATTGTATAATGCAATATAATTCTATAAAACTATCCTAAAAAAAAGAGGCTATTAGTCTCTTTTTTTTTATGAAAATCATACTAAATTTTATGTTATTACCATCTTTTTAACCTTTATCTATTATTTTTATAAATTAATTATGCTATAATAAATATATGTATTTAATAAATTATTTTTTCTATATTAGGAGGAAAGAAAATGAATGAATTTTTAATTTATTTTAAAGTAATATTATTTTTTATAGGGGCCGTTCTTAAGGTTTCTCTTTTAAGTACTATGTTCATTTTTCAATATTATTTATTGAAAGACCGGACTTTGTTTGCTAAAGATTTAAGAAGCAAAATGTATTTCATCTATGTAGTTATACTTTTTGTATTAGAGTATATACTTTTACAGAGATGGCTTTTATTGAGTCTTATAATAAATTCAATTGCAGAGTCTTTTATTTTTATAGGATTTTCTATAATTATTGTATTATCAATAATAGAAGAAAATTTAACGAGAGAAGAGGAAGAAAGGAGCCTAAAAATATTACTACTCATAGGTATGGTACCAGGATTGGCAATACTCCTAAAATATATTTTTAGTATATTTTAAGAGATCATAAAAAAAGAGACTGTTAGTCTCTTTTTTTTATATCAATATATGTCTTTTAATAAGAATAAAAAGAAAGCTAAAAAACTTTTAATAAATCTTTTAAGTTATAAAGATAATTAAAAACTTGAACATTAGATTATTATAAAATAGATATAAAATAGATATAATATTTATCTATTTTGCTTGAAATATTGTAATATAAAAAATATAATAGAGATAAGAAAAAATATATAAAAGATACAAAAGAGGAGCACAATGATTAGAAAAAATGAATTATTACTAAAGGATTTAAAGGCTAAGATTAATCCCAAAGATGTTAATTTCAATCCATTAGATACAGTTTTAGATACTACAGAGCTTATTTATGGACAAGAAAGAGGAGTAAAAGCTTTTGACTTTGGGTTAGATATTAATGTAAAAGGGTATAATATATTTTTTGAAGGACCAACAGGTGTTGGGAAGACAATGTATATTAGAAAATATTTAGTAGAAAAAGCTAAAAAAAGACAAGTTCCAGATGATTGGTGTTATGTAAATAATTTTAATAATCCAAATGAACCAATTGCAATACGACTAGAAGCTGGTGCAGGTAGAGAATTTAAAAATTTAATAAATGTATTTATCTCTACTATTAGACCATATTTACAAAATGCTTTTAAAGAAGATCAATTAGAAAAAGAAAAAGTAGTAATAAATCAAGAATTTGAGAAACAAAAGCAAGAAGTTATAACAAATTTAAATAAAAAGACAAAAAAACAGGGTTTTGAGGTTATAGAAAGTTCTAATGGAGTATTTATGTTACCTGTTGTTGATGGTGTAACATTATCACAAGCTGACTTTGAAAAATTAGATAGTAAATTAAAAATTGAATTTGAAAATAAATCAAAAAACATACAACAAGATATATTTGAAGCATTAGCAGAAATTAAAGAATTAGAATTAAAGAAAGATGGAAATCTTAAAAATTGGCAAAAAAAAGTAGCTGATATTATTATTGATAAACAACTTGTGCCAATATTAGCTAGATTTAAAGAAAATAGAAAAATAATAGATTTTCTAAAATCAGTAAAAGAAGATATTTTGGATAATTTAGAAGAATTTCTAAAGAGAGATTTTATAGAAAATTCTAATCAGCAAATGCATCAGCAAGCTAAGCCTTGGGAAAACTATGAAGTTAATCTTTTTGTAGATAATTCAGAAACTGAAGGTGCTCCAGTTATAATGGACATAAACTATACATTTGAAAATATATTTGGAAAAGTAGATTATGAAAATAAGTTTGGAACATTAGTTACTGATTATAAAAAGATAAAACCAGGTTTGCTACATAAAGCTAATGGAGGATATATAGTTTTTCAAGTAAAAGAGTTATTATCAACCCCTATGGCTTATGAAATATTAAAAAGAGCACTAAAAGTTGAAAAGTTAGGAATAGAAAGTAGTTCAGAACAAAAAGTATCAATGCTTTTAGTAACATTAAAGCCAGAAAATATGCCTTTAGATGTAAAAGTAATATTAATAGGTCATGCAGATGGTTATCAATTTCTATTACAAAATGATTCAGATTTTAAAAAGCTATTTAAAATAAAAGTAGAATTTGAAGAAACAGCAGAAAAAAACAAAGATAATATTAACAAGTTATCTAAGTTTATAGCTTCATATTGTGCTCAAGAAAGATTATTGCCATTAAACAATGAAGCAATGGCACGAGTTATAGAATATGCTTCAAAATTAGCAGGAGAAAAAGAAAAATTATCAACTAATTTTGCAGAAATAGGTAAGTTAGTAGCAGAAGCGTCTACATGGGCTAAGGGAGACAATAAAAAATTAATTACAGAAAAGTATATTTTAAAAGCTTTTGAAGAGCGAATAAATAGGATAAAAAAATATGACAATAAACTTACAGAAATGATTGAAAAAGATACATTGTTGATTGATACTAAAGGTTCTAAGATAGGACAAATAAATGGATTAAGTGTAATATCTTTAGGGGATTATTCTTTTGGTAAACCTTCAAAAATTACTGCTAATACATTTTTAGGTGGCAGAGGAATAGTAAACATTGAAAGAGAAATTGAAATGTCAGGACCTTCACATTCTAAAGGTGTGATGATAATTTCTGGATATTTAGGAGAAAAGTTTGCACAGAATTTTCCATTAGCATTAACAGCAAGTATTGTGTTTGAACAATTATATGGAGAAGTAGATGGAGATAGTGCTTCATCTACAGAAATATATGCAATACTGTCATCATTGTCAGGAATTCCACTATCTCAAGAAATTGCTGTTACTGGATCTATTAATCAAAAAGGATTTATACAACCAATAGGTGGAGTAAACGAAAAAATACAAGGATTTTACCAAATTTGTAAGATTAAAGGATTTACTGGAAATCAAGGGGTTATGATACCAAAACAAAATATAGAAAATCTACATTTATCTGATGAAGTAATAGATTCTGTAGAAAAAGGAGAATTTCATATATATGCTATTAGTACAATAGATGAGGGAATAGAAATTTTAACAGGGGTTCCAAGTGGAAAGATGGCATACAATAATGAATATCCAAAAGGAACTGTTAATTATTTAGTATATGAGAAACTTAAAAAATATTCTGAAAAAAGAGGAGCTAAAAATAATGGAATCAAGTGATTACTATATTTTTCCGGAGGAAAAATTAGCAATTAAAAAAATTTTAGAAGAAGATAGACAAAAATACCTAAATTTTATTATTGATAATTTAGAAAGTAATTTAAAATTAGGTAATTTTGAAAAAAACATTTGGGAGTATTATACTCATGCAGAAGAAGTTTTAGAGTATTTTTCAAAGCTTTATTTAGCTATATTTAAAGATGAATTAAACTGTAAACATAAGTTATCTAAAGTATATATTCCCATGTCTTTGAAAGATTTTGATACTTTTTCATCAAATTCTGAATATTTAGGACTATTAATAGGAACAAAAGATTTATTTGTAGCGAAAACAAAAGATTATGATATTAAAGATTTAGTAATTGTAGAGGCAGAGCTTAAAAATGTTCCAGTATATATTACTAAAGAAGAATTTGATGTTTTAGAAACAGTAATTCTTGCACCACCATATAGTGTTCAACAATCAGGAGAAATTGAAGAAATTGAAGGAAGGACATTTGTTAAATTTTCTTTTGAAAACATAACATATTCAAAGAAAAAGAATGTACCAGATAATATTCTAGAAGAAATTGTAGGAGAGTCATTTAATCAAACAGAGAATTTAAAAAAATATTACCAATGTGAAGCAGATAATTATGAAATTAGTATTAGTTTAGCAAGAACTAAATCTGAACTTCTTTCTATTCAGGAAAAAGAAATAAAACAAAAGGAAGAAAATACCGTTGTAAGTGAATCCACTATAGAACAGGATAAAATAAGAATAGCAGAACTTGCTAAAAATATAGAACTAAATATTGAAAAATTTAACAAAAACCAAGAAGAAATGTTAATTTATCTGGATTCTATTAGGGAATGGAAGAGCAAAATTCATGATTATTTAGAAAAACTTTTTGCTGATGCTATAATGGAAATAGAATTAGAAAGAACAAAAATAAAGAAAGCTGAAAATTTAACAGCAGGAGAAAAAGAATTTTTCCTTAAATTACAAAAAGCTTTAAAATCAAATAAAGATGAATCAGAATTAATACTAAAAAGATCAGAAGAATTAATTAAAATTGAACAAAAATTTGCAAAAATTGCAGCAGATTGTGGAGCGAATTATGTAGCTGTTTCAGATGGTTTCAGAACAAGAGAAGCAGCTTTAGAACTATTTACTTTAATGGATAATATATATAAAGATTTTGAGGAATACTATATAGCATTAACAAGTAATGGAGAAAAGAATGCAGTAAAAGAAATAAGATATAAAAAAGTTTTAGATGATGATAATCAAATTGGAATTTTAATAAACTATTTTAATAATGCAAAATCAGCAAAACCAGGAACTTCTGTTGATAGATTTGATGAACTGGCTTTAATAGAAGAAAATGAATTAAAAAGACAAATTGCAGAATATGTTTTTAAAACTATAGCAAAATCACATATTTATATAATAGAACAAGAGATTGAGGATTTAGAAAATAAGACTTCAATGGAAAAAGTTAAAATATATTTGTCAGGAAACAAAGATGTAGAAGAATTTAGAGTATGTGAAAATGAATATAAGATTGAAAAAATAGAAAAAAAACTTTCCAAAACATTTAGTATTGAAAAGAACTATAGTATTCATGAAATTTTAGCGTATATTATTATGTTCAAAGAAGAAAATTCAAGGAATGAAGATGAAAAAATTCAAAAAACAATACAAAAATTAACAATAGTTGAAAATACTATTGAATCTAATTTTAATGTAGATATAGATAAAGTAGCAGAAATTATGTTAGAAAAATCTTATGATAAATTGCCTCTTAATAAAAAATCTAGAAATATGAAAGAATTAGAAAAAATTGAATATGTAACAGACGGCTTTTTAAAACAATACAGTTATGATACAATTGAAGATACAATAAGTAAGAAATATCCGGATACTGTTGCTAAAGAAATAAAAAAGATTATTGATTACACCAAGGTAACATTCTAAATATAAGGGGGAGAAATGACAGATATTGTTGAATTAGATGAGTTAACAATAAATCAAATAGCTGCACGGTGAAGTAATAGAAAGACCAGCTTCAGTTGTTAAAGAGCTGGTAGAAAATTCAATTGATGCTGGTGCAAAGAATATTACCATTGAAATTGAAAATGGTGGTACTTCTTTAATTAGAGTTACTGATGATGGAAAAGGAATAAAAAAAGAGGATGTTGAAATAGCTTTTGAAAGACATGCTACAAGTAAAATTAGATCATCAAAAGATTTAGAAGAAATAGCAACTATGGGATTCCGTGGTGAAGCTTTAGCAAGTATTGCGGCTATCTCTAAAATAACTGTAATTACAAAAACCTTAGATGAAGAAATGGGAACAAAATTACTGTTAGAAGCAGGAGATGTTATAAAAAATGAACCAATAGGAGCACCTGTGGGTACATCAATGACTATTGAAGATTTGTTTTTTAATACACCTGTTAGATATAAATTTTTAAAAAAAGAATATACTGAAACTGGATATATAGAAGAATCTGTTAAAAGATTAGCAATTATAAATAAAGGAATTGCTTTTAAATTAATAAATAATGGGAAAACAATTCTTCAGACAACAGGAAGTACAGAAACTAAATTAGTTGTGTATAGTATTTTTGGTGAAGAAATTGCAAACTCAATTGTTGAAGCTGAATTTAATACCGAAGATATTAAAATATTTGCTATTGTAGGAAAACCTGAGATAGCAAGATCAAATAGAAAAAATCAACTATTTTTTGTAAATGGAAGATATATAAAAGATAATACTTTAACAGCAGCAACAACTAAAGCTTTTAAAGGCTTAATTCCTTTAGGAAGATTTGGCTTCTGTATATTAGACATACGAATAAAGCCAAATTTGATAGATGTAAATGTACATCCTACAAAAGAAGAAATTAGATTTAAAGATGAACAATCTATTTTTAAAGCTGTAGGAGTAGCAATACATAATGCTTTAGCTAAATCAGAATTAGTAGAAAATATTTTTGTACCAAAATATGATGACAAAAATTCTTCTCATTTTAGTAATTATACTATACCTTTAGAAACATTAAAGGAAAGTTTAGGAGAAAAAAATGTAGATGAAGTTTTACTTCAACCAGAAGAAAATATGGTACAATCTAAGAAAAAATCAGGATTTTTTAATTTTAAAGATAAAAAATCTGACAAGGATATTGAGGAAGAAGAGCTAGAGAAGGCACATTCAGAAATTTATGAAACTTTAAATAAAAACCCTAAATTTTCATATCAAGAAATGCTAAAAGAAAAAGAGAAGGAAGAAAAAAATAAATCAAATAATGATACTTCTGTAAATGTTCCAACTTTAGACTGGATAGGAGAAGATCAAACAACTGAAAAATTATCAAAAATTCAAGAAAAAATTAAAAAATCAGCATCAATGAGCATACATACAATATTAAATAGATATAAAGAACAATTAGATGAAGAAGAAGCAGAAACTGAAGCAAAAATAAAAGCAGGAATTAGAGATGACGACGAAAGCGATGATAAAAAAGAAAGTTTAGAACAAGAAAAAACAGAAAAGATAACAGAAACAGAAGAAATAAATCAAAAAGTAGAAGAACCAACAAAGGAAGATGTTGAAAATAGATATAAAGCTTTATTTGAAACATATAAAGCAGGAGATTATTTAAAAGAAGACATCAATGAAGAAGAAAAGATTGAAGAAAATATAAATAAAGAAAATTTTGAAAATCAAGAAAATCAAGAAAAAGAAGTAATTGAAAAAAAACTACAGATAGAAACATTGGAAGAAAAATTTGAGAAATCTGATGATGAAGCAGAAGAAAATTTAGTAAATAATAAAAAAGATAGAGGCCTTTTAGATAAAATTCAAGAAACACTATCTAAAGAAGCAATTACTACAACTCCAACTTTAAAACCATTAGCTCAAGAAGATTATAAAGAAGATAATAATCACTTTAGTAAACAAATTAAAGAATCTGTACAAAAACAAGTTATAGAAACAGATAATTTAATTTCAGATTTCAAATCAGTTGAGGATGAAAGTTTTGTGAAGAAAGAAGAAATAAAAGATGATTCTATTCCAGCAATATTAAGAAATAAATTTGGAGCTAAAGGGTCAAATACAACTACTGAAGCTAATGAAATTGTTGAAAGTCTAATAGCTCAAAAAATAGAAAAAGGTGAAACAACAGGAATTTTAGATTTAGATTCTATTAACAAAATATTGGCACAAGAATTAAAAGAAAAAGAAGAATTAGAAAAAATAAAAAAAGAAGGATCTAAAAATAAATTTGATTTTTCTAAAATGTATAGAAGTGCTTTTGGTGTTGATACATATCAAGAACAACAACAAAAGAAGGCTTTTGATGAAAGTATTAATATGTCACAATCCTTTAAGTCTCCAGAGGTTACTTTGTTTAATGATAGTATACCTAATTATTCAGTAATAGGAGTAGCTTTTAGTACATATATTATTATTGAGATGAAAGATTCAATTTATATTATAGATCAACATGCAACTCATGAAAGACTTCTTTATGAGGAAGTTAAATTAAATTATTATAATGAGCAATATAAAGATAGCCAAACCCTTCTTTTGCCAGATGTTATAACTTTATCATATAGAGAAATGGAAATAGTTAGAAAAAATATAGACGTATTTCATAAAGCAGGATTTGAATTAGAAGAATTTGGAATTAATACAATAAAACTTGTTGCAGTTCCAAGTATGACGGAAATTTTAAATACTAAAGAGTTATTTTTAGATATCTTAGATGAGCTTGATTCAGTTCATGTAACAGGTAAGGACGAAATAGAGGAAAGATTTTTATCTACAATAGCATGTAAAGCAGCAATAAAAGCAAATATGGTGTTAGACGAAAAAGAAATAAGAGCATTATTAGATGATTTATTTAAATTACCAAATCCTTTTACATGTCCTCATGGAAGACCAACAGCAATTAAAATGACAAAAGCAGATTTAGAAAGAAAGTTTTCAAGAAGATGATTATTCCAATAATAGCTGGTCCTACAGGAGTAGGAAAAACTGCATTAAGTATACAATTAGCTAAAAAAATAAATGGTGAAATTATATCTGCAGATTCTATGCAAATATATAAGTTTATGGATATAGGAACTGCTAAAATTAAAAGTGAGGAAACTAATGGTATTCCTCATTATTTAATAAATATTAAAGAACCAACAGATGAATATTCAGTAGCAAACTTTAGTAGAGATGCAAAAGATAAAATTTTAGATATTGTTAAAAGAAATAAAAATCCAATAGTAGTAGGTGGAACAGGATTATATTTAAATTCATTGCTATATGGTATTAAATATGAAGATAATATTGATTTAGATTATAGAAAAACTTTAGAAGAAAAGATTAAGAATAATCCAGAAGAATTAGAAAAGTTATATGAAGAATTAAAAAGTATAGATTTTCAAACTGCTGAAAAAATATCACCTATAGATTCAAGAAGAATTATAAGAGCATTAGAAATATTTAAAACAACAGGAGAAACTAAAAGTGAAATAGAAACAAAAAACAGAATGAATAACTTTGAAAATATTGAGTTTAAACTTTTCGTTTTAAATATGGATAGAGAAGAGTTATATGAGAGAATAAATAAAAGAGTTGATCTAATGTTAGAAGAAGGGCTTGTAGAAGAAGTAAAAACTTTAAAAAATAAGTTTTCTAAAACTTCAGGACAAGCCATAGGATATAAAGAAGTTTTAATGTATTTAGATAATGAAATATCATATGAAGAGATGGTAGATATTATTAAGCAAAGAAGCAGAAATTATGCAAAACGACAAATAACTTGGTTTAAGAAAAATAATGCAATATGGTTAGATGCTAATAACAGAGAAGAATCTTTAAAAAAAATTCTTCAAGAAATAAAAATAGAAAATAGAGCATAAAAATATAAAATATAAAATATAAAATATACAATATACAATATTAAAAACATGCAAATAAAAAAAAGATGGTTTTATGAAAAAAAAAGAAAAAAATAATAGTAGAATTATTTCAAGAATTGTTTTAACAATAGTTTCTTTAGCATTGTTTATGTTAATATTGATTCCTTCTTTAAAGTTAGTAAAAGAACCTACTCAAACATTTTTAATAAAAAAAGATATCTTGTCTGATGAAGAAATAGTTGAAGCTTTAATATTAAGAGAAGAAGAAGTAATTACGGATAACTCAAATAGATTTTTACAACAAGAAAAGTTTGAAGGTGAAAAGGTTTCAAAGGGAACAAAAATTTTTAGATATTTTTCTACACAAGAAAGTAAAAAGATTGATAGAATACAAGAAATAGATGAAGAAATTCAAGAGTATTTAATAGAACAACAAGATAATATAAATTCACCTGAAAATACAATAATAGATAATTCTATTGAATCTAAACTTTTAGAACTAAATAGTCTTAATCAGCAATCTAAAATATTAAATTTTGAAAAAAATATTACTGATGAGATTTTGCAAAAAGCTAAAATAGCAGGAGAACTTTCAAAAGAAGGGACAAAAATTAAAGAATTACTTGATGAGAAAAAAGATATTGAAAATACATTGTCAGCACAGTCTGAAATAGTTTATGCCCCAATAGCAGGAGTTGTATCATATAGAGTTGATGGATTTGAAAATAAATTTAACAAAAAAGATTTAAAAAATATTAATCAAAAAACAATTTCTGAATATGATATTAAAAGTGGAAGTATTATTCCAGAAACTAATAATAAATGTAAAATAGTAAATAATTTTGAAACATATTTAACTTTAATATCAAAATCAGAGGATTCTAAAGATGCTAATGTTGGAGATAAAATTAAGATTAGAATAGCTAATGAAGAGGAAACAGAAGCTACTATTGAAGCAATTAATGATGCAGGAAAAGATAAGAAAATTTTTATTTTAAAATTAACTACAAATTCAATTCAGCTTTTAAACTATAGAAAATTAAAAATAGAAATAATATGGTGGGAACAAACAGGATTAAAAATTAATAATAAATCTATATTAAAAGAAGATGATTATTCTTATGTTGTTAGACAAAAAGGAAGATATTTAGAAAAAATTTTAGTTAAGATAATTAAAGAAACAGATGATTTTTCTCTTATAACTAATTACACAACAGATGAGCTGAGTAAGATGAAAATAGATACTACTGAAAACAGAATGACTATAAATGAAGATGATGTTATTTTAATAAACCCAGAGAAATATTCAAAATAATAAATATTACTTATTTGTTACAACTATATAATTTTTTTGAAATAATAAAAGTCATAGTTTGACTTTAGGGTCATAAAAAATCATAATATAAATATATGATATTTATTTAGGAGGAGCTATATGTTTGATAAAATGAAAGGTCTTTTTTCAGATTTTTTAAACAGAGATGAAGAATATAATGAGGAAGAAGATTTTATTGAAGATTCTGACTTTGAAGAAGAGGAAGATGATAAAGTTGACTATACAATGCAATCAAGAAAAAATCTTTTAAAATCAAGAAACAGTAAGCTTATGTCAATGCCAGAAAATCAACAATTAATTCAAATGAAAATTGTTAAACCTTCAAACTTTGAACAAGCTCAAGAAGTTTGTGATTTATTAAAAAATAAGAATTCAATTGTTTTAAATTTAGAATATGTACAAAAAGATGTTGGAAGAAGATTTTTAGATTATATATATGGAGCTGTACACTTTGCAAATGGTAAAGTTGAGAAAGTTACAAATTCTGTATTTGTTATTGCTCCATTTAATTATGAAATAGCAAATGATACAAAAGAGCAAAGATTTGAAACTAAAATGGCAGCATCACCTTGGAGAAACTAATAAAAGGAGGACTTAGTGCTTACACCATTTGATATTGACAATAAGCAATTCACTAAAAGTTTTAAAGGATATAACGCCGAAGAGGTAGATGTCTTTCTTGATGAACTATCTAAAGATTATGATAGTATGATGAAAGAATGCTTAAACCTTAAGGAAAATATAAAAAATCTTGAAGCAAAAAATGAACAATATGAGTATTTGGAAAATGCGCTTCAAGAAGTTTTAGTTGTAGCTAAAGAAACAACTGATAATATGAAATCCTTAGCAAAAAAAGAAGCTGAACAAATTATACAAGAAGCAAATATGCATGTAGCAGACAGCCTAAGTTCTGTTTCAGAAGAGATAGCTAAAAAAAACATAGAGTTAGATAAAATAAAGAAAGAATCTCAAATATATAAAGCTAAAGTTGAATCAGTACTATTATCAGCATTAGAAATGTTAAAAGAAATAGATGGTGATGATTAAGTATTAAAAAAATAAAATATAAGAAAATAGAAACGTAAAAATATACACCTTAAATAGGTGTTTTTTTTATACTCATGATTATTCTTCTTTGTAGCTTTAAACATTACTTCTCTTTGTAGCTTTAAATATTGATATCATCAATCATTTGTGTTAATATTACTTTATGGAAAATATAAGAAATTTTAGTATAATTGCACATATTGATCATGGTAAATCTACATTAGCAGATAGATTAATTGAAATGACAGGAGTTCTAGATAAAAGAGATATGACAAAACAGGTCTTAGACAACATGAATATTGAGAAAGAACGAGGTATTACAGTTAAGTCTCAAGCAGTTAGAATGGAATATTTAGCAGAAGATGGAAATAAATATATCTTAAACTTAATTGATACTCCAGGTCATGTAGATTTTAATTATGAAGTATCAAGGTCGCTTGCTGCTTGTGAAGGAGCTATACTAGTTGTTGATGCAAGTCAAGGAATAGAGGCTCAAACCTTAGCTAATGTATATTTAGCTTTAGAAAATGATCTAGAAATTATACCTGTAATTAATAAAGTTGATTTACCGAATGCAATGGTAGATAAAGTAAAAAAAGAAATTGAAGAAGTTATAGGTCTTGATGCAAGTGATGCACCATGTATTTCTGCTAAGACAGGCCTTAATTGTAAAGAGGTTTTAGAAGCCATAGTGCATAAAATACCTGCTCCCAAGATAGAAGTTAATGCTCCAGCAAAGGCATTGGTTTTTGATTCTAAATATGATAACTATAAAGGGGTTATATCATATGTTAGAGTTTTTGAAGGAGAATTAAAATTAAATGATGAAATACTGTTTATGGCAACTGGTGGAAATTTTACTATAAATGAAATAGGTTACTTTGGTGCGGGAGAATATAAAGAAGGTAAAATATTAACAGCAGGAGAAGTTGGATATTTTTGTGCTAGTATAAAAGAAGCTGAAGAAGTTCAGGTTGGAGATACGGTTACATTAAAGAAAAATCCAACAAAAATAGCTTTGCCAGGGTACAAAAAGGCAGTTTCAATGGTATATTGTGGAATGTATCCTCTTGATGGTACAGAATATACTGCACTTAAGGATTCTCTTGCTAAATTAAAATTAAATGATGCAGCATTTAATTATGAACCAGAAACTTCTAAAGCATTAGGTTTTGGATTCAGATGTGGTTTTTTAGGCTTGTTACATTTGGAAGTTATTGTTGAAAGAATAGAGGAAGAATATGGCATTGGAGTATTAACTACTGCCCCTTCAGTTATATATAAAGTAACAAAAACTAATGGTGAAGAAATAGAGTTATATAATCCTGCAGATTTACCAACTCCTATGGAAATAGAAAAAATTGAAGAACCAATAATGGTTGTAGAAATATTAATTCCTAAAGAATATGTTGGAAATGTAATGGAAGTATGTCAATTAAGAAGAGGCATATATAAAGATATGAAATATTTAGATACAAACAGAGTAATATTAGAGTATGAGATACCTTTAAATGAAATAATATATGATTTTTTTGACTATATTAAGTCTAAAACAAGAGGTTATGCTTCAATTGATTATAGATTTAAAGAATATAAAGCAGCCGAATTAGTAAAGTTAGACATGTATATTAATGGTGAATTATTAGATGCACTATCTTTTATTGTATATAAAGATAATGCATATTCTAGAGGAAAGAAAATGGCAGAAAAACTTAAAAAAGAAATACCAAGACAATTATTTGAGGTTCCAATTCAAGCATTTGTTGGTGGTAAAATAATTGCAAGGGAAACAGTTTCTGCTACAAGAAAAGATGTGTTAGCTAAATGTTATGGTGGAGATATTACTAGAAAGAAAAAATTATTGGAAAAACAAAAAAAAGGTAAAAAGAAAATGAAACAGATAGGGAATGTAGAAATACCTCAAGAAGCATTTTTATCTGTTCTAAAATTTGATGACAATTAGTAAAAAGAGTTTTAGGAATATTCAAAATTAGACCAATAAATAAACTAATATATGTAAAATAAAAAAGCATGGAACTTTTATTCTCCATGCTTTTGTGTTTCTTGATAAATCGCTTGTATTATGTTAAGATGTTTACAGTAGAAAAAGATAAAGAATATTATGAAATACTATAATTTCAGATGTTCTAATTTATTATATTGTTTTAAAAAGGAGAAATTATGGATGTTTATACAATAATAATTGCAGCAGGCAAAGGTACTAGAATGAAATCAAAGAATTCTAAACTAGTACAAAAAATATATGATAAAGAACTTGTTAAAAGAGTTAGAGACTTAGCAGTAGAAATAGGATCTAAAAAAATTATTACAGTTGTAGGACATATGAAAGAACAAGTTAAAGAAGTTTTAGGAGATACAGTTGATTTTGTAGAACAAGAAGAACTTTTAGGAACAGGACATGCAGTAATGCAAGCAGCTCCGCTTCTAAAAAATAAAAAAGGTAAAGTAGTTATTCTTTATGGTGATGTTCCAATTATTAGAGCAGAAACAATTAAACTTTTAATTGAAAAATCAGAAGAATCTAAAGAAGCTGCAACTGTTTTAACAGCTGTTTATGAAAATCCTACTGGATATGGAAGAATTATTAGAGATGAAGGTGGAGCAATTGAAACTATACGTGAAGAAAAAGATGCAACAGAAGAAGAAAAACAAATAACTGAAATTAATGCTGGAATATATTGTTTTGATATAGAGGTATTGTTAGAAGCATTAAAAGAAATTAAACCAAATAATATACAAAATGAATACTATTTAACAGATGCAATTGAAATTATTAGTAAGAAAGGTTTAAGAACTGGAGCATTTACAATTGAAGATAATACAGAAATATTAGGCGTTAATGATAGAGCACAATTAGAATTAATAACAAGGGTACTTCGTAATAGAATTAATACTTATCATATGTTTAATGGAGTTACTATTGAAGATATGAACACCACATATATATATGATAATGTTAAAATAGGAAGAGATACAGTTATTAAACCAAATACAACAATTAAAGAAGGTGCTGTAATTGGTGAAGATTGTTTAATAGGACCATATGTATATATATCAGAAAATTCTGTTATACCAGATGGAACTGTTATAGAGCAATTTGAAAAAATTTAGATAAAATTTAGATAAAATATAGGTGAGAGATGTCAAATAAAACAGACGAAATTAAAGATAATTATACAGAAACTTTAAAACTTCCAAAAACAGAGTTTCCAATGAGAGGAAAGCTTCCTACAATGGAACCAGAGATATTAAATGAAGTTTTTGAGAAAAAAAGAATATATTATAAAATGCTAGAACAAAATATGGGGAAAACTCCATATGTCCTTCATGATGGACCTCCATATGCAAATGGTGAAATTCATATTGGTCATGCATTAAATAAAATATTAAAAGATACAATTGTAAGATATAAACATTTAAAGGGTTTCTATACTCCATATATACCGGGTTATGATACTCATGGTTTGCCAACTGAAAAGAAAGCCATAGATAAATTAAAATTAAAGAGAGAAGAAATTCCAGTCAATGTTTTTAGAGACACATGTAGAGCATTTGCAACAGAATATATAGACATCCAAACAGAAGGATTTAAACGTTTAGGAGTATTAGGAGATTGGGAAAATCCATATATAACTTATCAACCTGAAATGGAAGCAGAACAAATTAATGTTTTTGGAAAAATGTTTTTAAATGGATATATATACAAAGGACTAAAACCTGTTTATTGGTGTACTGATTGTGAAACAGCATTAGCGGAAGCAGAAATAGAATACAAGGATGTAACATCACATTCTGTATATGTAAAGTTCCCGATAGTAGAAACTAAAAACAAAGAATTAAAAGATGTTTCAGCAGTTGTATGGACTACAACACCTTGGACTTTACCAGGGAATATGGCAATAACAGTTAATCCAAAATATCAATATGTAATTTTAGATTTAAAAAGAAAAAAATTTGATGTTGAATTAAAACAATTTGGAGAAGAAATAGTTGAAGAAAAAATATTAATATTAAAAGACCATGTTGAAGAATTAACTAAAAAATTTAATGTATTAGAGTATAAAGAAACAAAAATTTTTAAAGGCGAAGAATTAGAAAATGTTAAATATAGACATCCATTTATGGACAGAACATCTCCAATTCTATTAGGCTCAGATGATACTTTACCAGTAGATAAAGAATCAGGTACTGGACTAGTACATACTGCACCAGGTTATGGAAAAGAAGACTATTTAATGTCACAAAAATATGGATTAGAAATAGTTGTTCCTGTAGATGCTAAAGGAGTACAAAGAGATACTGCAGGAATGTTTAATGATATGTATTATGCTAAGTCTAATAAAGAAATCATTAAATGGTTAGGAAATAATAATTATTTAATTATGGAAGATAAAATTTTCCATTCATATCCTCATTGTTGGAGATGTAAAAATCCAATTATATATAGAGCAACAGACCAATGGTTTGCATCTATAGATGGATTTGTAAAGGAAACTTTAAACGAAATAAAAAATGTAAAGTGGCATCCTTCATGGGGTGAAGCAAGAATGCATGATATGATTAAAGAAAGAGCGGATTGGTGCATTTCAAGACAAAGAACTTGGGGAGTTCCACTACCTATATTCTATTGTAAAGATTGTAATGAACCATATATTACTAAAGAATCATTAGAAAAAGTAGAAAAACTTTTTAGAGAATATGGTTCAAATATTTGGTACGATAAAGATGTAAAATTCTTAATGCCAGAAAACTCAAAATGTAAGTGTGGAAGTACAAACTTTATTAAAGAAAAAGATATTATGGATGTTTGGTTTGACTCAGGTTCAACTCACCGTTCAGTAGTAAAATTAAGAGGTCTTCCAAAAGCAGATTTATATTTAGAAGGGAATGATCAATATAGAGGATGGTTCCAATCATCACTTTTAACTTCTGTTGCAACAACAGGAGAAGCACCATATAAAGAAGTATTAACTAATGGTATGGTTGTTGATGAAAAGGGTAAAAAAATGAGTAAGTCTATAGGTAATGTTATATCGCCTTTAGACATTTCTAAAAGATATGGAGCTGATATTTTAAGATTATGGGTACTATCTTCAGATTTTGTTACAGATGTTACGGTATCAGAAAATTTATTTAAACAATTAGCTGAAAATTATAGGAAAATGAGAAATACTGCAAGATTTATTCTTGGAAATATTAATGAATATGATCCAAATACAGATCAAGTAGAATATGAAGATTTAGAAGAAGTAGATAAATGGGCATTATATAGATTGAGCAAATTAATTACTTCTGTTGACAAATACTTTAATAAATTTGAATTTTCTAAAGCTTTCCATGAAATTAATCAATTTTGTACAGTAGAGATGAGCACAATATATTTTGATATTATAAAAGATAGACTATATTGTGCAGAAGAGAAAAAAAGAAAAACAGCTCAAGATACATTGTATAAAATACTATCAGCTTTAGTAAGAATCTTTGCACTTATTATACCTTTTACTGCAGAAGAAATTTGGAAATATTTGCCAAAACTAGAGGGTGAAAATGCTGATTCAGTAATGTTGGAATCGTTCCCTAAAATAGAAAGTAAGTGGAATAATTTAGACATTAATAATGATTTTAAAGAATTACTAAAAATAAGAGCTATTGTTTTAAAAGAGTTAGAAGATGCAAGAACGAATAAAGTTATAGGTCAATCTTTAGAAGCTAAGATTAAACTATCAATTCCTAAAAAATTAAAAAAATTAATTAGTAAATATTCAGATTTTTTAGCAGATTTCTTTATTGTTTCAGAAGTTGAAGTGAAAGATGGTAAGGAAGTAAAGGTAAAAGTTGAAAGAACAAAAGGTTTAAAATGTGCTAGATGTTGGAAATATGAAAATGAAAAAGATTTTAATAAAGAATTAGAACTTTGTAAAAGATGTAGGAAAGTTTTGAATAAAAAATAAGTAAAACAAATAAGAATAAAAAAATAGAATAAAAAATTTAAAAAACAAACAAAAGAGGAATAATGGAAAAACCTAGTATAGGTCTTGGAATAGGAAGTTTTTTTCCCTATCTAATAAAAAATATGAAGGTGTATGCTTTTATAGGTCCATCTGGAACTGGAAAAAGTTTTAAAGCTCAAGCAGTTGCAGCTGAAAATAATATTGAATGTATTATTGATGATGGACTTTTAATTAGAGGGAATATTGTACTTGCAGGAAAATCAGCAAAGAAAGCAGAAACTAAAATTCAGACTATTAGAGATGCTATATTTTCTACAGTTGAAGAACAAGAAGAAATGAAGAAGGCATTTAAAAAATACAAGGTAAAGTCATTACTTATTTTAGGAACATCAGATGAGATGTTAAATAGAATAAAGACAAATTTATCTCTTCCTGAGTTTACTAAAATTATTAGAATTGAAGATGTTTCTACTGATGAGGAAATGACAACAGCAAAGCGTATTAGAAAAACACAAGGAAAACATGTTGTTCCAGTTCCAACTTTTGAAATAAAAAAAGATTTTTCAGGTATAATATTAGATCCATTACAAGTTTTTAGAACAAAAAAAGATAAGAATCCATATTCAGCAGCAGATAGAAGTATTATTAGACCAACCTTTAGTTATCTTGGAAAATTTACAATTTCTGATGCAGTATTTAGAGATATAGTTGATATGATTTCTGAAACTACTGAAGGAGTTATTGCTACTACTAGATTAAGGGTAGATAAAATAGCTGTAGAAGAAGAGGGCTTAAAAATTTATGCAGAAATAACTGTAATGTATGGATATAATATAATAAAGATAGTAGATAAATTTAGAAAAAGAATTAAAGAAGAATTAGAGAGTATTACTGCTATGAATGTGTTAGAAGTTGATGTAAAGGTTAAAGATATAGTAACTTAAAGAAAAATAAGTAGAGTTAAATAAATAAAAAAATAGATTAAAGAAAATAGATTTAAAAAAAGAGATTAAGAAAAAGAGATTAAAAAAAGAAATTTAAAAATTTTAAATTATTGAAACTATTATAAATAAAATGATGAATATTATTTTAAGAAAGATTTTTAGTTTATAAGAATCTTTCTTTGATTTATGTTTAAGACATTACTTCTCAAGGTAAATGATTTATGTTTAAAATATGACATTTTATTTAAAAATGTGTTATAATAATTAAGTTAAAAAGGTGAAAAGATATGAATAAAAGAAATGTAGCAATTATTGCCCATGTAGATCATGGTAAAACAAAATTAGTAGATGGAATTTTAAAATGTAGTGGAACATTTAGAAGTAATCAAGATACTTCTGATGTAACAATGGATTCAAACGCTATTGAAAGAGAACGTGGTATTACTATTTTATCTAAGACTACTGCAATTAATTATAAGGATTATAGAATAAACATATTTGATACTCCAGGTCACTCTGATTTTGGAGGAGAAGTTGAACGTATTATGAATATGGTTGATGGTGTAATATTAGTAGTTGATGCTTATGAAGGACCTATGTCTCAAACAAGGTTTGTATTAAAGAAAGCTTTAGAAGCAAATGTTAAGCCACTAGTAGTTATAAATAAAATAGATAAACCAAGTGCTAGGCCGAAAGAAGTAATTAATGAAGTTTTTGATTTGTTTGCTGAATTAGGTGCAAGTGATGAACAATTAGATTTTCCTGTAGTTTATACAAGTGCATTAAATAGAACAAGCAGTTTAGATCCAGATATTTCTACTCAGACATCAGGATTTGATAGTTTATTAGATTTAATTATAGAAAAAGTACCGGCTCCTAATTGGGATATAAATTCTCCTTTACAATTTCAACCTTCATTATTAGATTATAATGATTTTGTTGGAAGAATAGGTATTGGTAAAATAACAAATGGAACAATAAAGGTTGGACAAATGGTTTCTTGTATTAGATTAGATGGTTCTATAAAGCAATTTAGAGTACAAAAATTATTTGGTTTCCTTGGAATGGAAAGAATTGAAATAGAAGAAGCAGAAGCAGGAGATATTATAGCTGTAGCTGGACTTGCTGATATTTTTGTTGGAGAAACAATTAATGAAGCAGGTAAAAATTTACCTCTTCCTGTTCTAAAAATAGATGAACCAACTTTACAAATGACATTTGGAGTTAATACTTCTCCTTTTGCAGGAAAAGATGGAAAATTTTTAACAGCAAGACAATTAGAAGACAGATTATATAAAGAAGTACAAAGAGATGTTTCCTTGAGAGTAGAACCCGCAGAGCAGGGATCATATTTAGTATCTGGTCGTGGTGAACTTCATTTAGGTATTTTAATTGAAAATTTAAAAAGAGAAGGCTTTGAACTTCAAGTATCAAAACCAAAAGTAATTATAAAAGAAGACAATGGCATTAAAATGGAACCTTATGAATATTTAGAAGTTGAAACCCCTGAAGAATCAGTAGGAACAATAATGGAAAAATTAGGATCTAGAGGAGCTATTCTTGAATCTATGAATAACTTTGAGGGAAATGTAAGAATTAATTATATAATTGCTTCACGAGCTTTAATAGGTTTTTCTACTGACTTTATGACAATAACAAGAGGATATGGAATATTAAATCATAGATTTAAGGAATTTAGACCTTATTCACATGGTATAACAGCAGAAAGAAAGCAAGGAGTTTTAGTTTCAATTGAAACAGGAAAAGCTACAGCTTATGGTTTAGGAAATTTAGAAGACCGTGGTACAATGTTTATTGAGCCAGGTGAAGATGTATATGAAGGAATGATAATTGGAGAATCAAAAAGAGAAGAGGATATTGCAGTTAATCCTGTTAAAGGAAAACAATTAACAAATATGAGAGCAGCAGGAAGTGATGCAACAGTAGTTTTAAAAAGACCAAGGCCAATTACTTTAGAGTATGCATTTGATTTTATTAATAAAGATGAGCTTATTGAAATAACTCCAAATAATTTAAGATTAAGAAAAAAAATATTAAATGCTAGTCAGCGTAAAAAATTTGAGAATAAGAACAAAAATTAATAAATGAAGTAAATAGTAAAAAATATAAATTTTAATTTATTTGAGCAGTTTGTAAACTATGTAAAATAGTAGTCAGACTGCTCAATTTAATATAATATAATATAATATAAT
>CAZCCM010000006.1:5076-7768 GCA_964497325.1 uncultured Lachnospiraceae bacterium | reverse complement strand
ATTGAAGGTATTAGTGGCTTTTAAATATAAAAAGATTATGATAATATAAATATAAATCTAAATAAATATAAAATTAATGTGAATTAATATATTTACATTATACGAGGAGAAAATATGATAATTGCAATAGACGGACCTGTAGCATCAGGTAAAGGAGAAATGGTTAAGCTTTTAAGTAAAGAGTTAAATTTAGATACTTTAGATACGGGTGCAATATATAGAGTTATTACAATAGCTATTTTAAAAGAAAAATTTAACTATAATGATTTAAGTGAAGAAAACATAGAAAAATTAAAGTCGTTTTTAAATTCTTTAAATATTGAAGTAAAAGTAGAAAAAAAAGGTATAGAAAAAATACAAAAATACTACTTAAACGGAAAAGATGTAAGTGAGCAAATAAGAGATAAGGAAACAACAAAGTATGTATCTTTTGTTTCTTCAAATACAACAATTAGACTTTTTGTTACAGAGTTTACAAGGAAATATGCTGTTGGTAAAGATATAATTATGGATGGAAGAGATATTGGAACATATGTTTTTCCAAATGCAGATATAAAAATATATTTAACAGCAGATCCAGAGATTAGAGCTAAAAGAAGATTTGAACAAAATCAAAAAACTGGACAAAATAACATGACTTTTGAAGAAGTACTAGAAAATTTAAAAACTAGAGATTATAATGATATGTATAACAAAGAAATAGGAGCACTAAAACAAGCAGAAGATGCAATTTTAGTAGATAATACAAATCAATCAGAAGATGATACATTACAAGAATTATTAAATATAATAAAATCAAAAATATAAAAAAGAAGGAAGAAAAAAATAGATAACTTTAAAATAAAAAAATCAAAGAAATAAATTAGCTTAAATGAATACAAAAAATAATTGTAACAGAGGTGGTATAAGAATACCATCTCTTTTTTTATTCCAGCAGTTTTATAAGTTTATTATATTTGATTATGTTTTTTAAATTATTTTAAATTATATTAAGACATTAAAATTTATACCTATTTTGTTTAACAAATGTAATAAAAAAGATAAAAATTTAGCTGGAGAGTTTGTTTATGATTTTATATAATTTAATATGTAAATTATATAAAATTAAAAGGATGTTATATATAATTTTTAGAAAAAATAAAAATGAATAAATAGTTATATGAAAAGATAAAATTAATAAACTAAGAAAGAGGATAATGAAGAAATGGATGAAAATAATAAAAATAAAAAAATAAAAAAGTTTTTAAAAATAATTATTTTAATAGAAATTATTATTATAATTATTTTATTACTTTGCAGATATCATAAATTTAATACTTTAAATAAAGGAAATTTAGTTGTTTCTTCAAAGCCTGTAGAACAGATAGAAGGGAAGTCAGATTTTGACGAAAAGTTAGAAACCAAAGATAAGAATAAAAAAGCTGAAGATAAAAATAAAAATGAAAAAGCTGAAGATAAAAATAAAAATAAAAAATCTGAAAATAAAATTGAAAATGAAGATATATTTAGTCATTTTTCAGAATATAAGACTAATCAAGGAAAAGAAAATATTACCAAAATTAACAATTATATTGTGAAATTTGATTTAGATGGCGGAAAAATTAACAATAAAACTAGTATTCCAAGTATAACTATAAATGAAGATTTAAAAATAGAAAATCAAGAAAATCCTACTAAAGAACATTATATTTTTGATGGTTGGATTCCAAATATAAATTCAAAAATAACAAAAGATACCACATTTAAAGCAAAATGGAAATTAGAAACATATAAATATACATACAAATTAAATGGTGGAAATATAAATGGAAAGAAAGATAATATAATTAAATCAGGAACATTTAAAGAAAAAGCAAACAAACTAGAAGACCCAGTAAAAGAACACTATATATTTGAAGGTTGGAATTTAGAAGTACCAAGTAAATTTGAAGGAAATAAAACATTTACTGCAACATGGAAGCCTGTAAATTATACAATCACATATAATTTAAATGGCGGAACTTATAATGAAACAACAGGTAATATATCAAGAGAAGTTGAATATGATACAATGCCAGAAGATATAACACCAACAAGAGAACATTATACATTTGAAGGTTGGACACCAACACTGGCAGTAGCTACAGAGAATCAAACCTATACAGCCTTGTGGGACCCAGTAATATATACATATATATTTGAACTAGAAGGTGGAAATATAGATGGTGATACAGAAGATGTTGAATTAAGTGGAGCATATAATACAGATGTAACTAATCCTCAAGACCCAACAAAAGAACATTATACATTTGAAGGCTGGGATTTGGAAGTACCAAGTAAATTTGAAGGAAATAAAACATTTACTGCAACATGGAAAGCTATAGATTATACAATCACATATAAATTAAATGGTGGAACTTATGATGGGAAAACAGAGGATATAACAAGTGAAGTAACATATAATATAATGCCAGAAGATATAACACCAACAAGGGAACATTATATATTTAATGGTTGGGATAAAGAGATTGTAGCAGCAACAGAAGATACAACATATACAGCACAATGGAAGCCTGTAAATTATATAATTACATATAATTTAAATGGTGGAACTTATGATGCAATAACAGGTAATATATCAAGAGAAGTTGAGTATAATACAATGCCAGAAGATATAACACCAACAAGAGAACATTATACATTTGAAGGTTGG
>CAZCCM010000006.1:0-4976 GCA_964497325.1 uncultured Lachnospiraceae bacterium | reverse complement strand
AGAACATTATACATTTGAAGGCTGGGATTTGGAAGTACCAAGTAAATTTGAAGGAGATAAAACCTTTACAGCACAATGGACACCAGTAACATATACATATACATTTAAATTAGATGGTGGGAAAATAGATGATAAAACAGAAGATATTGAATTAAGTGGAGAATATAATACAGATTCAAGTACACCTAAAGATCCAGTAAAAGAGCACTATACATTTGAAGGTTGGAATTTAGAAGTACCAAGTAAATTTGAAGGAAATAAAACCTTTATTGCAACATGGAAAGCTATAGATTATACAATCACATATAATTTAAATGGTGGAACTTATAATGAAACAACAGGTAATATATCAAGAGAAGTTGAATATGATACAATGCCAGAAGATATAACACCAACAAGAGAACATTATACATTTGAAGGTTGGACACCAACACTGGCAGTAGCTACAGAGAATCAAACCTATACAGCCTTGTGGGAACCAGTAACATATACATATATATTTGAACTAGAAGGTGGAAATATAGATGGTGATACAGACGATGTAGAGTTAAGTGGAACATATAATACAAATTCAAGTACACCTCAAGATCCAACAAAAGAACATTATACATTTGAAGGTTGGGATTTGGAAGTACCAAGTACATTTGAAGGAAATAAAACATTTATTGCAACATGGAAAGCTATAGATTATACAATCACATATAATTTAAATGGTGGAACTTATAATGAAACAACAGGTAATATATCAAGAGAAGTTGAATATAATACAATGCCAGAAGATATAACACCAACAAGGGAACATTATACATTTAGTGGTTGGTCACCTACAATTGTAGAAGCAACTAAAGACACAACATATATAGCACTATGGACTGTAAAAACATATCTATACACATTTGACTTAAATGGTGGAAATATTGATGATGAAACAGGAGATATAATCTTAAGTGGTACATATATTACTGATGTAGAAATTCCTAAAGACCCAGTAAGAGAACACTATAGATTTAAAGGATGGAGTTTAGAAATACCAAATACCTTTATAGATAATATAGAATTCACAGCAATATGGGAAGCTATAGAATACACATATACATTTAGACTAGAAGGTGGAAATGTTGATAATAAAACAGATGATATAATTCTGAAGGGAATATATGGAGATGAAATAACATATTTTGGAGACCCAGAAAGAGAAAATTATGATTTTATAGGCTGGGATTTAGAATTCCCTACAACATATACAGAAAATAAAACATATACAGCAGTATGGGAAATTAAGAAATATACAATTACATATAATTTAAGTGGTGGTACTCATGAAGGAGCAGGAGGACCTATAACAGTAGAAGTTGAACATGGAAAAATACCAGAAGACATAGCATTAGAGAAAGATGAAAGTGTATTTATAGAATGGATACCAGCTCTTGAACCTGCAACAGAAGATACAACTTATGAAGCGTTATGGTCAATACCATTTGAATATATAGTACAAAAGAATGCTGCTAATCAAGCAATTTTAATTCCTATAAAAATGGCTAGTGCTGATGAAGTTGCATATGTTTCAATTAATAATGGAGAATATACAAAATACACAATAGCAGACCTTATTCCTGACGTAGGGGTTAGAATTACAAATAATATAGCTGCAAACACTGATATTAATATAAAAATAGTAGGGAAGTTTAATGAGTTTTTCTATGGTGGATCAGATACTGAAAAAAATCAAATAACTCAAATAGTTGACTGGGGAGAAATTTGGACAACATATTATAAGTTTGAAAACTGTAAACAATTAGGTGGTACTTTACCATCTCCAAGACCTAATTCATTTATTAACATAATTAATTTCCAAAATACTTTTAGAAGATGTAAAATTACTGGAAGTATACCAACAGGATTTTTTGATAATTGTCCAGATCTTAAACATATTGGAAGAATATTTGACGAATGTACTAGCTTAACAGGTGGCCTAACCTTAAATATGTTTGATAATTGTCCAAAGATTGAATATTGTCAATGGGCATTTAATAGCTGTTCAAATTTATCCGGAACTGCACCAGACTTATGGAATACAGCAAAATTCCCAAACATAACAAGTTATAAGGAATGTTTTAAAAATATGAAAGCACCAACTAATTCTGCTGAAATACCTACAGATTGGAAATAATATGGATATGGTAATTGAACATATTAAATAATAATATAAAAGGTTAGTATATTAAAAAAGTTGAAAGCAAGAAGATTCTTGCTTTTTATTTTTTATAGGCTTTAACATTAGAAGTTGTATAAGATTTTAAAAACAGAATAAGATAAAATTTTGTAAAACACTGGAAAATTTAAAATCTATAGACTATACTATATATAGTAAAGAATTAGGAGAAAGTATGAAAGAAGGAACAAAAGATAAGGATATTAATATTAACGAAGGAATAAAAGAAGGTATCATTAATAATGGAGATGTAACAAAATCAGAAAAAAGTTTTGAAATAAACAATTCGAAAACTGGAGAAAAAACAAAAATAACAGAAACAGTAAAAAGCACTATTATAAAGGAAAATAAAACAGCAGAAGAATTAGATGAAAAAAGTGTTAAGACTGCTTCAAAAATAATAATTTTATTAACAGCTCTTGGCCTTTCATTGACTATATTGGCTATAGTAGTAATAATATGTATAACATTTAGACAAGGTATGCAAAATATAATTATTTAAAACAATAAAATGGTTTAAATAATAAAAGACATATTATTTATAAATTAAATTTAGTATGAAATGTGAGTACTGGTAAAAAAAACAAAATGTGTTAATTATAAAAGAGGGGAAACCCTCTTTTTATATGCTTTTGAAGAATTAAAAAAATAATTAGCAAAGGACTTGACAGACTGCCAAGATAGATGTAAAATATTATCAGTTGTGAAGGAGGACTGCTAATTTGGATATAGATAAAAGAAAAGAAATAATCTTGAAAGCTATAATAGAAGAATATATAGATAGTGCAGAACCAGTAAGTTCAGCTGTTTTAATTTCTAAATATCCTATTGATCTTAGCAGTGCTACAATTAGAAATGAAATGGCAGAATTAGAAAAAATGGGATTAATACAAAAACCATATTCTTCTGCTGGAAGAATACCTTCTGAATTAGGTTATAGATATTATGTTGATAGATTGGTTGTAGATGCAGAGTTATCTAAAGAAGAAGTATCTACAATAAAAGATGTTTTATTAGAAAAAGCATCAACATTGGATGAATTTTTAAATGTTGCTTCAACAACTTTATCTGAGCTTACTCATTATACAAGTATAGCAATTAGTCCAGATATAAATGAAGACTTAATAAAAGATGTAGAATTTATTCTATTAGGAGATTCAACTTTAATGGCAATAATACTAACAGAATGTGGTGTAATCAAAGAAGCAATTATTAAATTTGAAGATAATATTACATCAGAAATTGTTAAAGATTTGAAATTTATTTTTAAGAAAAAATTAATTGGAAGACCATTATCAGTTATTGATGGTAAAGTAGAAGAATATATATTAGAAGAAGTAAAAGTATCTGCTCAAATAATAAAAAAGATAATTGAAGAACTAAATAGAATTTTAAATGATTCTGAAAGAGTATATTTAAAAGGTACATCAAAAATTTTAAAATTTCCAGAATTAAAAGATGAAAAAGTTTTTGAAAACATTTTAAATGTTTTAGATGATAAGGAATCTTTTAAAGAAATGTTATCATTACCAGAAACTTCAGCTGAAATTAAAGTATATATTGGAGATGAAAATGAACTTGAGGAATTAAAAGACTTTAGTTTAATAACAATGTCAGGAAAAATAAATAATAAAAATGCTGGAACAATTGGAATACTAGGTCCAACTAGAATGGATTATTCTAAAGTTATAGCAATAATGAAAAAAATGGCAAAAACAATTAATAAAGAAGATGAGGAGGAGTAAATGCAGAAGGAAATTAAAGACAAAGAGCTAGAAACAGAAACAGAAAAAGAAGAAAAGGAGGTTCTAGAAGATAAATCAGATAATGAATTAGCTTTATTTAAACAACGATTTGAAGAAATTGATGATAAATATAAAAGACTATATGCAGAGTTTGATAATTACAAAAAAAGAACTGAAAAAGAAAATATAAGAACTTATGAAAATGCTAAGTCAAATATATTATTAGGTTTTTTACCTGTATTAGACAGTTTTGAAAAGGCTAAAGAAAGTGATTCTAATGATGATTCATATAAAGAAGGAATAAATTTAATTTTTAAACAATTTGAAGATTATTTAAAATCTTTAGGTGTAACAGAAATTTTAACAAAGGGTAAAAAGTTTGATCCAGAAATACATGAGGCAGTTACATTAGTAGAAGATTCAGGATTAGAATCAGGAATGATTGTAGAAACATTTAGAAAAGGATACAAGCTTGGTGATCAAGTTATAAGACATTCAATGGTGATAGTACAAAAATAATATAAAGTATAAAAAACAATAAACTATAAATAAATATAAAGTACAAAAGATAAAACAATAAACAAATACAAAGTACAAAAGATAAAATAAGAAAAAAATAAAGAAATGAAGAAGTTAAACAAAAAAAATAAAAATAAAAATAAAGAAAATACCATGAGGAGGTAGAAAATGAGTAAAATTATAGGAATTGATTTAGGAACAACAAATTCATGTGTTGCAGTTATGGAAGGTGGTAAACCAGTAGTTATTCCAAATAGAGAAACTAATGAAAGAACTACACCTTCTGTAGTTGGATTCACTAAAGAAGGAGAAAGATTAGTAGGGCAAATTGCTAAAAGACAAGCCGTAACTAATCCAGAGAATACCATTATTTCTGTAAAAAGAGATATGGGATCAAAGAAAAAATTTAAAGTACAAGGAGAAGAATTTACATCTCCTGAAATTTCAGCAATGATAATTATTGAATTAAAAGAAGATGCAGAAAATTATTTAGGACAAAA
>CAZCCM010000005.1:17324-36832 GCA_964497325.1 uncultured Lachnospiraceae bacterium | reverse complement strand
TAATAATATTATAGAAGAGCAAGAAAAGTATCTTTAAATATAACAAAAAGAAAATAAAAAACTAAAAAATTAAAAAAACTAAAAAAACTAAAAAAATTAAAAAAAATTTAAAACAAAGAAATAATATAAAAGTATTGAATGAAGTAAAGAAATAAATAAAAGTGAAAAAGAAAGAAATAAATAAAAGGAAAAATATGAATTTAAAAAAATTATTAGAAGATAAAGATGTAAAAGAATATATTATTGAAATAAGAAACTTATTGGATAATGTAGAAATTATAAATATTAGAAATGATTCAAGATTGGTTGAAAAAGGTTCATTATTTGCAGCTATTAAAGGTGTAAACCATGATGGTATAAATTATTTAAATCAAGCAATAAAAAATGGTGCAAGTGCAATAATTGTTGAAGAACATATAAATTTAGATGATTATAATAATGTTGAATTGCCAATTATTAAAGTAAAACAAATTAGAAAATTTATTGGATATTTATCTAAAAATTTATATAATGACCCTACAAGAAGAATACCAGTTATTGCAATTACTGGTTCAAAAGGTAAAACTACTACAACATTTATATTAACAAAAATATTAATGATGGGTGGATATAATGTTGGGACAATTGGAACAGTGGGAGCTTTTTTAAATGAAAAAAAATTTATTGAATTAGATAATACAACAGCAGAAGCTTTTCAAACTAATGAGATTATAAACAATATGATTAAAGAAGGTGCTAATATTGTTATACTTGAAGTTTCTTCACAGTCAATAGTAAGAGATAGAGTAGTAGGGATGCATTTTGAATATTCTACATTTACTAATTTTTCACATGATCATATCAGTATAACTGAGCATCCAACATTAGAGGCATATTATAATGCTAAAATAGAAATTATAAAAATGGCGCCGATTATAGTTTTGAATATGGATGACAAAAATGTAAATAAAGCAAAAAAATTGCTAAAGGACAAAAAGATAATAACTTATGGTTCAGATAAAAATAATGATATTATTATAGGCTTAGAAAGTATACATTATACTGATAAAGGTACAGAATTTGAATTAGAATATGACAACAAAAGAAGTAAATATAAAACTTCTATGTTAGGAAAAATGGCTGTATATAATATTGCTTGTGCTATTTCAATTGCAAAAGGATTTAAAATAAAAGATGAAGTAATTAAAGAAGCTATAAAAGATGTTTATGTAGAAGGAAGATTTAATTTTATACCGAATAATTTAGGCATAAATATTGTTATAGATTATGCACATACAGAAGAAAGTTTAAAACAATGCTTAGAAATCTTTAGATATATTACTAAAGGTAAAGTTATATCATTATGGGGATTATCTGGACAAAGGGATAAGCTAAAAAGACCTAAAATGGGAAGAATATCAGGAGAACTTTCAGATTTAACAATAATAACTTCTGAGGATCCTAGAGACGAAGATCCTGAAGATATAGCAAGAGATATCGCTATTGGTGTTAAAGAAGTTGGTGGTAAATATATTATTGAAAATGATAGAAAGTTAGCAATTAGAAAAGCAATTGATTTAGCTAAACCAGGAGACTCAGTGGCATTATTAGGTAAAGGACAAGAAAAATCACAAATATTTAAAGATAAGGAAATATATTTAAACGAAAAAGAAATAGTTGAAGAATACATATTATTAAAGAATAAAGAATAAAGAATAAGATTGTAAAGCAAATAAAAAATAAGATTCTTATAAAGAATGAATTTAGTATATTAAAACAAATAAATATATACAAATAAAAAAGAATGAGGTAATTTATGGAAAATGAAAATGTTAGAACAGTAACAAAGGTTAGTAAAAATGAAATTCAAACTGTAGCTGCATTACTTTCAGGTATACTAGGAATACTTTTTTCGAGTGTTTGGTTTTTAGGTTTAATACATAGTATAGTAGCAATTGTTTGTGGTGCAAGAATGAGAGTAAGACATAATTCTAAAATGGGAAAAGCTGGCTTAGTTTTGGGCATAATTGGTACGATCTTTAGTACCTTAAGTTTAATTATTAATATTTTAATTATTATATACGAGTATATATTATAGAGTTATATTTAAAAAACTTGTTATATAAACTAAAATAAAAAGAGAAAAGAGAAAAGAGAAAAGTATGAAAGAAAAAGTAAAAAATGAAAACATCGTTATTAATAAAGAAAAATTAAAGAGTTTTTTAACTAAGACAATTTTAACAATTTTAATTTTATTAATAGTAATATTTTTAGTAAAACATTTTATAAAAAGAAATAATGAAGGTAAATTATTTCCAGTTAAAAATGAAGCACATTTAGATAGTATTATAAGTAAAACAAGTTCGAAAAGTGATGGACTAGAGGTTGGAGCAAGATTATTTTCAATTTCGAATTTAAGCTTTTTTTTTGAAAGGAGATATTATAAATATGATACTCCTGACTACGATAATGATGTTTTAATACCTATGCCTAATTCATCAAGCACATCATCTGTGTCTGATTCATTTTCTTCTGTTAGGAATGAAGAAAGTTCAGATTATTCTACAACAAATGTTCAGGTAGAAAATATTGATGAAGCAGATGTAATTAAGACAGATGGTAATTATGTTTATTCTATTTCAAATAATAGAGTTCTAATTACAGAGGTTTTAAATGAAAAAGAACCTAAAGTAGTTTCTAAAGTTGAAGTAAGTTCTTCCTTAAATCCAATGGATATTCTTATAAATGGAGATAAATTAATTGTAATTTCTACAAATACAAGTTCTAAAACATACAAAACAGGAATAGATGTGTTTGATATAACATATAGAAATTATCCTAGAAAATTAAAAAATATAAAATTAAATTCAACATATAATACATCTCGTATGATAGATGACAAAGTTTATGTTTTTACAAATAATACCTTGTCTCAATATAACAAAACATATGATTTTAGAGAATATACAGAAGACTATAAAGAAAAAGAAATAGCTTTTTCTAAAATTAAATATGTAAAAACAAATCCTACAAAACAACTTACGACTTTTATAAGTTTAGATTTAAATTCAATAGAAGAAGATGCTAATATTAGTTCTTACTTGGTTGATTTAAATACAGCATATATTTCTTTAAATAATATCTATTTATTAAATAGTCAATATAAATATGGGAATAATAACAATGGACTTTTTGAAACTGTAAGTAGTATATTTAAATGGAAAGGGCTTTTTGGAATAGAAGATATATATGATAGTTCTAATAGTTCAAGTGGTAAAATTACTAAAATAACTAAATACTCTTTTTCTAAAGATAAAAGCGATATAGAATACCAAAACAATACAGAAGTACAAGGAAAAATTATTAATCAATATTCTTGTGATGAAAAAGATGGAAATTTAAGAATAGCATTAAATGACAATAAGGGAACTAGAATAAAAGTTTTAGACGAAAACTTAAATGAGATTGGAGATACAGGTGCAGTTGCAAAAGGTGAAGATAATAAATCTGTAAGATTTGTAGGAGATAGAGCTTATTTTGTAACATATAAAAATGTTGATCCATTATTTGTAATTGATTTATCAAATCCTAAAGATCCTAAAATTATGGGTGAATTAAAAATACCAGGATTTTCTAATTACTTACATCCTTATGACGATAATCATATAATAGGCATTGGAATGGCTACAAATGAAGAAATCACTAGAGATAATTTTGGAAGACCAATTTCTGAAAGAATAACTTTCAATGGAATGAAGATGACTATCTTTGATATTTCTGATATTAGAAATCCTAAAGAAAAAGATGTTGTATATTTTGGAGATAGTAGAACTAATTCTCCTATTAATACTAATCCAAAAGCCTTACTATATTCTAAAGAAAAAAATTTAATAGCAATACCAGTAACTAATATGGGAAGCCAAAAACCAATAAAATTTGTAAATTCAGCATCTGAACAGGATGAGAATGAATTAATAAAATCTGAACTTACAATTAATGAACCTGTTTCAAAAGGATATATTGTTTTTGATTTAACATCAGAAGGCTTTAAATATAAAGGAATAGTAACACATGAAGAATATAATAAAAACAACTATAATTATTATAGTAATACTAATTCTAATTTATTAAGAGGATTATATATTAACGATTCGTTATTAACAGTGTCAAATAACTTATTAAAAATTAATAAGCTAGATAATTTAGACTTTGTTTCAAATGTAAATTTATTAACTGATGAGCTAAAAAAAGAAGAAGTAGGAAAGACTTTCCTTCCTTCTAATATTAAAAAAGCTGAATAAGGAGGATTTATGAAGGAAGAAGTGGTTGAAGAAAAACCAAAAACAATTAATGTTAATGATAAAATAGAAAATGAAGAAAAAAGAAAAAAAGTAGATAAGGGAGTAGATGCATTTATTTTAAGTATAATTTCAGTATTTTCAATATTTTTTTGGTATATATGTATAACTGCATCTATATATGGCTTGGTTAGAAGCATATTAGCTGTAAAAAGAAGTGGACACAATTTAGCTAAATCAGCATATATAATATCATTAATATCTTTAACTATATGTATTGGAATATATTCACAGATTATAGTTGCTATAATATTATTTTATTAAATATTACAGATATTAGAACCATTAAATAAAAAGCAATGCTAAAGATAATTAAATATAGAAGCATATAATATAGACATACTATAACAAAAACAACAAAAACAACAAAAACAATAAAAACAATAAAAACAATAAAAATAAATAAAATTTTTAAATATTGTTTGACATAATATATATATTTATGCTATAATCTTTTATGTAATGTTGATATATGAACATATATATAAAGTAAAGTATATATAAAAATAAGAATAAAATAAAAGGTAAATATAGTTTGCCTTTTATTTGTTGTAATATTACAAATGTTTATGAAGTGGAATTAGAGAAAGTGGAACTATTTTAAAGTATATTTTTTAGGCAGAAAATATATTTTTGAATAAAAACCTTTATTCTAAGAAGGACTTCTAAAACAATATGCCTAAAATTTTTTTAGGAGGAAAAATTGAATAATAAAAAGATTGAAGAGTTAAGAAAAGAAGCTATATCTAAGTTAGGACTTATACCTATTAAACATGAAGGAGGAATTAGATATAGTTTTTGTAAAGTTCCTGACTTTATCGATATCCCTGACTTATTAAAAGTACAGAAGGATTCTTTCAAATGGTTCTATGAAAAAGGCTTAGGTGAAGTGTTAAGAGATATATCTCCTATTACTAACCATTCTGGTACCTTAGAATTAGAATTTTTTAAGTATCATTTCGATGGAGATACTAAGTATGATATCCAAGAAACAAAAGCAAGAAATACTACATATGCAAAAAGATTAATTGTAAGTGTTAGATTAACTGATCAAGAAACTGGTGAAATCAAAGAACAAGATATATTTTTTGGTGATTTTCCTGTTATGACAGAGAATGGAACATTTATTATTAATGGTGCAGAAAGAGTAGTTGTTTCACAATTAGTTAGATCACCAGGATCATATTTTGTACAGGAAGCAGCACCTTATAGATATAGAGGTAAGAAAATCTATACATCTACAATAATGCCAATAAGAGGTGCTTGGATTGAATTAGAAACAGATGTTTTTGATGCAGTGTATGCTAGAGTTGACAGAACAAGAAAAATACCTGTAACTACATTAATTAGAGCTCTAGGAATAGAAGATGATAATGAGATATTACAAATGTTTGGTGATAATGAAAAAATTATTACAACATTAGCAAAGGATACAATAAAAACTACTCCAGAAGCTTTAATTGAAATATATAAAAAATTAAGGCCAGGAGAACTTCCTACTTACGATGCAGCAAAAAAATTATTTGCAGATTTGTTATTTAACGATAGAAGATATGATTTATCTAAAGTTGGTAGATATAAATTTAATCAAAAATTAGCATTAGCAAGTAGAATATCTAGAAAACTAGCAGTGGATAATATTGTTAATCCAGAAACTGGAGAAATATTTGTTAAAGCAGGAGATAAAATATCATATGAACAAGCTCTTGAAATCCAAAATTCAGGGATTCAAACAGTAAGAGTAAAGGGATTAGATGGAAATCCTGTTACTGTAATAGGAAATGGAACAGTAAATATTAGAAAATATGTTGATGACAAAATAGTAGATAATTTAGATATAACAGATTTAGTTAACTACAGTGTATTAAAAGATATTTTGGAAAATACTAAGAAAAAAGATTTAGAAAAAACATTATTAGAAAATAGAGATAAATTAATGCCATTCCATGTTTTGCCTGAAGATATATTTGCATCAATTTCATACATTATTTCTTTAGATAATGGAGTAGGAAGACTAGACAATATTGACCATTTAGGAAATAGAAGAGTAAGATCTGTTGGAGAATTATTACAAAATCAATTTAGAATTGGTTTAGTTAGATTAGAAAGAAGTGTAAGAGAAAGAATGACAATACAGGATTTGGATTCAGTTACACCTCAAACTCTTATAAATACTAAACCTATAACTTCAGCTATTAGAGAATTTTTTGGTTCATCACAATTATCACAATTTATGGATCAAACAAATCCTTTATCTGAGTTATCTCATAAAAGAAGAATATCAGCATTAGGACCTGGTGGTCTTTCTAGAGAAAGAGCAGGATTTGATGTTAGAGATGTTAACTATACTCACTATGGAAGACTTTGTCCTATTGAATCTCCAGAAGGTCCAAATATAGGATTAATTTCAGCTTTAACTTTATTTGGTAAAATAAATTCTTATGGTTTTATAGAAACTCCATATAGAAAAATTGATTCAAAAACACATAAAATATCTGATGAAGTAACATATATGTCAGCAGATATTGAAGATGAATATATAATAGCGCAAGCTACAGAACCTACAAAGAATGGTAAACTTGTACATGAAATGGTTAGAGTTAGACATTTAGATCAAATAAAGGAAGTAGAAAAAGAAGAAGTAGAATATTTAGATATATCTCCAAAACAATTAGTTGGAGTTGGAGCTTCACTTATACCTTTCTTAGAAAATGATGATGGAAATAGAGCACTTATGGGTGCAAATATGCAGAGACAAGCAGTGCCTTTAGTACAACCAGATTCACCAATGATTGGAACTGGTATGGAATATAAAGTAGCAAAAGATTCAGGATTAGTAGCTATAGCTAAAAATGACGGAGAAGTAGCAAAAGTTGCTGCAGATTATATTGAAGTTAAGGATGAAAAAGGTAATAAAGACAAATATGAATTATTAAACTTTAAAAGAACAAATGGAGCTACATGTATAAATCAAAAACCTTTAGTTAAAGAAGGACAGATAGTAAAACAAGGTGCAACTCTTTCGGATGGACCAGGAATACAAGGTGGAGAGTTAGCCTTAGGTAGGAATGCAGTAGTAGCATTTCTTCCTTGGGAAGGATATAACTACGAGGACGCTATATTAATATCAGAAAAATTAGTACAAGACGATGTATACACTTCAGTTCATATTGATGAATATGAATGCGAAGCTAGAGAAACTAAATTAGGACCAGAGGAAATAACGAATGAGATACCTAATGTTGGAGCAGAAGCTTTAAAAGATTTAGATGAAACAGGAGTTATCAGAATAGGAGCAGAAGTTAGAGCAGGGGACATTTTAGTTGGTAAAATTACTCCAAAAGGTGAAACAGAATTAACAGCAGAAGAAAGACTATTAAGAGCAATTTTTGGAGAAAAATCAAGAGAGGTTAGAGATACATCATTAAGATTACCTCATGGAGAGACAGGTACAATAGTTGATATTAAAATATTTAATAAAGAAAATTCAGAAGAATTAAAACCAGGAGTAAACAAAGTTGTTAGAATTTATGTTGCTCAAAAGAGAAAAATAAGTGTTGGAGATAAAATGTCTGGTAGGCATGGAAATAAAGGTGTTGTTTCTAAAATATTACCACAAGAAGATATGCCATATATGCAAGATGGAACACCAATTGATATAGTGTTAACTCCAATGGGAGTACCTTCTCGTATGAATTTAGGTCAAGTTCTAGAAATACATCTAGGTTTAGTTGCAAAAGAACTTGGAGTTAAATTTGCTACACCAGTTTTTAGTGGTGCTTCAGATTTAGAAATTGAGGAACTATTAGAATTGTTAGGGAAAAGTAAAGATGGAAGAACAACACTTTACGATGGAAGAACTGGAGAAGCATTTGATTCACAAGTTACTGTTGGAATAATGTATATGTTAAAACTTCATCATTTAGTTGATGATAAAATGCATGCAAGATCTACTGGGTCATATTCTTTAGTTACTCAACAACCACTTGGTGGAAAAGCACAATTTGGAGGACAAAGATTTGGAGAGATGGAAGTTTGGGCATTAGAAGCATATGGAGCAGCACATACCTTGCAAGAAATGTTAACAATAAAATCAGATGATGTTACTCAAAGAGTTAAAACATATGAAGCAATTGTTAAAGGACAAGAAATTCCAAAGGCTGGAGTTCCAGAAAGCTTTAGAGTTTTAGTAAAAGAACTTAAAGGCTTAGGGTTAGATATAGAGCTATATAATAATGAAGAGAACATTGAGTTTACAGAAGATGATGCTGAAGAAGAGTTATTAACTAGAAAACAAATGTTAGAAGACAGAGAAAGAGAAAAGTTAGAACTTGCAGAATTGGAAGAAAATAAGAGATTATTAAATAGTGATGATAAATTAGAAGATATAGAAGAAATTTATGAAGAAGAATTTGATATTGAAGTTAATGAAGATGAAATTGAACAGTCAATGTCAATTAAAGCAACAGAAGACATAGATATTATTGAAGATGAAGAAACTGAAACTGACACAAAAAATTTAGATGAAACTGATGAAACTCTAGACGATTAATATTAGCGTCTAAATATAAAATAAAAATATCAAAAATTAATAATATCAAATTAGTAAAAAAATAAATTTAGGAAAAACTAAATTTAAATAAAGAGTAATTTAATAGTTTAAGAAGTAATTTGAAAACCTTGATGAGAATGTGCAGCAAAGATGTTTTAAAATTTAATCTTAAACAATGCTATATAAAAAATAATTGGAGGAAAGATGAACGAGAAAGACTTTAATAGAATTAAAATTAGTGTGGCATCTGATGAAAAGATAAGAGAATGGTCTTATGGTGAAGTAAAAAAGCCTGAAACAATTAATTATAGAACTTTAAAACCAGAAAAAGATGGACTTTTTTGTGAAAAAATATTTGGACCAACTAAAGATTGGGAATGTCATTGTGGAAAGTATAAAAGAGTTAGATATAAAGGTATAATTTGTGACAGATGTGGTGTTGAGGTTACTAGAGCAAAAGTTAGAAGAGAGAGAATGGGACATATTGAACTTGCCTCTCCTATAGCTCATATTTGGTACTTTAAAGGTGTACCTTCAAGATTAGCTTTAGTACTTAACGTTTCGCCGAAAGAATTAGAAAGAGTTATATATTTTGCTTCATATATCGTAACTTCAAGTCAGATACCAGACTTAAAAGAAAAAGATATTTTATCTGAAATGGATTATAGAGAAGCTGTTGAAACTTATGGTTATGGTACATTTAAAGCAGAATCAGGAGCAGAGGCTATAAAAAAACTTTTAGAAAAAATTGATTTAGATGAATTATCAGCAGAGATTTTAGATGAATTTGAAAAAGCACCTCAAGGGAAAAAAGGTAAAATTTTAAAGAGACTTGAAATTATAGAAGCATTTAGAACATCTGGAAATAGACCTGAATGGACAATTATGAGCGTTTTACCAGTTATTCCTCCTGATTTAAGACCAATGGTTCAATTAGATGGTGGTAGATTTGCTACTTCTGACTTAAATGACTTATATAGAAGAGTATTAAATAGAAATAATAGATTAAGAAGATTATTAGACTTGGGTGCACCAGATATTATAGTAAGAAATGAAAAAAGAATGCTACAAGAATCAGTTGATGCACTTTTAGACAATACTAAAAGAAGTAGACCTATTACAGGGCCAGGAAATCGTCCTTTAAAATCATTATCTGATAACTTAAAAGGAAAACAAGGTAGATTTAGACAAAATTTACTTGGTAAAAGAGTTGATTACTCTGGTCGTTCAGTTATAGTTGTTGGGCCAGAATTAAAAATATATCAATGTGGTCTTCCAAAAGAAATGGCCATTGAATTGTTTAAACCATTTGTTATGGGACAGTTAATAAAAAGAAATTTAGCTCCAAATATAAAAGCAGCTAAAAGAATGGTTGATACACAACAAGAAGAAGTTTGGGATATTTTAGACTATGTTATAGACGATCATCCAGTACTTCTAAACAGAGCTCCTACACTTCATAGATTAGGTGTTCAAGCTTTTGAACCAGTACTTGTTGATGGTAAAGCAATACACTTACATCCTCTTGTGTGTGCCGCATTTAATGCAGACTTCGACGGAGACCAAATGCCAGTGCATGTACCGTTATCTCCAGAAGCACAAGCAGAAGCTAGATACTTAATGTTATCAACAAACAACTTATTAAAACCTCAGGATGGACAACCTATAACAGTTCCATCACATGATATGATTACAGGATCATATTATTTAACTAGATTAGAAGAAGGTGCAAAAGGAACAGATTCTTGGTTTAAAGATCCAGAAGAAGCAGAAATGGCATATTTAACAGGTAATATTAGTTTACATGCTCTAATAAATGTTAGAATGTCTAAAACTGATGATAAAGGTTATACAAGAAGCAAAATAATTAAGACAACTATTGGAAGAATTATATTTAATCAAGTAATTCCTCAGGATTTAGGTTTTGTTGATAGAACAGATTCAGAAAAAGAATTTGATTTAGAAATAAATAATGAAATCAATAAAAAATTATACAAACAGATAGTTTCTAAAAGTATAGATGTTCATGGTATTACTAAAACTGCTGAAATTTTAGATGAAATAATTAAGCTTGCATTTAAATACTCAACAAAATCAGGATTGTCTGTATCAATTGCTGATGCTACAATTCCAGAAAAAAAACAATCTATATTAAAAGAAGCTGATAAAAAAGTTGATGAAATATATGAAAACTTTAAAAGAGGATTATTATCAGATGAAGATAGATATAATGCAACAGTACAAATATGGCAAAAAGCAACAAAAGATGTTACTCAAGCAATGGAGGATAATTTTGATCCAAATAATTCTTTTTACTTAATGGCTAGAACAGGTGCCAGAGGAAACATAAATCAGTTAAGACAAATTGCTGGTATGAGAGGACTTATGGCTGATACAAGTGGTAAAGTTGTTGAAATCCCTATAAAAGCATCATTTAGAGAAGGCTTAGATGCCTTAGAATATTTCATTTCTTCTCACGGTGCTAGAAAAGGTTTAGCTGATACAGCTTTAAGAACAGCTAATGCTGGATATTTAACTAGAAGACTTGTTGATGTTGCTCAAGACATTATTATAAGAGAAGAAGATTGTGGAACAGATATTGGATTAAAATTAAAAGAAATTGTTTCAGATGGAAGAGTTATAGAAAAACTTGAAGAGAGAATGGTAGGTAGATATCCATTAAAAGCAATTAAAGATCCTAAAACTAATAAAGTGATAGTTGGAAAAGATGAAATAATAACTGAAGCAAAGGCAAATGAAGTAGTAGCAGCTGGAATTACTGAAGTTGAAGTAAGATCTGCAGTTGGATGTAAAACAAATCATGGTGTATGTAGAAAATGTTATGGAAAATCACTTGCTGCAAAAGAATTAGTATCAATTGGAGATGCTGTTGGAATTATAGCAGCTCAAGCAATTGGAGAACCTGGAACTCAAATGACTATGCGTACATTCCATAGTGGAGGTATTGCTACAGCAGATGATATTACACAAGGACTTCCAAGAGTTGAAGAATTATTTGAAGCTAGAAATCCTAAAGGAGTTGCAGTTATTTCTGAAATTAATGGTACAATAAAAATTAATCAACCAGAGGATAAAAGAAAATCTTTAGAATTGATTGTTTTAGGCAAAAATGAAACAAAAACATACATAGCAAATCAAAAACTATTTGATTGGGTTGTAGATGGAGTAGAAGTAGAGGCTGGTCAAGCTCTAACTGAAGGTTCTATAAATCCAAATGAATTATTAATAGCTAAAGGACCATCAGCAGTATTTGAATATATAATGGAAGAAGTTCAAAAGACATATAGAAACCAAGGTGTTGATATTAATGACAAGCATATTGAAATAATTATAAGACAAATGCTTAAAAAAGTTAAAATATCTGATCCAGGTGACTCAGGAAGAATGATTGCAAGCTTTATAGAATTACCTGATTTTTATGCTGAAAATGATAAATTAAAAGCAGAAGGTAAAAAACAAATAAAAGGAAAGAGAACACTATTAGGTATTAGTAAAGCATCTATTTCAACAGAAAGTTTCTTATCAGCTGCATCTTTCCAAGAAACAACTAAAGTATTAACAGATGCTGCTATAAAAGGTAAAACTGATGAACTAATTGGATTAAAAGAAAATGTTATAATTGGAAAGTTAATACCAGTTGGAGCAGGTTTAGCTAAATATAGAAATGTAAAAACAAATACTTTAGATGATAAAGAGAGAATTGAACAAATTTTAGCTTTAAAAGAAAAGTATCAAGATGACTTGGATATTAATACAGAAATTTAATATATAATATTTTACAACAAACTTAATAAAGTTATATAAATAATTAAAAAAACGGTATGAAAGTACCGTTTTTTGTTATCTTTTATGTTACAAAATAAGATTATTTGAAAAACAAGACTAGATTTACTGTATAATATAATTTATGTAGTGTGGAGATTTAAATAAATAAGTAGGAAAAGGTAGTAAATTAAAAAATGAAAGATAAAGAAAGAGTAAGAGAAATAAATAAAAAGATAAAGGTTGAGGAGGAATTTATTAAAAGAGAAGAAATTAATAATAGACTAAATGAAGCATCTAAAAATAATGTAGAAGAGCTTTATAAATATTATAATTCTTCTTCAAAAGGATTAAATAAAGAACAAGTTAAAAAATCTATTGATAAATATGGTGATAATGAGATTGTTTATGACAAAGATAATTCTATATTAAAAAGATTAAAGGAAGCTTTTGTAAATCCATTTACTTTAGTTTTAATAGTTTTAGCTATAGTCTCTATATTTACAGACATAATTTTAGTAGCAGTTGAAGAAAGAAGTTATGCCACTGTAATTATTATTAGTACAATGGTTTTAATTTCTGGAATTCTTAGATTTATTCAGGAAACTAGAAGTGGAAATGCAGCAGAAAGATTATTAGAAATGATTGAAACAACAACAAATATTGAAAGAATAGAAGATGGAGCGAAGGAAATACCTATTGATGAAGTTGTTGTTGGTGATATAGTTTATTTATCTGCTGGAGATATGATCCCTGCAGATATAAGGATTATAGAAGCAAAGGATCTTTTTGTTAGTCAATCTGCATTAACAGGAGAAAGTGAAACAATAGAAAAATTATCTATTCCGTTAAAAGGCGAAGGTTCAATATTAGAAAAGAATAATTTAGCTTTTATGGGAACAAATATTGTTAGTGGATATGCTAAAGGTATAGTTATAGCAACAGGATCTGACACTTATTTCGGAGAGATTGCTCATAAACTTAAAAGAACACCTACTGTTACAAGCTTTGAAAAAGGAGTTAATGAGGTTTCTTGGGTATTAATTAAATTTATGTTAGTTATGGTCCCTATTGTTTTTGTAATTAATGGATTTACTAAAAAAGATTGGCTTAGTGCATTGCTTTTTGCTATTTCAATTGCAGTAGGATTAACTCCTGAAATGTTACCAATGATAGTAACAGCTGGACTTGCAAAAGGTTCAGTTGCAATGTCAAAAAAGAAAGTTATTATAAAAAATTTAAATTCAATTCAAAATTTAGGTTCAATAGATATTTTATGTACAGATAAAACAGGAACTTTAACTGAAGATAAAATAAAACTTCAATATCATTTAGATGTGGAAGGAAATGTTGATACTAGAGTTTTAAGACATGGTTTTTTAAACAGTTATTATCAAACAGGGCTTAAAAATTTAATGGATAAAGCGATTATAGATAAAGCTATAGAATTACAACATATTGATGAAAAGATAGGAACTTCTATAACTAAATATATAAAAGTTGATGAAATACCTTTTGATTTTAATAGAAGACGTTTAAGTGTTGTGCTTAAAGATGAAAATGGTAAGACACAAATGGTGACAAAGGGAGCAGTAGAAGAAATGCTTACAATTTCTACTTTTGTTGAATATCAAGGAAATGTAATTCCTTTAACAGAAGAGATGAAGAGAATTGTTGAAACCAAAGTAAAAGAATTAAATGAAAGTGGAATGAGAGTTTTGGCTGTTTCTCAAAAAACAAATCCGTCACCTGTTGGAGAGTTTTCTGTTTCTGATGAAAATGAAATGGTTTTAATGGGATATTTAGCATTTTTAGATCCACCTAAAGAAACTGCTAAATCTGCAGTAGAAGCTTTAAAAAAACATGGAGTAAACATTAAAGTTTTAACAGGAGATAATGAAGATGTAACAAAAAATGTTTGTAAACAAGTTGGAATTGATTTTAACAGAGTATGTCTTGGTACAGATGTAGACAAAATGAGTGATGAAGAATTATCTAAAAAAGCTGTAGAAACATCTATTTTTGCAAAATTATCTCCATCACAAAAATCTAGAATAGTGAATCTTTTGAAAGAAGAAGGCCATTCTGTTGGATATATGGGAGATGGAATTAATGATGCATTAGCATTAGAAGTAGCAGATGTAGGAATATCTGTGGATAATGCAGTAGATATAGCTAAAGAATCTGCTGATGTTATTTTGTTAGAAAAAGATTTAATGGTTTTAGAAAATGGAATAATAGAAGGAAGAAAGACCTTTGCTAATATAATTAAATATATAAAATTAACAGCTTCATCAAATTTTGGTAATGTTTTTTCTGTATTAATTGCAAGTGCATTTTTACCATTTTTACCAATGATGAGTTTGCATTTAATTTTACTAAATTTAATTTATGACATTTCTTGTATTGCGATTCCTTGGGATAATGTTGATGAAGAAATTATAGAGAAACCTAAAAATTGGAATGCTAATTCTATTTTTAAGTTTATGTTATGGATTGGACCTATTAGTTCAATTTTTGATATAACTACCTATCTTTTAATGTATTTTTTAATAGCTCCAATGTTTACAGGGGGATTATATTTTAATCAACTTATAGATCCTAAAATGATATTTACTTATATAGCAGTTTTTCATTCAGGATGGTTTATAGAGTCTATGTGGAGTCAAACTTTAGTTATACATATGATTAGAACAGCCAAAAAACCTTTTATAAAAAGTAATGCTTCAAAAAGCTTAATACTTTTAACTCTTTTTGGAATAATTATTGCAACTATTATTCCTTATACTGAATTTGGTAAAATTATTGGCTTACACCCATTACCTGCTATATATTTTATTTATTTAGCTATTACAATTATACTTTACATGATGCTTATTAGCTTTGTTAAAAAACTATATATAAAGAAATATAAAGAATTATTATAAATTATTATGGAAATAAAATTTAGTAATTATTATTATGGAAATAAAATATAGTAATTATTATTATGGAAATATAACACTTATATAACAAATTGATTAATAAAGTTTTAAAATTTATGTATTTATTTTTAAAGTTTTATGTTATATGTTAATATAAGAATGTAGATAAATAGGGTATGAAATGATTGAATTTAAAAATGTTACTAAAACATATAGCTCAGGAATAGACGCAGTTAAAAATGCTAGTTTTGTTATTAATGATGGGGACTTTACTTTTTTAGTAGGTTCTTCAGGAAGTGGAAAATCTACTTTAATTAAGTTAATCTTAAAAGAAGAAAATCCTACTGCTGGTGCTATTTATATTGATAATAAAGATATTACTAAAATAAAAGATAATAGGATTCCTTTTCTTAGAAGAAGTATGGGAGTTGTTTTTCAAGATTTTAGATTACTGCAAGATAAGACGGTATATCAAAATGTTGCATTTGCTATGCAGATAGTTAATGCTTCAAAAAGACATATTAGAAAACAAGTAAATATGGTTTTATCTTTAGTTGGTTTAGAGGAAAAATTAAATTTTTATCCTTCACAATTATCAGGAGGAGAACAACAAAGAGTTGCAATTGCTAGAGCTTTAGTTAATAATCCAAGTGTTATTATTGCTGACGAGCCTACAGGTAACTTAGATCCTGAAACAGCTTGGGAAATTATGAATTTGTTATATGAAATTAATCAAAGAGGAACAACTATTATAATGGCAACACATGCTAAAGATATAGTGAACTATATGAAGCAAGGAGTTTTAGAAATTAAAAATGGTGTAATAGTTAGAGATGTTAAAAAAGGTGGGTATTCTTGTGAGTCTTAATCTAAGTTATTATTTTAAAGAAGGTTTTTCAAATCTTTCAAAAAACTTAAAATCAACTATAGCATCAGTTACAGTGATGGTATCTACTTTATTTCTTTTTGGAATATTTTTATTGTTAAATACTAATATTAATAAAATAATAAAAGGAATGGAAGAAGAACAAGGAGTTGAAGTCTTTATTAGTTTAGATGCGAATGAAGAACAAGTAACTAAATTAGGTGAAGATATAAAGAAAGTTGATGGTGTTAACACTATCAAATTCAAATCTAAACAAGAAGCAATAGAATCGTTAAAAGAAAATTGGAAAGATAATCCAGGTGTTATTGATGGTATAGCTGATTATGATGAATTTTTGCCAGCTTCATATATTTTAACTTTAACAGATCTTAGCAAAAACTCTGTTGTTCAGGCAGAAATTGAAAAGATGCCAAATGTTAAAAATATTAGAAATCAAGATGAAATAATTTCTGCAGTAGTAGTTATATCTCAATCTGTAAAAGTATTTATTATAGGAATAACAACAGTATTAATAATTGTTTCTATTGTTATAATATCTAATACAATAAAATTATCTGTTTATGCAAGAAGAAAAGAAATTTCTATTATGAAATATGTAGGAGCTTCTAATGGATTTATAAGAGGTCCGTTTATTGTTGAATCTATATTAATGGGTCTAATTTCTGTTTTAATTTGTGGAATTTTAATATATTTTGGGTATGAATTTGTAACTCAAAAACTACTTGAATTAGGAACTTCACAGTCATTAACAATTGTAGTTGTACCATTCTTAGAAATATTACCAGAATTATTAGTTAGTTATATAACTTTAGCAGTGGGTATAGGAGTTATTGGAAGTTCAATTTCAATGAAGAAGTATTTAGAAGTTTAATAAGGAATAGAATAAGAAAAGAAAAAACTTAAACTGAAAAAATTTAGAAAAATTATACAAAAAAGTTCTTTAAATAGAGCTTTTTCTTTTTTTTATAAATTCTTGATAAATTGACATAAACTATAGGAATTGGTATAATTAATTAATGTTGCAAGCTTTGCAAATAACGAAATTTTATTGTAAGAATAAAAAATATAACATGAGAAGTTAAAAAATCAAATAAAAAAAATATAACATGAGAAGTTATATATAAACGGAATAGAAATATTATAGAGAATATTTCAAAAAGGAGAAAAATGAATAAACACGAAAAAGATAATAGTTTTACAGAAACTATTAGTACACCTATTGTAAAAGATAGAAAAAAGATTTCTAAAAACTTTAAAAAGAATTTTAGAAAAAACAATACACAAAATAAACCAAAGGTTGAAAATATTAAGGATAACAACAATAATAATAATAGTCCTAAGTTAAAAGTTATACCTTTAGGTGGCTTGGATGAAATTGGAAAAAATATAACAGTTTTTGAATATGAAGATGAAATGATTATAGTAGATTGTGGATTAGGCTTTCCTGAAGAAGATATGTTAGGAATTGATATCGTTATTCCTGATTTTTCTTACTTAGAAAAGAATGTTAATAAAATTAAAGGATTATTAATTACACACGGACATGAGGACCATATAGGAGCTGTTCCATATTTATTAAAGAAAATGAATATACCTGTATATGCACCAAAATTTGCATTGGGTTTAATTGAAGGAAAATTACAAGAACATAAAATTAAAAATGCTCAATTAAGAGAAATTAATGAAGAAACTAAATTAAAACTTGGTAAATATTTTAATATAGAATTTATATATAGTGCTCATAGCATTAGAGATACTTTTATGTTAGCTATAACTACTCCAGTAGGCATTGTTGTTCATACTGGAGACTTTAAGGTAGAATTTTCGCCAGTAAATGGAAAAACTATGAGTATTGGGAAAATGGCAGAAGTTGGAAATAGAGGAGTGTTATTACTTTTATCAGATAGTACAAATTCTGAAGTTCCAGGTTTTACTGTTTCTGAAAAATCTGTAGGAAAAGTATTTGCAGATTTATTTGAAGGTGAAACTAAAAGAATATTAATTGCAACTTTTTCTTCACATGTAGATAGAGTACAACAAATAATTAATGCAGCAGTTAAAAACAACAGAAAAGTAGCTATTAGTGGTAGATCAATGATAAATATGATAAGTACAGCTAAAAAATTAGGATACTTAGAGCTTCCAGATGAAACTCTTATAGATTTAGAAAACATAGATAATTATCCAGATAATGAGGTAGTTGTTATAACAACAGGCTCACAAGGTGAAACAATGTCTGCATTATCAAGAATGGCAACAGGACAACATAAAAAAGTAAAAGTTGGTGCAAATGATTTAGTTGTTATTTCTGCAAATCCAATTCCTGGTAATGAACCAGCTGTTTCAAATATCATTAATTTGCTTATGAAATCAGGAGCAGAAGTTGTATATTCATCTGAAGAAAAACTTCATGTTTCTGGACATGCTTGTCAAGAAGAACAAAAATTAATATTATCTTTGTTTAGACCAAAATTTTTTGTACCAGTACATGGTGAATTTAGACAATTATCAGCTCATAAAAAAACAGCAATGTTATTAGGAGTTCCTAAAGAAAATATAGAAATAATAGGAAATGGACAGATTCTAGAATTTACTAAAAATGAAATGAAAAAGGGTACCATGGTACAACATGGAAAAGTTTTTGTTGATGGATTAGGAGTAGGAGATGTTGGTAATGTTGTTTTAAGAGACAGACAACATTTATCACAAGATGGACTAATTATAATAGTTATAACAATGGATTCAACAACGGGAGAATTAGTTGCAGGTCCAGATATAGTATCTAGAGGATTTGTATATATTAAAGAATCAGAAGAGCTATTAGATGAAATAAGAAAAAGAGTATTAAACACTATAGCTGAAACAAATTTAAGAGACTGGACAACTTTAAAAGGCATAGTTAGATCAACAGTTTTAAAATATGTATACAAAAAAACTGAAAGAAATCCTATGGTTTTACCAATTATAGTAGAAGTTTAAAGATAAAAATAACAGAAAACATAATTAAAACACAATTAAAACATAAT
>CAZCCM010000005.1:14755-17224 GCA_964497325.1 uncultured Lachnospiraceae bacterium | reverse complement strand
AATTAAAACATAATGTAGAGGAAAATATGAATGATTTAGAAAAATTAGCTAATTTAATATTTCCAGATGCTAAAAGTTTGGAATATTATGAAGGAAAATATCCTAAAAGAAAATTAGATGAAGGAGCTATTGTCACAAGATTTGCTCCATCACCTACAGGCTTTACTCATATTGGAGGGATATATCAATGTATAATTGTAAATCTTATTACCAAAAGATCTAAAGGAGTAGCATTTCTTCGTATTGAAGATACAGATCAAGAAAGAGAAATAGAAAATGGAATTGTTAATATAATAAAAGATTTAAAATTATTTAATATAAATTTTGACGAGGGAAATATTAACGAAGAAGAATATAAGGGTAATTATGGTCCATATAAACAAAGTGAGAGAAAAGACATTTATCAAGCATTTGCAAAACATTTAATAAAAGAAGGTAAGGCATATCCTTGTTTTCTATCTAAAGAAGAATTAGATGAAATAAGAGAAAGGCAAATGAAGTCTAAAAATAGACCAGGAATATATGGCATTTTTGCAAAATATAGAGATATGCCAATTGATATGGCATATAAAAAAATAGAAAAAGGAGATCCATATATTATCCGTTTTAAATCACCAGGAAGAGAAAATAACAAAATAAAAATAAAAGACATTGTAAAAGGCAACTTAGAAATGACAGAGAACACTCAAGATGTAGTTATTATAAAATCTGATGGTTTACCAACATATCATTTTGCTCATTTAGTTGATGATTATTTAATGGGAACAACCCATGTTATACGTTCAGATGAATGGTTGTCATCGTTAGCATTACATATTCAATTGTTTATAAGCTTTGGCTTTAAACCACCTAAATATGCTCATTATGCGCCAATAGAAAAAATGGATGGAACTACTAGAAGAAAAATTAGTAAAAGAAAAGATCCAGAAGCCTCAGCAATGTATTATATTGAAGAAGGTTTTCCAATTGAAGGAATATATGACTATTTACTTAATGTTGCAAACAGTAATTATGAAAATTGGAGAAAAAATAATCCTAGAGCATCATCTTTAGATTTTAATTTTGAATTATCTAAAATGAGTAAATCAGGAGCATTATTTGATATGGAAAAACTGTTAGATGTATCAAAAATTGCAATATCATATTTTACGGCTAATAGATTATATAATGATGCTATACTTTGGGCAGAAAAATATGATGAAGAATTATTAGAAATTTTATCTAAGAATAAAGAATATTCATTAAAGGTATTAAATATTGAAAGAGGAAAAGAAAAGAACCCTAGAAAAGATATTGCTAAGATGTCTGACGTAAAAAAAGAAATAATATATATGTATGATGAAAAGTTTGATGCTTTAATGAATAAAAAAGATAATTATAAATTTTTATCAATTGATGACAATAGTGATATTAAAGAAATATTAGAAGAATATTTAAAAATATATGATGAAAAAGATTCTAAAGAAGAATGGTGGAGCAAGATATCTAATTTAAGTGAAAAATTAAATTATGCAAAATCAGTAAAAGAATTTAAAGAAAATCCTAATAAATTCAAAGGACATGTAGGAGATGTATCAACTGTAATAAGAGTTGCCTTAACGGGAAGATCAGAAACTCCAGATTTATATGAAATAATGAATGTTTTAGGTAGTGATAGTATTAATTTTAGAATAAAAAAAATAATTAATTTAGTATGAGGAGATTATCATATGGTAATAAAAATTGTTGAAAATGAAAAAGAATTGGGAAATTTTGTATCAGATATAATACAAGATACAATAAATAAAACTAATAATGAAAAGGGTAAAACAGTTATAGGATTAGCAACAGGCTCAACACCTATTCCTGTGTACAAAGAATTAACTAAAAGATATGTTGAAGGAAAATTAGATTTTAATAATATTATTAGTTTTAATTTAGATGAATATATAGGAATAGATTATTCAAATGAGAATTCATATCATAAATTTATGGATGACAATCTTTTTAGTCATATAAATATAAATAGAGAAAATATTAATGTACCAGATGGAAAATCAGAAAATTTAGAGGAAGAAATAAAAAAATACGAAAATAAAATAAAAGAGGCTGGCGGGATAGACTTTCAATTATTAGGAATAGGAGCAAATGGTCATATTGGCTTTAATGAGCCAGTACAAAATTTAAAGCTAGACACTAATATTGTAGATTTAACTGAAAGCACTATAAAAGCAAACTCCAGATTCTTTAATAGTATAGATGAAGTGCCTAAAAAAGCTATAACAATGGGAATGGGTACTATATTTTCAGCAAAAAAGGTTGTTTTAATTGCTACAGGAAAAAATAAAAAGGATGCTATAAAGAGTTTACTATCCGAAAGTATAATAACAACACAATCCCCAGCAACATTATTAAAATTACATAAAGATTTTACTGTAGTTATAGATAAAGAATTATATAATGAAATAGATGTTGAAATAGATGATAAAA
>CAZCCM010000005.1:1408-14655 GCA_964497325.1 uncultured Lachnospiraceae bacterium | reverse complement strand
TAATGAATTAATTAAAAAATAATCAATTATAAAAAAATAATTAAAGAGGTATATTATGATAGATATTAAGTTTGTAAAAGAAAATCCAGAGAAAGTTAAAGAAAACATTAAGAAAAAATTTCAAGATGAAAAAATTCCTTTAGTAGATAGAGTTATAGAATTAGATGAAGAATTAAGATCAGTTAAAATAAAAGGAGATGGCTTAAGACAAAAAAGAAATTCTATATCTGATGAAATTGGAATGTTATTTCAATCAGGTAAAAAAGAAGAAGCAGAAAATAAGAAACAAGAAGTGGAAGCTATAAATAATGAATTAAAAATAGTAGAAAATAAAACCGAAGAGTTAGAAAAGAAAGTTAAAGGAATATTAATGGTTTTGCCTAATATTCTTCGTGATGATGTTCCAATTGGTGTTGATGATAGTGAGAATGTTCAAATAAAAACTTTTGGAGAACCAAAAGTGGTTGATTATGAAATACCATATCATACAGATATATTAGAATCTTTAAATGGAATAGATTTAGATGCTGCAAGAAGAGTTTCAGGAGCAGGTTTTTATTACCTAGATGGAGATATAGCAAGATTACAATCAAGTATATTATCTTATGCTAGAGACTTTATGATTGAACGTGGATTTACTTATTGTATTCCTCCTTTTATGATTAGAAGAGAGGTTGCAGAAGGAGTTCTAAGTTTTACAGAAATGGATGCAATGATGTATAAAATTGAGGACGAAGATTTATATTTAATTGGTACATCAGAACATTCAATGATTGGTAGATTTTTAAATCAAATTTTAGATAAAAAAGAACTTCCAATTAAAATGACATCATATTCACCTTGTTTTAGAAAAGAGAAAGGTGCTCATGGAATAGAAGAGAGAGGAATATACAGAGTTCATCAATTTGAAAAACAAGAAATGATTGTTATTTGTGAACCAGAAGAAAGTTGGGATTTATTTGAAAAAATGCTTCAAACTACAGTTGATTTCTTTTTAACTTTAGATATTCCAGTTAGACTGTTTGAATCTTGCTCAGGAGATTTAGCAGACTTAAAAGCAAAGGGAATTGATGTTGAAGCATGGAGCCCTAGACAAAATAAATATACTGGAGAATTAGGAAGTTGCTCTAATTTAACAGATGCACAATCTAGAAGATTAAAAATAAGAGTTAAAGGTGAAAATGGAAATTACTTGCCTCATACATTAAACAATACTGTTGTAGCACCACCAAGAATGTTAATTGCTTTCTTAGAAAATAATTACAATAAAGATGGAACAATAAATATACCAAAAAGTTTACAACCATATATGGGTGGACAAACTAAAATTTCTCCTAAAAAATAAATGGTATAATAAATAAAAGAACATTAAATAAAAACTAAAGTATTAAAAGTATTAGAAGTATTAAAAGAAAGATAAAAGATGGATATTAATATAAATAATTCTAAATTTCATATTTCTGCTGTTAAACCCAGTGATTATCCTGTAGAAGGCTTGCCAGAAATTGTTTTGGTAGGAAAATCTAATGTAGGAAAATCTTCCTTTGTTAATACAATGTTAAATAGAAAGAAATTAGCTAAAACTAGCTCTGAGCCTGGAAAGACAAAACAAATTAATTTTTATAACATAGACAATAAAATGTATTTTGTTGACATGCCAGGATATGGCTATAGTAAAATGAGTAAATCAGAAGAAATGAAGGTAGCGCAGTATATTAATCAATATTTAGAAGTTAGAGAAAATATTCATTTAATTATTTTAGTTTTAGATATAAGACATAAACCATCTGAAAAGGATGTTATAATGTATCAATACATTTTATCTAAAAATATTCCTTTTGTTATTATTTTAAACAAGGCAGATAAAATTGCAAAAACTAAAGAAAATGAAAAAATAGAAGAATTTAAAAAAATACTAGGTATTTCGTATAGCCCAATATTAACTTTTTCTAGTATTAACAAAAATTATACAGATAAAGTATGGAAATTAATTAAGGAGCATATTACAAATGAATAATTATTTAAAAGAAATGAATAAAATAGGAGCAATACTTGAAGTAAATGCAATGGGGAATCTTGTAAAAAATATTTTTAACATTGTAACTTTATTAATAATTACATTTGTTATATTAGGATTTAGTTCAAAAGTTTCTGCAAATTCTCTTGAACAAAATACTAATAATTTAGATTCAAATATAAATATTGAAGAAGATGTAAATAAAAATGAAAAACCAATTTATACATCAACAACAGTTGAGTCAATTACATCTGGAATTTCTGATGAAACCTTATCTTTTACAAATTTGTTATTAATAGTTTTAATATCAATTAACATGGTATTGTTGTTATTAAGTATAATAATATTAATGCAAATAAATAAAAAAATATAATAAAAAGAGAAGAAAGAACGTAGCGAAAAAGAAATAAAGAAATAGAAAAGATAGTAGAAAATAAGATAATAAGATAATAAGAAAAAACAAATAATAAGGGAATAAGATGAAAGTTATATCAAAAAATCCTGACGCTAGAAGAAACTATGATATTATTGATACATATAATGCTGGAATAGTACTAAAAGGGTCTGAAGTTAAGTCAATAAGAAAAGGTGAGGTTAATCTCAAAGATACATACTGTATTATTAAAAATGATGAAGTATGGTTGCTTAATATGCATGTAAAACCTTATGATAAAAGAGTAGAAGTAGATATGGATCCATATAGAAGCAGAAAACTATTATTAAATAAATCTGAAATATTAAAAATAAAACAATATATTCAAGAAAAGAAATTATCTCTTATACCAATAAAGCTTTTAATGGATAAACATCTTATTAAAGTAGAGATAGGTCTAGGGAAGGGTAAAAAACTTTATGATAAAAGAGAAGATATAGGTAAAAGAGATGATGAAAGAAAAATACAAAGAGCTATGAAAAATAGGTTCAAATAGAATAAATTATATTAAAGTAAAGTGATTTAAATAGGTAAAAAATGAAATGGACAAAAAAACAAGAAGAAGCTATAAATGAAAATGGAGAGATACTAGTAGCAGCTGCAGCTGGATCTGGTAAAACTTCTGTTTTAGTAGAAAGAAATATTAGAAAAATATTAAAAGATAAGGTTGATATTAATAAAATTCTAGCTATAACTTTCACAACTGCAGCAGCAAATGAAGTTAAAGAAAGGATACTTTTATCTTTATATAATGAATTAGATAAGAATGAAGATGATAATATTAAGAAGCAAATAAGATTGCTTCCAAAAGCTAATATATCAACACTTCATTCTTTTTGTTTTAATTTAATTAAAGAAAATTTCTTTGATTTAAATATTTCTTCAGATGTTGCAGTTTCAAAGAATGAAGAAAGAGAATTATTATTACAAGAAGCTTTAGATGAAATATTGGATATTGAATATGAAATGCAAGAACCATATTTTATTCAATTAGTGAATTTTTATTCTAGTTATAGAAATGATGATTATTTAAGGCAAGATATTATAAAGATTTATTCATTTTTAAACTCTATTCCGTTTTACGAAGATTGGACTCATGAAGCTATAAGTAAAATAGAAGAAGAGAATACTAACTATGCAGAAACTATTTATGGAAAAATTATTATAAAAGAAGTTAAAGAGATAATAAAAGGTAGTATCTCAAGATTAGAAAAAGAAAAAGAGGCTTTAAGCTTTAATCCAGAATTGATTAAATTTAAAGAAACTATAGCTTATGACATTCAGATGTTAGAGAAAATTTTAAATATATCAGATTGGGATTTACTTTATGAATATTTAAATATGAATAAGTTTAGCACATGGCCAAGCAAAAAAGGTTTGAATTCAGAAATTAAGGATAGGGCTAAAGAAAAAAGAGATGTAGTTAGAGATGATTACAATCTTATTAAGAAAAGATATATTAGAGAAAAGACTGAAACAATAATAGAAGATAATTTAAATACAGTAACAAATATTAAAACATTATTTTCTTTAAGCAAAAAACTAGAAGAAAAATATTCTGAATTAAAACAAAAAAAGAATCTTTTAGATTTTGATGATTTAGAAAAATTAGCTTTAAAATTATTAGTAGAAAAAAAAGATGGTAAATATATCAAAACTGAAACAGCTATAGAAATTAGTAAAAAACATGTTGAAATACAAGTTGATGAATATCAAGATATAAATAAAATTCAAGACTTAATAATATGGGCAGTATCTAATAATAATGTTTTTAGAGTTGGTGATTTAAAACAAAGTATATATAAATTTAGAAAAGCAAATCCTGATATCTTTATTGAAAAATATAATTCTTTTATAGAAAAAGATGATAAAAATATAGATAAAAACATAGATGAAAGCAACAACCTTGAAGATATAAAAAGTTTAAAAAATAAAAAAATAAATTTTAACAGTAAAAGTGAACTCAATAAAATAAAAGGTTCTAAAATATTGTTATATCAAAACTTTAGATCTAGAAAAAATATAATTGATTTTTGTAATGATTTGTTTTCAAAAATTATGTCAAAAGATTTAGGTGAAATTGAGTATGATGAAAAAGAATATCTTAATTATGCAGCAAATTATGATAATAGAAATATAACAACAGATATACTATTAGTTTCTAAAGGTTTAACTACTGCAGAAAAGGGAATAGATGAAATTGATGATTTTAATAATATTGATGGTGCATCATTTATAAATAGTGAAGAAGAAAATAATATTGTAATCCAAACTGAAGAAGCAAAAGAAGTTATAGAAGGTACAAAGAATCTTCAATTAGAAGCATATTTAATAGCTGATAAAATAAAAGATTTAATAGATTCTAAATTTCAAGTTAAAGATTCAGATGAATTACGAGATATAGAATATAGAGACATTGTTATTTTGTTAAGATCTGCAAAAGATAAATCGGATATTATAGAAAAAACATTATATGAAAAAGGTATTCCTGTTTATTCAGATTCATCTAATAATTTTTTTGAGTCTACTGAAATAGCTACAGTTATCTCTTTGCTTAAAATAATAGATAATCCTTTGTTAGATATAGATTTTGTTTCAGTTTTAAGGTCTTTCTTTGGTGGTTTCGATTTAAATGAAATTACACGTATTAGGAATGTTAATAACAAAGTCTCAATGTATGAATCATTAATAGAATATTCAAAGAAAAACAATGATGAGAAATCTAAAAAGTTTATTAACTATTTATCACAATTAAAGGAAATTGAAAAATATTTAGGTATAACAAAGTTATTAAATAAAATATTAATAGAATCTGGATATATAAATTTTATCACATTAGAAAATAATGGAGAATTCAAGAAAGCTAATTTAAAATTATTTTTAACTAGAGCTGAAGAATATGAAGCCACAGGCAATATTGGTTTATACAGATTTATACAATATTTAGAAAGATTAGAAATAAATAATTCTGATATAGCATCTGCAAACATTATTGGTGAGAAAGAAAATGTTGTTAGAATAATGACAATACATTCATCAAAGGGATTAGAATTTCCTGTAGTATTTTTATCTGATTCAGGGAAAAGAATTAATACTAAGGATATAGATGCAAGCTTATTATTAAATCTATATCATGGTATTGCTATGGATTGCCTTGATTTAAAAATAAAAATAAAATATCCAACATTAATTAAAGAAGCTATAAAAATAAAGACTAAAGAAGAAATAATAGCTGAAGAAATGAGAATGCTTTATGTAGCATTAACGAGAGCTAAAGAAAAACTTATTATTACTGGTGCTAAAACAGATGCTTTTAAATATGTGGAAGATATAAAAAATTTAGCTGAGACATATACAATTCATAGTAAGAATAAAATAAAATATTCAATATCACCATATATTTTAAAAAATAAAACATCATATTTAGATTGGATACTATTAGCTAAAAATATAAATTTATCTAATTCAGTTCTTGAAATTATTCCAGCTTTAAATTTAGACTTTGAAAAAAATGACTATGAGAGAGAAATTCTTAAAGTAAACTTAAATGATTTTGATACTGAAGTTATCAATGCATTAAATAAAAAATTAAAAAATATAGATTTTAATTATAAAAGTCATAATAAAAATTATGTAAAGATAGCAGCGAGTAGATTAAATGTAACAGAGGAAAATGCCATAGAAGAAAATATTGATAAGATTAAAATGAAAAGACCTAAATTTATGAAAAAAGCAAATTATTCTAATGCTGAAATAGGAAGTTTTACTCATTTATTTTTACAGAAGTTAGAATTTAATAAAGTATATAATAAAGTTGAATTGAATGATGAATTAGAAAATATTATAAAAAGTGGATTACTAGATAATGATCAAGCAAAGCTTATAAATTTAGATACAATTTTAAATTTTGTAAATACTAAAGAATATTTAGAAATTGTAAATTCTAAACAAGAAAAAGAAAAACAATTCGTTGCACAATTTACTGCTACTGAGATTGAAAATATTGTTAAAAAAAGCAATAGAAATAAAAATGAAAAAAATAATAATGAAGATGAAACGGTGTTAATACAAGGAATGATTGACCTTTATTATATTACAGAAAATAATTCTTTAAAAATTTTAGACTATAAGACTGATAACACAGATATAGAAACAATTAAAGAAAGATATGAGACACAAATGCTAGTGTATAAAAATGCTTTAGAGAAAGCATTAAAAAGAAAGGTAGATCAAATTTTAATTTATTCTACTATAAATAATAAATATATAGAAATAAAAAATGATATAGTATATAATTAAATAAACAAAAAATAATTTTGAAAGCAAAAAAGGAGCTGATATGAAAAGTGAAATTAATAAAGATAAAAACGTTAAAAAAGAAGAAAATGTAAAAAAAGAGAAAAATACAAAAAAGGAAGAAAATGTAAAAAAAGGGAAAAATACAAAAAAAGATAATAATAAAGATAATAAAAAAGAAATGAAGGATGATTTAAAAAAAATAAATAAGAATACTAGCAAGAATAGTAGTAAAAATAATAGTAAAAATAATAGTAAGAATAACAGTAAAGATAAAAAAGTAGAAAATAAAAATGATAAAGTAAAAGAAATAGAAAAAATAGAAAATAAAGAAGAAGAGTCAATTAAATCTAAACATATTTTTATTTATACATTTATGGCAATAATGTTAATTGCGATAGTTACTCTACTATTTATAATTTTAAACAATAGATTTTCAATAATATATAAAAATCCAATAGCAAAAATTGATGTTGAAGGATATGGTGAGATAACAATTGAATTAGAACCTTCAAAAGCGCCAAACACAGTTAATCACTTTGTTAAATTAGTTCAAGATGGATTTTATGATGGTAAAGTAATATACGGCAAGGATGCTGTTTCACTACATTTTGGAAGAGGATCAAAAGGAGAATTTGAAGATGCAACTACATCAATGGTAGATAAAACAGTAGAAGAAGGCTCATCTTTAGATTTTGCTTATGAAATTGATGGCGAATTTGAAAAGAATAGCTTTAAATTTAATAATTTAAAACATCAAAAATATGTTGTTTCTTTAGCAAGAGCTGATTATTCAGGTTCAGGTTTAGAATCAGTTATTCCTCAAGAATATGAATACAATTCAGGAGCTCCAGTATTTAAAATATTATTTGAGGATGCTCCAGGAATGGATGGAAATTATGCAGCATTTGGAAAAGTTATTGATGGAAAAGAAATAATAGATGAGTTGGCAAAAGATGATAAGCTAAGATTTGAAATAGAAACAGAAGAAGACAAAGAAGATTTAAATGAATTTGATAAATTTGTAAAAATAAACTCTATAACAGTAGATACTTTTGGAAGAGAATTTTCAGATTTAAAATTACATAAAAAATTTTCAGCCGAAGAATATTTAGTAAAATTATTAGAAAATAAATTTGAATAATTAACGGCATAGGAGAAAATATGAATAAAAAAGGAATAACTTTAATTGCTTTGTCTATAACTATTTTAGTTATGACAATATTAAGTGCAGCAGCTGTTGACTCTGTTATGGATATTGTTAAATTAGTACGAAAAGATGGATATGAAACAACTAGTAGAATTTTAAGAGAGCAAATGGATGTTGTTTATAAAGAAACAATGAGTAAAGCAGAAGAAGATGAAACTTTTACTCAAACTTTTAATAGATTATATGTTCCATTGGTATTTGAAAGCCCAGCTGTTTTACCTACAGATTTTATAAATGCAATATCAGAAACAACAATTACAACCGTTGCTAGTAGAGTCGGAATAACTAAGCAAGAATTATTATCGCTTTCTTTTTATAAAGTAGATGACATAAAAACTAAAGAACTATTAAATATTGAAACAACAGATTTAAATTTTTATGTAAATTTTGAAAAAAATATTGCTTTTTCTATGTCTCCAATTAAAATTAATGATAAAAATGTGTATACATTAGAAGAAATTGATTCAAATTTTCAAATAAGTGATAAAACAGTTGATGTTTTAGACATAGGAATCGGGGATACAATTCTTTATGATCCAACAAAGGGTGTTACAGATCAAAGTTTACTTACATATACATCCGTTGTAGGATCAGCAAAAGAAGGTTCACAAGTTTCAGGTAATGGGGATTCTGTACAAACTATTACAGCAACATCTGACAATAATGAATATATAGTTATTGGTAAAGAAAATGGTAGACTTAAATTAATGAGTAAAAATTTAGTAACTATTGATGGTGCAAATTTTAAAGTTACTAGCGGTCAAGGTTTTTTATTTATTGAAGAAGAGTTACATAAATTATGTAGTGTTTTTGGGCATGGAACAGGTGCGGATACATCTCTTGTTACAACATATACTATAGGAAATCCTATAAATCCTTCTGAAGTAAAAACTAAAAAACTTAGAGATTCAGGAGCTAGGTCTATGACTATGGATGATTTTCAAACAATGTTTACTAATAATTTAGAAGGAAATTATAGTAGAGAAAATCCAACAGTTGAAGTATTTTATCCAACTTTAAATAGTGAATTAGCTAATGGTAAGGCTTTTTCAGATTTAAAAAGAAAAGCTTTTCCTCAAACAAATAAGCAAACATATTCTAAGGATCTTGTTTTTAAACCAGAATATCAAAATTTAGGAACAAATATTCTTTTTAAAGCTTCTTATTTTTTGGCAAATAGGACCATTGATAGTTCATCTAATAGAGCAAATTTTATGATTATGTATGTGAATTATCTTTATATTCAAGGAGTTTATCCTGTATATACTACAAGCTCTGCATATACAAATGAAATTCTTTCATATAAATTAAGACCAATTGTGTTTTTATCACCAGATGTAAAATTAAAAGCAACTTCTACAGCTAAGCAATGGGAAGTTGTACAATAAATATATAAAAATGAATATAAAAATAAAAAATGTTTTTAAAACATACAAATGAGAATATACTAAATTATATAAAGGAAATAAAATGAAAGATAATATAACTTTAAAAAAGGTAATATGGTCTATAATAGGCTTTATAGTTATATCTTTAATCCTAATACCTATAGGAGAAACTATAATTTATCAATCAAGATATAAAGCTCAAAATAGAGATTTAACTCAAATAAATAATGATGATTTCGATATGAGTATTAACAGTTTTGTATCATCAGGAAGAGATGGATTTGTTAATGTTGATATTGTTAAGAAAAATGATAAATGGAAATATGCAGAGATTCAAGTAATTGATAAAGATGGATATATAATTCATAGAGAATTTATTGATTTAAAGGATGTTCCAGTAGGCTCTAAAGTTAATGTTGAATTTTCTTTTAAAGGAGAAGATGCAGCCCTTTTAAATATAATAGGTAGTGATGTAATAAAAGAACCTATAACAATTTGGAATGGAATAAAAAATAGAATTAAAAACTCGAAAATATATAAGTCAATTGAAAATTTCTACAATGAATACCTAAAAAATAAAATAAAAAATTCTGTATTATATAAAACTATAGAAAATTTCTACAATAAATATTTAAAAGATAAATTAAAATTAGACTTTAATGAATTAAAAATAAGACTTAAAAGTTTACCAAATTGGCTTAAAAACTTATATCTTCAATTTATAACTATGTTTACAGCATTGGATCCTGGTCTTAGAGCGATACTTATAATAACGTTTTCTTACCTAATGATATAAGATATATAAAAAATAGTTAGTGTTATTAAATTAATACTTTAATAATAAATATAGAAAAGGAAAATATGGATACAAAAGAAAGATGTAAAAAAATTAGAAAAATAATTTTAGATTTAGTATATAATTCACAATCTGGACATATTGGTGGGTCGTTTTCTGCAACTGAAATTTTAACAACATTATATTTTGAATTTTTAAAAGATAATGATAAAGTAATTATTTCGAAAGGCCATATTTCTCCTCTTGTATATGCAATACTATATGAAAAAGGAATTTTATCAGAGGAAGATTTAAAAGGTTTTAGAAAAATAGAAGGTAAATTAGAAGGACATATAAGTAGATTTTCTTGTTCAGGAATAGATTACTCTGCAGGATCTTTAGGTCAAGGTCTATCTGTTGCTAATGGAATGGCAATAGTTAAAAGAAGAGAGAATAAACCTGGAATAGTATATTGCTTGATTGGTGATGGAGAGATGCAAGAAGGTCAAATATGGGAAGCTTTAATGACATCTTCAAAAGAAAATTTATCTAATTTAGTAATATTAATAGATAAAAATAAATATCAGTTAGATGGGGAAGTAAAAAACATTAAAAACATAGATCCACTAGCACATAAATTAGTTAGTTTTAATATTGAGACTATAGAAATTGATGGTCATAATCTAGATGAAATAAGAGAAGGATTTTCCCGTGCAAAAGAAAAAAGAAATTCACCTTTAGCTATTATTTGTAATACAATAAAAGGTAAAGGTGTTTCTTTTATGGAAAATACTAATAAGTGGCATGGAAAAGTTCCTAATGAAGAAGAATATGCAAATGCATTAGTAGAATTGGAGAAAGGTTTATGAAGAAAGCAACAAGAGAAAGTTATGGTGAAATTTTAGCTGAAATAGGTAAAAATGAAAACATCTATGTTTTAGATGCAGATTTATCTACTTCTACTAAAACAGAAGAATTTCAGAAACTTTATCCAAATAGATTTATAAACATGGGAATTGCAGAGCAGGATATGATAGGAACTTCTGCAGGAATAGCCCTATCTGGTAAGACGGTTTTTTGTTCTTCCTTTGCTATATTTTTAGTAGGAAGAACTTATGATCAAATAAGGCAATCTGTTGCATATAATCAAGCTAATGTAAAATTAGTGGCAACACATGCAGGATTATCACCTGGAGAAGATGGCCCAACACATCAAATGCTAGAAGATATAGCAATTATGAGAAGTATTCCTAATATGAGAGTTTTTGTTCCATCAGATGACATTTCAACTAAAAGAATTATAGAAGAAGTTAGCAAAGATTCAATGCCAGCATATATTAGATTATCTAGATCTAAAACAGAGATCATATATAATAATGATGAAAAATTTAAATTAGGATCTTCTAAAACTCATGGAAATGGAGATAAAGCTACAATTTTTGCTATAGGAGACGTTGTAGAAAGAGCCTTAGAAGTACAAAAAATTTTAAAAGAAGAATATGATATAGATATCAGAGTCGTTGATTTATATAGTATAAAGCCTATTGATATTGATACAATAATTAAGAATGCAAAAGAAACAGAAATACTATTAAGTTTAGAAAATCATAGTATTGTAGGAGGCTTAGGAAGTGCAATATCAGAAGTTTTAATTGATAAGTATCCAAAAAAATTAATAAGATTAGGAATTAACGATACTTTTGGAAAAAGTGGTAATGCAGAAGAGTTATTAAATAACTATGGTTTGTCTGTAAAAAAAATATTAAATAAAATATTAGAGGAATTAATATGAATAAAAAAAGTAGAGAAGAAGAAATATCTGAAAGAAGAGCTAAAAGAAAACAAAATATAGGAACAAATACAAATTCCCATATTTCTTCAAAAGCAAAGAATGAATCTATTTATATGAATGGTAATATTAATCAATCAAAAAGAAAAGAAGTATCTAAATCTAAAGTAAATAGAAATAGGAAAAATAAAAAGAGAACAAAAAATAAGTCTTTTAAAGGATATATTATTGTATTAATTATTGCTATTTTAATTCTTTTAGCAGTAATATTAAATGGTAATAAGAAAGAAGATGTTTCTAAATTCTTTTATTTAAATAATCAAAAAATTGTAACTCAAAAACCTATTAGAATTTCTTTAGCTCAAAATAGTACTGCAAAGGTTGTGATAATGTCTTTAGAGGATATTGTTGCAAATTTTGATAAAGATATTTCATATAATGAAGATACAAATGAAATTATAACAACAGGAGATACTCATGTTGCAAGAATTATACTAAATGACTATGGAATAAATTTAAATGGTACTGATTCAGTTATAAATGTTTCTGCTTTTAAGGATGAAGATATTATATATTTACCTTTAAATGATTTATCATCTGTTTATGGTGTTGAAGTTTTTGTTACGAATAATAATAAAGTAATAGTTGACAATATACATAAAGGAAAAAAGGTAGTTCGAGTTGTAGAAGATACTAAACTTAAAAAAAGTAAGATGTTTTTATCTAAATCTTTAGAAAAACTTTCAGGAGATAAGGATTATGTCTTAGTTGAAGAAGGGAAAAATAAATATAAATTAAGAACATCAAATGGAACTTATGGATATGTTTCAAAAAATAAAGTTAAATCAATAATTGAAGTTAGGTCAGATTATATAGAAGATGAGGAAATTGAATATAATTTTATTAGGAATTATAGAATTCCAGAAGATAATTTTGATAATGTTAATGTAGAAGATACAAATAAAGTTGCTATTATTGAACTATTTAATATTACTGAAAAAAATAATATTCTTTCTTTGGAGGAAAAATATTCTAAAGAAAATCCTTCATATATAATATTTATTGATAAGTTAAAGACTAATAATATCGAAATAGTTGCAGAATTAAATCTTGAAAAATATAATTTGAATGACTACTTAGAAGATTTTACAAAAAGACAAGTTTTTATATCTCAATTATTAAAAATAGCTAATAATCATAATATTCAAGGAATAGAGCTCTTAGCTAATGAAGATATATCTTCAAAAGTTTATGAAACTTTTATTAGAGAGTTAAAACCTAGATTAAAAGAAAGAGGACTTAAATTATTTACATCTAATTAAAAATAAAGATATAATTA
>CAZCCM010000005.1:0-1308 GCA_964497325.1 uncultured Lachnospiraceae bacterium | reverse complement strand
AAAAAGAAAAGGGAAAAATTAAATATGAATTTTGAAAATAAATTTGAAGAAAAGATAGAAAGTTCAACTGAGTTCAAGAAAGTTGGAGCAAGACAAAATAAATATGGGAATAGAATACCAAAAAAATCTAATATAAAGTGGATAATAATTTCAATATTATTGTGGGTAATAACCTTTGCTATTTTAGTACTATTTCTAATATATTTTTGGCAAACATCCCCTATTGATAAAAAGAATGAAGAAGGTATTTCTTTTGTAATAAATGAAGGAGAAACTTCAGATGAAATAGCTAACACTTTAGTTGAGCTAGGATTAATAAGGAATACAAAAGTTTTCAAAATATATTCTAAAGTAAATAATAAACATCATTTTGTAGAAGGAAGGTATAAAGCTACTAAAAAAGATAGCTTTAAAGAAATTATGGATATGATTATTGAAGGAAGAGTAGATAATAGTTTAGTTGTTTTTCAAATACTCGAAGGGAAGAATATAGATTATATAGCAAATAAAGTAGAAGAAGAATTAGATATAAAAAAGGATGTTTTTATAAAAACTTTAAATGATAAAACTTTTATTGATAAATTAATTTCAGAATATTGGTTTTTAACTGATGCAATAAAAAATAAAAATATATATTATTCTTTAGAAGGTTATTTATTTCCAGATACATATCATTTTGATTCAGCAGATATTGATAGTGAACTAATTATAAGAACAATGTTAAATAGAACAGAAGAGATGTTAAAAGAATATAAATCTAAATATGTAGATAGTAACAATTTACCTTTAAAAAACACAAATATAATGCCAATACATCAAGTTTTAACCTTAGCTTCATGTGCTGAATTAGAGAGTATGGGCAAAGAAAATAGGAGAACAGTTGTAGGAATATTTATTAATAGATTACAAAATGAAATGGATATGGGAAGTGATGTTACTACATATTATGCTATTAAAGCAGATATGAGTAAAAGAGATTTAACTATTGATGAAATTAATACTGATAATCCATATAATACAAGAGGACCAAATATGACTGGTAAGGTTCCTATTGGACCAATTTGTTCTCCAAGTAAAGAAGCAATAGATGCAACTTTTAATTATAAAAAAACTATAGATAAGTTTTTTGTATCAGATAAAAATGGAGATATGTATTTCTTTTCAACATATGAAGAACATAATGCAAAGATTAAAGAATTAGAAGAGGCTGGACTTTGGTTTGAATATGATGAATAAAGTTAGAACAAATAGAGTTTAATAAAATTATAATATTAAGAATAAGATTATATAAGTGAAAAAATATAAAAA
>CAZCCM010000004.1:22338-36906 GCA_964497325.1 uncultured Lachnospiraceae bacterium | reverse complement strand
GGAAGAGTGTTTCAGAATCTGCTGATAGGTTGATGGAAAATGCTCAAAGAGAAATAAGGGATAAAGATCCAAAAGCTGGAAAAGAAAAAAAATCTTCTGTAGATGATATAAAACAAGTAGAAGATGAGGATTGGAATTTAATTATTGATATAATAGATTTATTTATAAAAGAAGATTCAGCTTCGATTTCTCTTATAAGAAGAAAATATAGAATGGGAGATTCAAGGGCTGGAAGGATTATTGATCAGATTGAAGATATGGGAGTAATTTCAAGACAACAAGGAAATAAAGCAAGAAAAGTTTTAATATCTGAATCTGAATGGGAAGAATTAAAAACAAAATTACTTGAGGATGCTAATAGTAATAATGAAGATTTTGATGAAGAAGATGAAGAGATGGATATTATAGAAGAATAGTTAAAATGTTTAAAAAAAGGATATAAAATATTAGCAGGTCTAGAACAAGCTAATATTTTTTATATAAATTTATGTAAAATATTAGAAGAATTATGCATTATATCAAGATAGAAGTAAAAAAAGTGGATACTTATTATTGCAATTTACATATTAAAAAATATTGTGGACTTATTAGACAATACATTTTAAATTAAGTAAAATATAATTAAGAAAATATATTTAACAAAGATATTTATTAATTATAAAAAATATAGTTAAAAAATAAATATAGTACATATTAAGCTAAAAGAATAAATTTTAATTATAATTAGGAGCAGAGTTGAGGTTTTTTTTAGAGTCGTCAAAAAAATATAATAAAATTTTAGATGAAATGTTGAAAAGTAAAAAATTTAACACTGAAGTTAATAATTTACTCTTATTTATTTTAAATCACTTAAATGATATGTACCCTGATTATAAAAAAGTAAAAGTTAATGTTTTGGATAAAGATGTTATAATTTCAACATTTTTAAATAATGTGAAGGAAAATGTTAAAGATATAAAAATTATTAAAGAAAATATATTTGATATAAAAAAAGAAAACATAGGAAAAACAGGAATACAACCTATAGAAAAACAAAAGAATGAACTTTTGAAAAGAAAAGTAGACGAAAAAACAAAGAGTATAGTTGTACAATTATCACCATTAGAACTTTATGCCGCAATATCAGAGATACAACCAAAATATTTTTATATTAAAGACAAATATGTTTTTAAGGAAGTTTTTCAAAATATATTAGAAGAAGGTTCAAATTTGGATGCCGTAGAAATTATTCGTGATTTTAAAGGATATTCTTGGTATCCTAAATCTAATAATAAGTTTCCATACATTAAGAATGTTATCTATCAAAATTTAATATGGCTTTTAGGAGCTAATTTTATGCATCAATGGAAAACTCAAAATATTAATCTTCCGGACTATATCCAAGAAATGAGGATAAGTTTAATTAAGCAATTTGGTGAAAAGAATGCAAATGATATTTTAGATGGACTTTATGGTAGTATTTATGCATATCCTACAGAAAAGAATAAAGATAAAATTGAAAAAGAATTAGCAAAAAAAGAAAAAATGTTAGAAACTATGGATGATTTACCTCGTTTTTTAACAGCTATTAATAAGCAAAAAAAGAAATTAAGTAAAAAAATAACTAGTATTGATTTAATGCTAAATAATGATGAACTTTTAGTTGAAGGATTTAAAGAAAAAAATAACAGACTACATAAAAATAAAAAAATTTCTTCTATAATTATATTTAAAAATTTAATTGAAGAAGAAAGATTAAAATCTTCAAATGAGTATGAATTTTTAACAATGATACAAAAACCTAATAATTTTATAGAATATAAAGATGAATTAAAAAGAGAAATAAGGGTTTTTGATAGAAATAAAAAAATTAATGATTATATTGTAGAATTAGAGTTATCAATTTTGAATGCAATGCAATATAAGATGGAATTAGAAAATACTTCATCAAAGATTTTATTAAATTTAAAGTCTTTAAGATATTTTAAATTTTTAAAGCTTGATGAAAAAATATATATTAAAGATATAAAAAAACTTAACAGAAAGATAAAAATAATTGAAAAAATGCTTGTAACAAAATTGTGTGAAATGGGTACTCTTCAGATGTTAAGTTATGACATTGATATTAATTATGATTTAATATCAGCTGTTTTAGAAACACAAATATTAGATTTAGAAGACTTATTAATTGAATTAGACTATAAACCCATGGTAGTAGGAATGCGAATTTATGATAAAGATACTGTAGAAAAAGAATTAGCAATAAAAACAACTAGAAAACCAGATTTAGCAATAAAATTAAGGAAAAAAACTAGATTATTCTTATAAGGAGCACTATATGTTAGAAAATTTAAAAGAAGAGCATGAGATAACTTTAAGAGTTACTACAGGAATGGAAGAGTTGGAAGATATATTAAATCAAAATGGCTATAAAAAAATAGAAGACTTTATATTAGATGATATATATATGGTACCTGAAAAGTTTAAGAATATTAGTAAATATGATGAAATAAGTTTACTTAATACATCTATTAGAATAAGAAGTTTTATATTTACTACAAATTCTTTACCTAAGATAAAAATTAGGAAAGAAATAACAAAAAAAGTAAAAAAATTTGATAATAATAATATAATAAATGAATCCAAATATATTTGTAGAATAGAAAGTATAGATGAAGCATATGAACTATTAAAAAGTATAGGTTATGTAAAATTATTACAATTAAAACAAGATGCTAAAACATATTCTAATGGTAAATATGAAATTGTTGTAAGTGATATTGATGGTAAAATATATTTAGAATTAGAAAATAAAGATAAAAATAATAATATATTATTTGAAACTACTCAAGAAATGATAGAATTTTTAGATAAATATAATATACCACATTTCGAGGGTGAATATTTTGCTCAAAAGGCAGGAGATAAAATTAAAGAAATGAAGAAAAAACAGAAATAGTTTAAATTTGGAAGGTTCAAATAAATTTAGAAAAAATTACTAAGAATAAAACAGTAGAAAGATAAAAGTATCCAAAAAATGGACCAGATCAACCAGATTAAAAATAAAAAATAAAAAAATAAAAAAATAAAGGAAGACGGTGTAGATGAAACTAACTTTTTTAGGTGCAGCTGGGACTGTAACAGGATCAAACTTTTTAGTTGAGACAGAAAGTAAAAAATTTATTGTTGATTGCGGATTAATTCAAGGAAAGGAAATAGAAGAAGAAAAAAACTATGATGACTTTTTGTATAATCCAAGAGAAATAGATTTTATGATACTTACACATGCACATATTGATCATTCGGGTAGAATTCCGAAATTATATAATGAAGGGTTCAGAGGCCCAATTTTTGCAACAAAGGCAACAGTTGATCTTTGTAGTATTATGCTTGCAGATAGTGGATATATTCAAGAACAAGAAACTGAATGGAAAAACAGAAAAAGAAAAAGGGAAGGGAAAAATCTTTTAGAACCCCTTTATACAGCAGAAGATGCTGTAGATTCTTTAGAATTGTTTAATAAGGTTCAATATAATAAGATATATCAAATAGATAAAAATATTAAAGCTAGATTTACTGATGCGGGACATATGTTAGGTTCATCAATAATTGAACTATGGATTACCGAAGGTGGAAAAGAAGAAAAAATTGTTTTTTCTGGAGATTTAGGAAATAATCAAATAAGTTTACTAGATAAATTACATTTTGTAGAAGATGCAGATTATTTAGTTATGGAAAGTACATATGGAAATAGAATTCATCAAAAAAATGAAACAAAAGCACAAGATTTTTTGAATATTGTTTCTAAAACATTAAAAAGAGGTGGAAATGTAGTTATTCCATCTTTTGCTGTAGGAAGAACACAAGAGATTCTTTATGAAATTAATAAGATTAAGGACAACTTAGATGAAAATCAACTAAAGATTTTTAAAGAACAATATGAGGAGTTAATGAATGCTAAGGTATTTGTTGATAGCCCTCTTGCTATATCTGCAACTGAAATTTTTAGAAGAAATATGGACTTATTTGGAGAAGAAGTAAGAGAATATTTAAATTCTGGAGATCATCCATTAGAATTTAAAGGTTTAAATTTTACTAAAACTGCTGAAGAGTCTAAAAATTTAAATTCTACCAAAGAACCTATAATAGTAATTTCTGCATCAGGGATGTGTGAGGTTGGTAGAATTAAACATCATTTGAAACATAATTTATGGAATCCAAAAAACACAGTTCTTTTTGTAGGCTATCAAGCTCCAGGAACATTAGGTTATAGTATAGTAAATGGAGATAAGAAAGTTAAAATATTTGGTGAAGAAATAGCAGTGAATGCAGAGATTGAATATATTGAAGCATATTCTGGGCATGCAGATCAAAAATTTCTTTTAGAGTTTGTAGAAAATTTTAAAAAGAAACCTAAAAATATATTTTTAGTACATGGAGAAGAAACATCATTAAAGACTTTAAAAGATTTAGTTATAGAAAAATTTAATATTGAGACTATAATACCTTCTTTTGGAGATTCATTTATAGTTAAGGATGGTGTAGAAAAATTAACTGCAACAAAACACTTAATATTAAGAAGAAAAAAATTAGAACAATTTGATACTGTAAGTACCATAGAAAAAATTTCTACAACTATAGATAGAATGGTTGATGAGTTAAAAGAAAATGTAGGTAAAAAAGAAATAACAGAAGAGGATATAAGAAAAATTTTAGATAAAATTAATGATTTTAAATTTAAAGTAGAGGATATTAATAAATAAAACAAAATAAAATAATTTAAAAAAATGAGTTAGATTAAATGGATAAAAAAGAAGATAGAAGTCTTCTTTTTTTATTGAAATAGAAAATTTAACAAAAATAACATAAATGGATAAAAATTAAAAACATTAAGATAAGCATATTATAGGCTATTGCAAAAAAAATAGATTAATTTATTGTATTTGTAAAATAGAGTTTAGTATTGTATAATGTATACAGATATTAACAGGAATTAATGAAAATTAAACTGATAATAAATAAAATAGTAGTTAAACACTAGATATTTGGACTATATTAAAATCTAACTATTTAGAACATTGAAAACTATATAAAGGGGAAAAGAAAATGAATGAAGTATTAAAAATTATACTTACTCTTTTCGGATCAGCTATAGTATTTATGCCTTTAGGTATGTTGACATATAAAATGATTTTAAAATCTAAAAAGAAAAATGCTGTGAATGAAGCTGAAACTATCTTAGAAAAAGCTAGATTAGAAGCTGAAACTGCATACAAAAATGAAATAATTAAATCAAAAGAAGAAGCATTACGTATTAAAAATTTAGCTGATGAAGAAGTAAAAGAAAGAAGAAGAGAAGTAAGTGTTCAAGAAAGAAGAATAATTCAAAAAGAAGAACAAATTGACAAAAAAGAGGAAAGACATGAAAGAAAAGAAAAAGAATTACAAAATTTTGAGAATGAATTAATAACTAAAGAAAGAAATTTAGCAAATTTAGAAAAAGAGAAAAAAGAAGAATTACTAAAAATATCACAACTAACAAGAGAAGAAGCAAAATCAATTGTTTTAGCAGAAGTAGAAAAAGAATTAACTGTTGAAAAAGCTAAACTTATTCAAGAACAAAAGGAAGAAATTAAATCAAGTGCAGCAAAAGAAGCAAAAGAAGTTGTTGCAAATGCAATACAAAAATGTGCTGCAGACCATACTTCAGAGACAACAATTTCAGTGGTAAGTCTTCCTAATGACGATATGAAGGGAAGAATTATTGGTAGAGAAGGAAGAAATATCAAAACTTTAGAAACTTTAACAGGTGCTCAATTTATTATTGATGATACACCAGAATCAATTACAATTTCTGCATTTGATCCTGTAAGAAGAGAGATTGCAAGATTAGCATTAGAAGGATTAATCAATGATGGAAGAATACATCCTTCAAGGATAGAAGAAGTAGTTGATAAGGCAATGATAGAAGTTGAAGAAACAATTCAAGAAGAGGGCGAAAGAGCTATGTTAGAAACGGGAGTTTCTAAATTACCACCAGAAATTATTAAACTATTAGGGAAATTAAAATATAGAACAAGTTATGGGCAAAATGCTTTAACACATTCTATAGAAGTATCTAATTTAGCCAGAATAATGGCTCAAGAATTAGGATTAAGAGTTGAAATGACTGCAAGAGCAGGATTACTTCACGACATTGGTAAAGCGTTAGATCATGACGCTGACACAGTAGGTACCCATGTTGAATTGGGAGCTGAAATTTTAAGAAAATATAAAGAAGATCCACTAGTAGTAAATGCAGTTGAAGCACACCATGATGATGTTGAACCTCAAACAAATGAAGCTTTGATTGTTAAAGCAGCAGATGCTATATCTGCATCAAGACCAGGAGCTAGAAGAGACACTTTTGAATCATATATTAAAAGATTAGAGTCTTTAGAAGGTATTGCAAACTCTTTTGATGGAGTAGAAAAATCATATGCTATTCAAGCAGGTAGAGAAGTCAGATTAATAGTAAATCCTGAAAAAATAACAGATGAAGAAATGGTAGTACTTGCGAGAGATGTAGCTCAAAAAGTAGAAAATGAAATGGCTTTTCCTGGACAAATTAAAATTAATATTTTAAGAGAAACAAGAAAAATTGATTATGCAAAACAAAATAAAAAACAACAAAATTAAGATTAATTGATATTAAAAACAAAAACTAAGACTAAAAACTAAATTTAAAAAAACTAGGCAACCTTTAAAGGTTGCCTTTTATTTTAATGTATTGTAAAAGTTTTTTTAAAAGTATAAAATAAAATTAATTATAAAATTATAAGCTAAGAACTTAACAAAATTAACATATAACAATAGTTAAATATAAAAATTAAATACAAATATAAATGTAAATGGTAAAATGTAAATGGTAAAACAAAAAGATGTTGAAAAAATATTTTTAAACATATACAATAAAATATATAAAATAAAATATATAAAATAAAAAAGGAGTAGGTATGGAAAAAGAAAATAAAAAGAAAGTAGATGAAAAGTCTTTTGACGTAGATGATTTTTATCGTAAAGTAGGAATAGGATTATTGTTATTATTAGTTTTTTTAATAATAATTTTTGGGACAATTATGTTTGTTATTCAAAATAAAATTCTAAAACTAACTAATAATCATTTTATAGAGAAAAGCAAAATAAATGTTATAAGTCCAGACTTAAATGAATTAGAAAGACCTATATTGTATGATGAAGAAGATGGAGGTAAACTTGAAGAAGATACTTTAAATTTACCGGAAACTAATTTACCTGATGAATCTGGAATAAATGTTTCTACACCAGAAAAAAAAGCACCAGGTTTAGATGGACAAGATGTAGTTGAATAATTATGAATTCAAATTATTTGACAGAAAAGAAAGATATATATTTTTCAGGGTATAAGATTCAATTATTAAGAAAAAGAATTAAAAATATTAATTTAACTGTAAGGACAGATGGAAGTGTAGTTTTGTCTGTTCCTTTTCAGTTAAGCAAAAAAGATATTTATAATTTTTTAGAAGAAAAAGAAGAATGGATAAAGAAAAGTAAATCTAAGTTTAAAGATGTTTTAAAACAGGAATTTAAAACAGGTGAACAAATAGAATACTTAGGTCTAAAGTATATATTAAATATAATAGAAGTAGACAAAAAACAAAGAATTGAGATAAATGAAGATTATTTAAACATATATATTTTTAAAAAAAATAATACTGAAGAATTTTTAGAAAAATATATTAATAGTTGGTATAAATCAAATTTGATAGATATTGTGACAAATTTAACTGAAATCTGGGCAAATAAGTTAAATGTAGAAGTAAAAGAAATAAGAATTAGAAAACTTAAAAGAACCTGGGGTAGTTGCAACACAAAGAAAAACATTATAACATATTCAGTAGAGTTAGCTAAAAAAGATAAAAGTTTAATTGAATATGTTGTAGTCCACGAGGTATCACATTTAATATATGATAACCATGGCAAAGAGTTTAAACAACTTTTAAGCAAATTATTGCCAGATTGGAAGGCAAGAAAAAAAGAATTAAACAATATTCGAAGTTTTGAGGTATAAATGAAAAGATTTATAAGAATATTGATTAGACCACTTATAATATTAATGAATTTAGTATATAGAATAAAGTTTATTGATAAGGAAAAATTAGTAAAAAAGGGGCCTGCAATATTAATTTCAAATCATAGAAATTATTTCGATGCTTTTTTTATTATGTCACAATACAGAGGAGATGAAATAATTTTTGTAGGCAGGGGAAATATAAAAAACAACCCTTTTATAATGCTTGCAGCTTGGGCATATGATGTAATTTTAGTAGAAAGAGATGGAAGTGATGTACTTCCATTAAAACAAATGATTAAAACTATAAAAGAGGGTAAAATATTAGCAATTTTTCCTGAAGGAACAAGAAAAGGATTACATAAAGGCCAATTTAAATCTGGAGCTGCATATATTGCATTAAGAACAAATGTAGATATTATACCAGTATCTATAAATGGACCTTTAAAACCTTTCAGAAAAGGCAACTATGTTAAAGTGGGAGATAAGTTTAACTTATCTAGTATGATACAAGAAGGAAAAACTACTAAAGATAAAACTGAAGTTGAAAGATTAAATGAAGTATTAAAACAAAAAATGTTAGAGAATGTTGAAGATGGATTTTATGATGACCTTAAATGAATTAAAAGAAGATTCAATTAAAAATAATATACCAATAGTTAAAGATCAAGTTTTGGCTAAAATATTGGATGTTATAGAAAAAGAAAATATAAAAAGTATATTAGAAATTGGTAGTGCAACTGGTTATTCAGCTATAAATTTTGCTTCGTTAAATAAAAACATAAAAATTTATACAATAGAGAAGGATGAAAAAAGATTTTTAGAAGCAAAAAGGAATATTAAAAATTTTAATTTAGAAAAACAAATTAAAATAATTAATTCAGATGCAAATGAATGTTTAAATAATAAGTCGTTTACTAAAGATTGTTTATCATTTATAGGAGAAGAAAATTTTGATATGGTTTTTATAGATGCAGCAAAAGGACAGTATGTTAATTTTTTAGAAAAAATATTTAAACTTTTAAAAACAAATAGTTTTATTATAGCAGATAATGTTCTTTTTAAAGGTTATGTTTTAGGTGAATATCAAGGGAAAAAACACAGAACAATAGTTAAAAATTTAAGAAAGTTTATATCTATTCTAGAAAAAGATATTAATTTTGAAACAGAAATATTTAATATTGACGATGGCTTATTAATAAGTAAAGTAAAAGCCCATTAACACCAATGTAACACAAATGAGACATTAAAATAATATTAATGTAATAAAAAATTACCTACGTGTACTTGTTTAATTAGTGTATAAATGTTATAAATATAATTAGTTAGAAATAAAAATAGTATATTAATTATTAGGGAGAAGATGATGAAAAAAAGTATTAAAATATTAAGCATAATTACAATATTAACAATAGGATTAATGTTATTACCTTTAAAGGCTTATGCTACAGATACTATAACTGTAATACCTCTTGAGGATGAAGAGCAAGAACAAGCTACTACGATTGTACCAAGTACAGGAACAACAGATACAGATAAAGAGGCAGATGTAGATAAGAAAGCTGTAGATGATAAAGTTGTAGAAGATAAAATTGCAGAGGATAAAGTTCTTCCAGATGCAGGTTTTGAAAGTAATATGGTATTTATAATTTTATCTTTAGTTGTATTTGCAGTATTCGCATATATTAAAGTTGTTAAATATAATATAGAATAATATACTATAAAAGATATTTTAAAATTAGAATAAGAACTTTAAAATTAGAGATTAAAAGAATTTGATAGTAATATAAAATTGATAAAAAACATAGATATTTTATCTATGTTTTTTGTTTTATTATTTACTGCTTTCTTAGACTAAATGAAACTTGTTACTAGTCTAGGATTTCTTATTGCATTTACTTTGTCAATTTACAAAATAATAAAGAATAGCTGTAATACTTGACAATAATGATGAAAAGGGTTAGAATATATGCACATTAGAAAGTAGAGGAGTGAGAGCAGATCTCACTCCTTAATTGTATAAAGGAAAGGTAATTGAGATGGGATCAATCGACATGAAAGCCTTAATAAAGGCTATGGAAGAAATAGAAAAAACTGAAAATATAAGTAAAGAATTTCTATTAGATGCACTTAAAGTTGCATTAGAAGCAGCATATAAAGAACATTATAATACTGAAGAAGATGTAAAAATAATAATTGATGAGAAAAAAGGTATTTTAAATTTAGTTGCTGAAAAAACAGTTGTTGAAAAAGTAGAAGACAATGTTAAAGAAATAACATTAGAAGAAGCAAAAAAATTAGATAAGAAAGCTAAATTAGGGAGTGTTGTAGATGAAGTTTTACAACCTAAAGATTTTGGAAGAATAGCTGTACAAAAAGGAAAACAAATAATAATCCAAAAACTTAGAGAAAAAGAAAAAGATGTAAGATTTGAAGAATATAATACTAAAATAGGAGAAATAATTTTAGGAAGTGTTCAAAAAGTTGGAAATACTGTTATTCTTGATTTAGGAAAATTAGAAGGAATAATGCCACTAAAAGAACAATCACCTTCAGAAGAATATAAGGTTAATCAAAAACTTAGAGTATATGTTCAAGCTGTAAATAAAAATGACAAAGGTGAAGTTCAAGTTATAGTATCTAGAACTAGCCCAGAATTTGTTAGAAAACTATTTGAATACGAAATACCAGAAATCTCAGAAGGATTAATAGAGATAAAATCTATATCAAGAGATGCAGGTAGTAGATCTAAAATTGCTGTTTATTCAATAAATGAAAATATTGACCCTGTTGGATCATGTGTTGGACAAAAAGGAATAAGAATACAAAATATAATTAATGAATTAAATGGTGAAAAAATAGATGTTGTTGAATGGAATGAAGATCCAGCAACATATATTGGATCTGCATTATTACCAGCTCAAATAATGGCTGTTGATATTCATACAGAAGAAAATTTTGCACAAGTTATTGTTCCGGATGATCAATTGTCTTTAGCGATAGGAAAAGGTGGACAAAATGTTAGACTTGCAGCTAATTTAACATTATGGAAAATAGACATTAAGAGTGAATCTCAGTTTAGAGAAATAATTGAAGCATTGCAAGCACAACATGCAAATATTGAAGAAGACTTTGCAATTAACCTTATGGAAGAAGATGCATTAGAAACTTTAAAGAAAGAAGAAAAAACTGTAATTGTAAAAGAAGAAGAAATGGATAAAGAAACTGAAGAAGAATAATATATGAGAAATAAAAAAAACATAAGAACATGTATAGGTTGTAATTTAAAAAAAGATAAGAAAAACTTATATAGAATAGCAAAAATTAAAGTGTTAAAAAATATAAATAAAAAAGATGATAAAAACAAGAATATAATTTTTGATAGTAGTCAACAAAAAGGCGGAAGAGGAGTATATGTTTGCTCTGCAGAATGTTTAGATAAAGCTATACAAAGAAAGTTTTTACAAAATCAATTAAAACAAAATATAAGTATTAGCACAATAGAAGAATTAAAAGAAGCAATAAAGAAAGATTAGCGAGGAGAATATGAGTAAAAAAGAACTAAAAGATAAAAAGGCAAAAGAAGATGAACCATTTATCATTCGAAGAGAAGTTATTCTTAAAGATGATAAAAGCAAAAAAGCATCTCAAACAGGTGTACAAAGAAGAGATACTAGATCTGACTTAGGTAAGGTTCAAAAAAAGTCGGAATCTCATGATTATAATATTGTATATAGAGAGAGGAAAGAAAAACCCCTTTCTGTTAGTGAGCTTTTTGGACTTCAACCAAAAACTAAAGCTAAAGCTGAAGAAAAAAATGACTCAATTCCAAAATCTGCTAATATTGGGAAAAAACAACCTATTAAAAATGAAGAAAGTAAACATGTAGAAAAAACAAGAACAGGAGGGCATTCAAGAGCAGCAGGTCAAGTAAGAACTGGTGGACAATCAAAATCAGGTAGACCAAATAGATTTGGTACAAGAGAATTTAATAAAGAAGCAAGAAATGGGAAAGTTGAAGTATATAATAAAGATAGACAAAGACAATCAATTAAACCTGAAATAGAAAAAATAGAATTTAAAGGAAATGACTTTGAAAGAGATAGACAGGGAAAAGAGAGAGAAAAGCAAAGAGAACAAAAGCAAGAAGAAAGAAAACAAAGAGCAAGGAAAGGCTTTGAAGAATTTGAAGAAATAGATGATGCTAAATTAGAATCTTTAAGAAGAACTACAGAGCTTTCAAAAATGTTTGACTCAGGTCAAATGTTGGATTATTATGATGTTTCTTTTTCTGGTAGAAGAAGAACATCAACAGCAAAAAAAGATAAAAGACAAAAGAAAAAAGAATTAGAAGATGCATCAAAATTAGAAAAAATCACAATACCTGAGATAATATCAGTTAAAGATTTTTCAAAATCAATTAAAAAAACAGCTGCTGAAGTATTAAAGAAACTAATTGATTATGGAATAATAACTACTATAAACTCTTCAATTGATTTTGATACGGCATTTCTTATAGCACAAGAATTTGGAATAGAAGCTGAGAAAAAAGTAGAAATATCTTATGAAGAAAAATTATTCGATAATACTGTAGATAAAGATGAAGATTTAGAAACAAGGCCACCTGTTGTTGTAGTTATGGGACATGTTGATCATGGAAAAACATCTTTATTAGATGCTATTAGAAAAACTCAAGAAGCAGAAAAAGAATCTGGAGGAATTACTCAACATATAGGAGCATATCAAGTGAAAATAAAAGATAGAGATATAACTTTCCTAGATACTCCAGGACATGAAGCTTTTACAATGTTAAGAGCTAGAGGTGCTAAAATTACCGATTTAGCAATATTAGTTGTTGCAGCAAATGATGGAGTCATGCCTCAAACAGTTGAAGCTATAAATCATGCTAAAAGTGCAGAATTACCAATTATTGTTGCTATAAATAAAATGGATTTACCTGGTGCAAATCCAAATAAAATTAAACAAGAATTAATGAACTATGATTTAGTTTCTGAAGAATGGGGTGGAAACACCATATTTGTAGAAATATCTGCTAAAGAGAATACTGGTATAGATGATTTGTTAGAAATGGTTTTATTACAAGCTGATGTTATGGGATTAAAATCAAATCCAAATAAGCAAGCTAAAGGTTCAATAATAGAAGCAAGATTAGATAAGAATAAAGGGCCAATAGCTACATTGCTTATAAATAGAGGAACATTAAGTAAGGGAGATTCAATAGTTGTTGGAACAACAGTTGGTAGAATCAGAAGAATGTTTAATGATAAGGGTCAAGAAATAAAAAAAGCAACAGCGTCAATGCCAGTTGAGGTTATAGGTTTAAGTGCTGTAGCAAAAGCAGGAGAGACTTTTTATAAAGTTAAAGATGAGAAGACTGCAAAGCAATTAGTCGAAAGAAGAAAAAGAGAAGGTCGTGAAAAAAGATTAATGCATAATAATGCAGTTACTTTAGACAAGTTACAAGAAACTCTTGCCTTAAATAATTTAAAAACTCTTAATTTAATTATTAAAGCTGACATGCAAGGTTCAGTAGAAGCTTTAAAAAAATCACTAGAAGAATTATCTAATGAAGAAATAGTGGTAAAAGTAATTCATGCTGATACTGGAGCTGTTTCTGCAAATGATGTTAACTTAGCAAAGGTATCACATGGAATTATAATAGCATTTAATGTTAGACCAGATATTATTGCTAAATCAGAGGCTGAGCTTTTAGGAGTAGAAATAAAAACATTTTCAGTAATTTATTCAGCTATAGAAGAAATAGAAGATGCTATGATTGGAATGTTAGACAAGAAATATGAAGAAGTTACTATTGGATCAGCTGAAGTAAGAAATCTTTTTAAAGTGTCATCACTTGGTACAATTGCAGGATGTTTAGTTAAGACAGGAAAAATAACAAGAAATTCACACATTAGAGTAATTAGAGATAATATAGTGATTATAGATACAAAGATTAGTTCATTAAAAAGAGAAAAAGATGATGCTAAAGAAGTTGTTAAGGGTTACGAATGTGGAATTCTTTTAGAAAAATTTAATGATATTCAAGAATTAGATATTTTAGAAGCTTATGAGATGCAAGAAGTTAAAAGAACTTTACCAACTAAAAAATCTAAAGTAAAAGCAGAAAGTGAGAAGAAATAATGAGAATGTTAAAAGTTAATTCAGAAATACAAAAATTAGTTTCAAAAATTATAGATACTGAACTTGTAAATTCAAATATTACAGGACTTATTACTGTTCAGCATGTTGATACTTATGCAGATTTTAGTCATTCTAAGATTTATGTTTCAATAATGGATTCAAAAAATAAAGAAAAAACTTTAGAGTCTTTAAATAAGGCTAAAGGATTTATAAGAACAAGAATAGCAAAAGAATTAAATTTTAAAAAAACACCAAGTGTAGAATTCTTATTAGATGATGTTATTGAAAGAGGAGAAAGAATAGATCACTTAATTGATCAAGTGTCTAAAGAAATGAAT
>CAZCCM010000004.1:16491-22238 GCA_964497325.1 uncultured Lachnospiraceae bacterium | reverse complement strand
AATATAGAGAAAAGAACTGAAAAGTTCTTTTTTTATTCCTATTGCTAAATATCTTAAGATTTAATACAATTAGATAAGATAATAAGAGAGTTTAATAATATTAAACAATAATTAAATAAAAAATTAAAAGAGGTGGATATGGAATTAGTAGGCATAGAAAAACTAATAGATTTAATTAAAATAATAAATGATGCAAAAGATATAGTAATTGTTGCGCATGAGGATCCAGATGGAGATGCTATTGGATCAACCTTAGCACTACATTCTTATTTAAAAGAATATTTTGAATATAAGAATATAGAAAAATCAATACAGGTAGTATTAAAAAAAGTAGCTCCAAGGTACAAAGATTTAAAAGGATTTAATGAGATTAGAGATGATATTGAAGAAGACATTGATTTACTAATAGTTTTAGATTTAAATGAGAAAAAAAGATTAGGAAAGTTAGAATATCTACTTGATAAATCTAAAAAAGTTTTAGTAATAGATCATCATGTTGGTGAAGCCAATATTGGAGATTATAAAGTTTTTGATAAAAATGCTGCAGCAACAGCTCTTCTTCTTTCGGCTATCTACAGCGATATAAAAGATAAAGAAAATTTACCAAAGCCTAGCAAAGATGCAGTAGAATCAGCTTTGGTTGGAGTGATTTCAGATACTTCAGGTTTTAAAAACACTAATACAAATAAAGACGTATTAGAATTCACAATAAAAGCTATGGGATATAATATAGATGTAAATTCTGTATTTATAAAAGTTTTAAATAAAACTAAAAATGAATTAGCATTGAATAAAGTAGTTTTGAATAGATTAGAATATTTTTATAATGATAGAATCGCTTTTTCATATCTACTATTATCTGATGATGCATATAGGAATAGAGAATATGGAGAACATGAAGGTTTTTCAGATATATTAAGAGACATTGAAGGTGTTGATGTTGGAATACTAATTAGAGAAATTGAAGATGGCTTTAAAGTAAGTATAAGATCAGAAAAAGATACAGACTGTAGAATTGTTGCAGAAGCTTTTGGTGGAGGTGGACATAAAAATGCATCTGGAATTACTTTCAAACATAAAGATTTAGAGAAAATTAAAAGGGAATTGATAAATAAGACAAAGGAAGTGTTAAAGGTAAAAGATTAATATATGGACGGAATAATACTAATTGATAAAGAAAAGGATTGGACATCTTTTGATATTGTTGCAAAAATAAGAAATACATTAAAAGTTAAAGTTGGGCATACAGGAACTTTAGATCCAATGGCAACAGGACTTTTAGTTATTCTTCTTGGTAATGCTTGTAAATTAGAACAATATTTAGTTGTAAAAGATAAAGCATATATTGTAGACATAAAATTTGGGATAAAAACAGATACAGGAGACAGATCAGGACTAATAATAAAGGAAGATGATTTTAGCCTGTCTAATTATTCTAAAAAAGATATAAAAGCTATTTTAAAGGATTTTGTAGGCAAACAGATACAAATACCACCAAAGTACTCTGCATTAAAACACGAAGGTGAATCCTTATATAGAATAGTAAGAGAAAAATTAGTTAGGGAAGAAGTTCTAAATAAAATACTAGAAGATAAAAGTAGAGAAATAGAAATATTTAATATTGAAATATTAGAAATTTTAACTAAAAAAAATATTTTAAGAATAAAGGTTTCATGTTCTTCAGGTACGTATATTAGAACATTAGCTGAAGACATAGCTGAAAAAGCCTTTAAAACAGTAGCAACAGTAAATGAATTAAGAAGACTTACTGTAGGTCAATTTAATGTTAATGATTCTTGTAAGATAACAGAAATTGTATCAAATATAAATAAAGAAAAAGAACAAGATAAAGATAAAGATAAAGATAATATTAATAATACAAAAAACAATGTAACAAATAGTTTAATTAATAATATTAATAAAACAAAAAGATGTTTTTTAAATATAGAAGAAGCTTTTTTAAATTTTCCTAAAGCAAGAATAGAAGGATCTAGAGTATATTACTTTAAAAATGGAGTGAGGATTACTAATAAAACAATAGATGGATTATATAGAGTTTATTCTTTTGAAAAAAATGTAATGGTAGATAATTTAGAAAACGAAAGTTTTGATAAATTTATAGGATTAGGACTTGTAGAAGAAAATTTAATGAAAAGAAAGTATATTTATGAAGATTAGTGAAGCGTTAAGAGAAAGTGAAAATATTTTAAAAGAAGCAGGAAAAGAAGAAGCTGAATTAAAAGCAAAGTTGTTAATCTTAGATATCTTAAATTTTACAAAAGTAGATTATGCATTGAAACAAAACGAAGATATAGAAGAAGATATTTTAATAAAATATAATAAAGGTATTGAAAGATTAAAACAAGACATACCTTTAGAATATATAACAGGAAAAGCATATTTTTTAGGTAATGAATATATTGTAAATGAAAATGTCTTAATTCCTAGATTAGATACTGAAATTATTGTAAGTAAAGCTATTGATTTAGTTAAAAAGCATAATTTAAAAAAAATATTAGAGATTGGAACTGGATCAGGAATTATAGGAATAAGTTTAGCAAAGAATACAAATGCTGAAGTTACAGTTACTGATATTTCTAAGGAAGCTTTAAAGATTGCTGAAATTAATGCAGAAAGATTAAATGTTGATTTTAAAAGATATAAATTAATTCAATCAGATGTATATGAAAAAATTAAGGATAGTTATGATTTAATAATATCTAATCCACCATATATTAAAACAAAAGAAATGAAAAGTTTAAATAAAGATGTTTTAAATGAACCTAAATTAGCTTTAGATGGTGGTGAAAATGGTTTCAAAATATATACAGAGATTATTGAAAATGCATATAAATATATTAATGGTAATGGTAGTTTTTTATTGTTTGAAATAGGTTCTACTTTAACTGAAGATATAAAAGAAATATTAGAAAAGAATAATTGGACTAATACGAAAGTTTTAAAAGACTTTTCTGGGTTAGATAGGGTAATATTATCTGAGAGATAGGAGAAAAAATGGAAGCAAAAGAAACATTTTCATTTAGTTTAAAAAAAGAATTATTAGAAAAGGATATTCCTGAAGAAGAGGAGCAAATTATCTCTGAATTTCTAGGTTATTTTATTTCTGAAAATTTTAAACATATAAAGAAAAATAAATATGAGTTTAGAACAAATAATGAATATAATTTAGAATATTTAAATAGGTTAATGTCAATATTAGAAATTCCTTTTGAAGCCTTTACACAAGAAAAATTATTTATAGCAGAAATTAATTTAGATGATTATATAGATAATATAAAACAAAGATTTGAAAAAAATATTTTTTCAAAAGAAGCTTTTTTGAAAGGATTATTCTTAGGTGGTGGGTATATATCAGTTTCAACTAATAATTATCATTTATCTTTAAGAATAAGAAATATGTTTAAAAAAACAGAAAATAAACAAATATTTGATTATGTTTTTAAAGAAAACAATTTAGAATATAAAATATTAGAGTATAAAGAAAAGAAAACAAGTAGTATCTATTTTAAAAAAGCGGAAGATTTAAATAATATAATTGGTATGATTGGTGCAAATAAAGCATATTTAGAATTACAAAATATTAGAGTTATGAGAGAAGTTATTAATAATTTAAATAGGACTATTAATTTTGAAACTGCTAATATGACAAAAAGTTTTACTGTTTCATTAAGACAAATTAATAAAATAGAAAAAATTAAAGAAGCAGGAAGGAATTCTGAACTTTCTAAAGATGAATTAGAGTTGTCAAAGGTAAGAATAAAATATCCTGATTATACATTACAAGAGATAGCGGAAATTATGGAATTGCCAAAGTCAACAGTCTATGCTCGAATGAGAAGAATTGAAGCTAAAGCAGATGCTATTATAAAAGAAGAAAAAAAGCTAAATAAAAAACAATTAAAAACGAAGAAGAATAAAAGTGAAGAAAAATAAAAGTAAAAATGATAAAGGGTATAAGAAGAATGGATGATAGTTGGGTCTTTTTTAAATAAATTCTTCCCAAACAATATTAGCAAGATCTAATCCTTTTTCTGTCAATCTAATGTATTTATTATTTTCAGTTATTTCTATTAATTTGATGTTTAGCAATTTATTTATTTCATTTTTAAAAAGATCTAAAGGGTCTTTTTTAAATTTATTTTTAAAATCTTCTATATTTAAACCTTCTAACATTCTAAGATGTAGAAAAACAAATTCTTTTTCCTTTTCTTCAATTGTTTGAATTTCTTCGATAGTAATATTAACAATATTATTATTTATATTATCTATATACAGTGGAAGATTGTTAATATTTATAAATCGTATATTATTAAAATATGAAGAAGCTCCTATACCGAAACCTAGGTACTCTTTTTGTTTCCAACAATTAATATTGTGCTTTGATTCATAGTCTTTTTTACTAAAATTAGATATTTCATAATGAATATAATTATGTTTTTCTAATTGTTTCTTTATAATCCAGTACATGTCACGGTTTAAGGTATCTTCAGGTATTTTTATTTTAAAATTTGAAACCTCATTATATAATTTAGTGTTTTGTTCTAAAATTAAAGAGTAAGTTGAGATATGTTTAGGATTTAATTTAATAATTTCTTTTAAGTCTATTCTGACATCATCTATGGTTTGATTTGGCAGTCCAAACATTAAATCAACATTAATATTGTTAAAATATTTTTTTGCTAATAAATATTTTTTTTGAAATTCTTCATATGTATATAGCCTACCTAATTGTTTTAAAATTTTATCATTGGTTGTTTGAAGCCCCATACTTATTCTGTTAATTCCAAGGTTTTTATATTCTTTCAATTTTTCTTCAGTAGTAGATTCTGGATTAAGTTCAATTGTTATTTCTGCATTTTTTAAAACATCAAACTCTTTTCTAATAGCTTCTAATATTGATTTAATATATTTAGAACAAATAAAGGAGGGTGTTCCACCACCAATGTATATAGTATCTACTACTATAGGTAAATTTAGTTGTTTAAATAGATGCTGATTTTGTTCTTTATATATTTTGTTTAGTTTTAAAATAGTGTTTTCTATTTCCTTTTTTAATGCTTTAAAGTATTCTTCTTCTAAATATTGATTATTTAAATTAAATGATAAAAAATCGCAATAACTGCATTTAGATTTACAGAATGGAATATGAATATATATCCCTATAGCTTTATATTTATTTATATCATTAATTGTATTATTGACTTTATTATATTTATTCATATAATCTTTATATACTAAAAGTAAGCTTTTGTATAGTTAGATATATATTTTTTAATTGATAAATATATTATTAAAGAGTATAATAATAGAACAAATGAAAAAAAAGAAAAATAAAAAAAAGAATTTAAGAGCTAAATCAGGCTTAACTTTAAGAGGAAAATTTGTTATATTTTCAACATTATTTTTTCTTGCTCTGGCAACAATAATAACTTTACTTTTAACTCTTCCTAAATTTACTTTAAATCAAATAAATATAGATGGTTTAATTAAGGTTAAAGAAGAAGAAGTTTTAAGTGAAGCTAATTTACAATTAGGTAAAAATATTTTTTTACAAAAATATCTTACAGCTGAATCAAATATAGAAAATATTAAAGCAATTAAGGATGTAAATATTAGTTTCAAATTTCCAGATAATATTAATATTTCTATAAAAGAAAGAGAAGAAATATATCAAATAAAATCAAATAAAATTTTCTATATAATTGATGATCAAGGATATCTTATAA
>CAZCCM010000004.1:8834-16391 GCA_964497325.1 uncultured Lachnospiraceae bacterium | reverse complement strand
TAGATGTAGGAACTACACCACAAGAAAATAAATTAAGAGATTTATTATTAAAAGATAAAGAAAATCTTGTTAAATTAGAAGAAATGGAAATAAAACGTGAGAAAACTCTAGATAGATTAAGAGAAGATGCTTCTAAAAATGATCAAAGAGCAAAAGAAACAAAAGAAAAACTTAGCGATATAAATAAGAAGTTAGGTTTGGTTGAAGTTTCTGGACCAGGTATAATTATAACGGTAAGTGATGCTACTATTAAAAAAGATAGTACGGTTATAGATTATTCTCAATTAATTGTTCATGATATGGATATATTAAATATTATTAATATTTTACGAAATGCAGGAGTTGAAGCTATTTCTGTAAATGATCAGAGAATAGTTGCAACTACAGGAATATCTTGTATTGGTGTTGTAATAAAAATAAATGAAGAAAAAATTGGTTCACCTTATATAATTAAAGCAATAGGAAATCAAGACAATTTAGAATCAGCTATTAATATGGTTGGAGGAATTAAAGAAATATTACAAAATTATGGTTTAAATGTAAGTGTTTATAGAGATAGTAATATTGAAATGCCTAAATATACAGGTGTTTATAAAGCAACTTTTAGTTCAGAGGAATAGAGAGTATGATAAAAGAAAAAGAAAAAGAAAGTAAAAAGAAAACAAATAAAAAAGTAGAAGATAATAAAAAAAATTTAAAAAATAATAAAATAGAGAACTCTATTAAAAAAACATTAAAAAAAGAAGTTGAAAAAATTAGAGTGGATTTTAAAAATAAAAAATTAGTTTATATTATTCCTTTACTTATATCTTTTTTATTAGTATTTGTTATATATCTTCAGTTTAAAACAGTAGAACAAACAGATATTCAAACTCTAGAAGCAATGAGAGAAGTAGAGTTAAGATCTGAGATAGCATCAGTTAAAAAGAAAATTGAAGAAAAAGAAGAAAAAATTGATGATGTAAATATTAAGATTCAAGAATATTTAAGTGAATTAAAGAATAGTTCATCAGCACCGGAACTTTTATATAAGGACTTAAAAGAAGCAGAACAACATTTAGGTTTTACAGGGATGAAAGGTGCTGGAATAATAATAACTTTAACAGATACAAATGAATCTGAAATTAGTTCAACAGATATATTAATGTTAGTAAATCAGCTAAAAATAGCAGAAGCTGAAGCAATTTCTATAAATCAAGAAAGATTAATAGCTTCGTCAGAAATAGTAACAGTAAATAATAATTTAATATATGTAAATGGAAGAAGACAAAATGGGCCATATGTAATTAAAGCAATAGGTAATGGACAGGAATTAGAGTCAGCCATTACAACCAAAGGTGGAACTTTGAATGAAATGAAAGCATCAAATAAGAGTGTTTCACATAGATTATCAAATGAAGTAGAAATTGTAGCATATGAAGGTGATATTGATTTTAAATATGCAAGATAGGAGAATTATAATGAAAGAAAAAATAGAAAAAGAAATGAAAGAAGAGAAAAGAGAAAATAAAGAAGAAATAAAAGAATATAAATTAACTAAAGAAGAGTGTGGATGCACTATTGAAGATTTTATTAATTCTTTAAAATTTTTACCAAAACCAGCATTATTATCAATGATTGAAGAAGGAAAAATAGAAGCTGTTTGTGAAAACTGTGGAACAGAATATAAAATCGAAGGTGAAGAATTAAATAAAGTTAAAATAATTGCAGAAAACTCAACTTCAATTTCTGGATGTGATGCATCATGTTGCGATGGATGTTTTGGGTGTAATTAGTAGGTGAGATTATGGTTTATTTATTTATATTAATAGGAATAGTTTTAGGAGTAGTTGTAGGAAATATTATTCCAGTAATTCCATATACATACTCTATATATTTATCTGTTGCAATACTTGCAGCTCTAGATTCAATATTTGGAGCTGTAGCTTCAATGATAAAAAATAGATTTGATGCAAAAGTCTTTATTTCAGGATTTTTTGGGAATGCCATACTTACAATATTATTAGCATATTTAGGACAAAAACTAAATGTAGATATTTATTTAGCAGCAATTATTGTTTTTGTTGGTAGAATGTTTAATAATTTATCAATTCTAAGAAGACATTATATGGATAAATGGTCTATTAAAGTAAAGAAATATAAAGAACTAAAAAAAGGAAAAGAAAAAGAAATTATTAAAAATAAAAATGAAAATATTAAAGAAGTTGAAAATAATAAAGAAGAAATAGAACAATGAAGTAATATAAATAGTCTAAATAAATGACTTAGACTATTTATATAAAAAGTTAATTAAAAAAAATTTAAAATATAAAAAAAGTAGGAAATTTTCCTTCTTTTTTTATACAAAGAAATTGTTTTAATATTGTAATATTATATATAGGTTAGAAACAATAGGTTAGAAGATAAAACTTAAATTTAAGTTACAATTGTGTTAAAAACCAATTGACTTTTTTGCATTTTTGTAATATTGTAGTATTAAATTAAGATTAACTTAATCATTTTGGAGGGAACCTTGGCAGTTGGAGATATCTTAGTTGGGTTAAATCTAGGGTTTTCTGGAGTTAGCATAATAGTAGGGGAAGTAAATAATTTTAATCAAGTAGAAATCGTAGCAAAGGCATCAAAAAATGTAAATATATATGATTTTGAAAATAAGATAAATAAAGATATATTACTCCCAGCATTATTGGACATAGTTGAAGAAGTTGAAGAAGAAACATCTTTTGATATTAGATCAGCATATATAACAATACCTGGAAAACACACAGAAATAGTTCAACAATCAGTTAAAAGAGATACAAAAGATAAATTAGTAGGCATATCATCGAAAGATATCATTGATTGTATATTAAAATCAGGAGATATTGATGTACCAGAAGACAAGACGGTAATAGACATTGTTCCAAATATATATGTTTTGGATACAGGAGAAATGCTTAAAGACCCTATTGGAAAATATAGTTCAAATCTGACACTATATTCACAAGTTATATTAGCAGATACTGAATACTTATTATTATTACAAAATATATTAAAAGAAATAAATATTTCAATTGATGGATATGCACCTATAATATTAGCAGAAAGAAATATACTATTAGATAGAAATGAATTTAATGATAGAGTGTTGATTATAGATATAGGTGACAAAGAAACAGAGATAGGATTCTTTATAGAAGATAGCATAATAATGACACAAACATTTAATTTTGGAATGAATGATATTGTTAGAGATATAGAAATAGTTTTAAATATTTCTTTTGAAGAAGCAAGTAAGCTTAAAAGCCAATATGGTTTGACACTAAAATCATATATAGAAAATGATACAAAGATATTGTTAAATACAGTAAAAGGCCATAATAGGAAAACAATTAAGTCTTCATTATTAGCAAGTATTATAGAAGCCAGAGTTGAAGATATGTTTATACAAATAAATAAATATATTGTAGATTTAGGTATAAAAAAAGAAATTAACAATGTAATTTTGACAGGGAAAGAAATTAAAGAACTAAAAAAAGTCGAAGTTGTTGGTAAAATAGCTTTAAATATACCTGTAAAGTTATCAACAAATAAAATGTTAAATACAATAAGTGAAGAACAATTAAGAACATACTCATTGATAAGATATATGGCGTCAAAGCCATATGCAAAAACAGTTTCAAGCTCTATATCTATAAGAAAAAAAGGAAATTTCTTAAAAGATATAAAAGAAAAGATAAAAGAATTTTTTTATTCATAAATAGGGAGGGATCTAATGAATTTTGACAAAATAGAAAAAGAAGAAGAAGTAAAACAATACGAAGGAGCTGTAATCAAGGTTATTGGTGTAGGCGGAGGTGGAAATAATTCTATTAATAGAATGATTGACTCTGGAATCAAAAATGTTGATTTTGTAGCAATAAATACAGATAGACAAGTTTTAGGAATTTCTAAAGCAAAAAATGTATTACAAATTGGGGAAAAAGTAACAAGAGGATTAGGTGCAGGAGGAGATCCTTCGGTAGGAGAGCAAGCTGCAGAAGAGAGTAGAAATGAAATTGCTGAAGCAATTAAAGGTGCAAACATGGTGTTTGTAACAGCTGGAATGGGTGGAGGAACTGGAACAGGAGCTGCTCCAATAGTGTCAGAAATAGCTAAATCAATGGATATTTTAACTATTGCAATAGTTACTAAACCTTTTACTTTTGAAGGAAAGAAAAAAGCTATGCAAGCAGAGCGAGGAATTGAAAAATTAAGATCAAGAGTAGATGCATTAATAGTTGTTCCAAATGACAAATTGCTTCAAATTATAGATAGAAAAACAAGTATGAAGGATGCTTTCTTAAAAGCAGATGATATATTACGACAAGGAGTTCAATCAATTTCTGATTTACTTACAGTTTCAGGTGATATTAATTTAGACTTCGCAGATATAAAAACAATTATGCAAGATAAAGGTATGGCTCATTTAGGAATCGGAAGAGCTTCTGGAGAAAATAGAGCTGAAGATGCAACTAAACTTGCTATTGCAAGCCCATTATTAGAAACTACAATTGATGGAGCAAAAACAGTTATGTATAATATTACAGGAAATAGTACTTTAGCTTTACATGAATTCTCAACAGCATCTGATTTAATATTAGCATCTGTTGATACTGAAGCAAATATTATTGCTGGAACAGTTACAGATGAAGCTGCAGGAGATGAAATAATAGTAACAATAATTGCTACAGGTTTTGATGAAGATCCTATAACTGCAGGAAATTCATATTCTTCAGAATCAAGACCTTGGGAAACACCAATATCAACTTCTTCAACAGATACTTTTAAAAAAGACGAAGATAATTCAGGAAGCGGACAATATTCAATCCCACCATGGTTACAAAGAAGTAATAGAAATAATTAATATATAAATAGTTTAATTAGTACATATGATAAATACTAATTTAAAGTAGTAATAAATATTAAGTGTTAGGTATAAAATATAAAATTAAATAATACTTATAAAATATAAAATTAAGACAAAAAGATTTAAACAATAAGATTAATATTTATTAAAAAAGAAGCATTGCCTTTTCCTTTCGTATATTTAAGCAATGCTTCTATTTTTTTCTTTTTTTAAATAATTTTGATAGAATTTTTAAATTTAATGTTTGACAGAATTTTAAAATAGTATTAAAATAAAATTAGCAGTCGAAGGTTGAGATTGCTATTGCAAAAAAAAACATAGTATGATAATATACTTTTATAGTAAAAAAAGGGAGTGATTAAAATAGATAATAAAGAAAATAATGAATTTAATATAAATGATGAAGATGAAGAACTAGAAGATAACATTTTTGATAATTTTGATGGGAAAATGGACGATATTGATAATCCAGAAATAGCTGGTTTTATTCAAGGTAATTTAGAAGGAATGGACCCTGAGTCTTTAGAAAATTTAGACCAACAAATAAGGGATATGATTTCAAAATTTCCTGCTGATATAAATAAAATACTTGAAAATCTTTCAGAAAAAAGTAAAGAAAATCAGGGAATTTCGTTTTATACTGAACTAACACCTGGAGAGAAGAATTCAAATAATAGGAGAAAAATACCTAAAAATAAAGAAAAAAATACTAAAAGAATTCAAGTAGAAGAGCAAAAGAAAGACAAAAGAAGATTTTTAAATACTTTTGCAGAAAACTTAACTTTTAGAGCTGCAACTGGTAATTTGGATAGAGTTATAGGAAGAGAAAATGAAATTAAAAGGACAGTAGAAATTCTAAATAGGAGATCTAAAAATAATCCTGTTTTAATAGGAGAACCTGGTGTTGGTAAAACTGCAATTGCTCAAGGTTTAGCTCAAAGAATAGTTGATGGTAAAGTTCCAGCTAAATTATTAAATAAAGAAATATATTTGTTAGATATGGCTTCAGTTGTTGCAGGAACTCAGTTTAGAGGTCAATTTGAGCAAAGAATGAAGGGAATTATTACCGAATGTAAAATGTTGAAAAATATTATATTGGTAATTGATGAAATACATTCTATTGTAGGTTTTGGAGATGCTGAAAATTCAACAAATGCTGCAAACATTTTAAAACCTGCTTTGTCAAATGGTGATGTTCAAATAATTGGTACAACAACATTAAATGAATATAGAAAATATATAGAAAAAGATTCTGCTCTTGAAAGAAGACTTCAGCCTGTTATAGTAGATGAACCTAGTATTGAAGATTCTATTGAAATAATAAAGGGAATAAAGAATTATTATGAAGATTATCATAGAGTAAAAATATCTGATGATATAATAAAAAGAACAGTAGAGATGTCTGAAAAATATATAAATAATAGATTCTTGCCTGATAAAGCAATAGATATATTAGACGAAGCTTGCTCTAAAGTTAACTTAAAAAACAAAGAATTAGTTAAATTAGAAAAACTTAAAAATGAATTAGAACAAATAGAGTTAGAAAAGGAAGAATGTGTTTCTTCAGATTCTATAGAAGACTATAAAAAAGCGGCAGATTTAAAAACTAGTGAATGTGCAGTAAGAGAAGAATATGAAGCTTTAGAAAAGAAGTTAAAGCCTACTATTATTTCTATTGAAGATATAGCTAAAGTTATTGAACAATGGACTAAAATTCCTGTAACTAAAATTACAGAAGCAGAAAATGAAAAATTAATTAACTTAGATAAAAATATTCAAAAAAGAGTTATTGGACAAAAAGAGGCAGTTGAATTAGTTGCTCGTGCAATAAAAAGAAATAGAGCGGGATTACAATCAACTAAAAGGCCACCTTCATTTATATTTGTTGGACCTACAGGTGTTGGTAAAACAGAATTAGCAAAAGCTGTAGCACAAGAAATGTTTGGTAATGAAAATAATATTGTAAGAGTAGATATGAGTGAATACATGGAAGCTCATGCCGTTTCTAAATTAATAGGATCACCTCCAGGATATGTGGGTTATGAGGATGCAGGTCAATTAACTGAGAAGGTTAGAAGAAATCCGTATTCTATTATACTATTTGATGAAATTGAAAAAGCACATCATGATGTTTTTAATATATTATTACAAATTTTAGATGATGGAAGATTAACAGATTCTCAAGGAAGAGTAGTAAATTTTGCTAATACAATAGTTATAATGACTTCAAATGCGGGATCTGAACTAAACCAAAATGCTATTGGTTTTGGAAATACTGAACAACAAAAAAAAGAAAAAATTTTAGAAGCTTTAGAAAATTCTTTTAGACCAGAATTTTTAAATAGAATTGATGAAATTATTGTATTTAATTCTTTAACAAAACAAGAGTTGGTTAAAATTGTAGATATATTTATTAGTAAAACACAAGAGGTTTTAAACTCAAAAAATATTAAAATAACGCTAACTAATAAAGCTAAAGAGCATTTAATTGAAGAGGGTACAAATTTGAAGTTTGGTGCTAGACCATTAAGAAGAGCTATACAAAGAATTATTGAAGACGCAATAACTGATAAAATCCTTAAAGGAGAAATTAAGGATGGAGATTCTTTAAAAATTGATTATATTAAAAATAAGATTGTTATTACTAAAATAAAGAAATAATTAATATA
>CAZCCM010000004.1:0-8734 GCA_964497325.1 uncultured Lachnospiraceae bacterium | reverse complement strand
AATATAAATAATAATTAATATAAATAAAAGAAGCACTTTTATGTTTCATTATTGAAACTTAAGTGCTTTTTTATTGAAAACTTAAATTGTAAATGTTAATATTAAGATGATTTTAATATAATGTATAAATTTTAGAGTTGGTGAGAGATTATTATGGAAGAGCCTAAATATATAAATAATGAATCTAAACAAAACAAAGAGGGTACTATAACAAAATTAAATAGAATAAGTGATTCTTTTTTTAAAAAAGTGGATGAAAAAAGTGGGATTTTTTATTTTATTATAGCTTCTATTTGTTTTGTTGTTTTTGTAAGTGCAATGATTTATTCTATTAATAAACTTAAATTTAATGAAGAATCTGAAACTTATACAATGAAAAACAAAGGAAAGAAAATTGAATTAAAATTAGAAAAAGAAAGTCCATATTTTAATGATTTTTTAACAGACACTGAAGAAGTTTTAATAAAAAAAGAAAATGATTTATCTTCATTAGTTTATAGAGATAAGCAACATTATGAAGAAACGGACAATGTAAAAATTAGAGTTAATTTGCCAAAAATAAATATTTCTTCAGAATTAAATAATAAAGAAATTAAAGAAATTCAAGAAAAAATTATTGATATTAATGATAAAATTTCTACAGTAAGAACTATTTTTGAAGGTAATAATGAATTAAATTTAAATTATTATGCTTCATATTATCAGAACGTTTTATCTTTTGGTTATTCATATTATGAAAATGTTAATAATAGTGTAACTTCAGAAAATAATTCTTTTGTTTATGATGCTAATAGAAATAAAATGATATCTTTTAGTGAATATATAAATTCAAGGAATATTTCAGAAAAAAAACTTTCTGATGCAATAAAAGAGATTATTAGACTTGAAAAATTAAAATACAAATATAATAAAAAAAATAAATCTTTTTATATTGAAACAGATGGATCAATTAATTTAATATTAGATAATAAATCTAAACTAAAAATTACTATTAAAGAATAAGAGATATAATTACTATATATAATTAAAATATATAATTAAGATAGATAATATAAACTAAAACTAATTAAAATAGAAGTAAATTAAATTAATAAAAAAATAAAGCTTAAAAAAATAAATCTTAATAAAAAATACAACTAATTAAAGTTGTATTTTTTTATCTTTTGAAATTTATTTTTATTTATATAAAATTATTTTCTTTTAAATTTTAATTTAATAATTATTACTTACATTGTCTTAGGTTTGTTATGGCAATGTAATTTTAACTGTTTTTTCAGCACCTGATCTAACTAATATAACATCTAGCACATCTCCTGATTTATGTTTATCTTTTAAAGCATCTATATCTGTAACTGTTGTAATAACTTTATCACCAATTTTTGTAATTATATCTGAAATTAATATTCCTGCTTTTTCAGCTGCAGAACCTTCTTTTACTTGTTGAACTAGAACTCCTGCAGGATATTTTAATTGCTGTTGCATTTCATTAGAAATGTCTGTACCTGATATTCCTATTTCTGGTCTTTGAATTGTTTTGTGTTCTATTAATTCTTTAGAAATTTTTTGAGCCTGGTTTGATGGGATTGCAAAGTTTAAACTGTCTACTCCAACAGCCATAACTTTTAAAGTTGTTATACCTATAACTTTTCCTTCTGAATTTACTAGAGGTCCACCGCTATTTCCTGAGTTAATAGCTGCATCTGTTTGTATTGCATTAAAAGAAGAGTTACCTTGGCTAATTTCTCTTTCTAAACCACTTATTACTCCTGCAGTAACACTATTTTCAAGATTTAAAGGTCTACCTATAGCCATTGCAAATTCACCAATTTTAAGTTGATCTGAGTCACCAAATTCAGCAACAGGTAAATCATTTTTTTCTATTTTAATTACTGCAATGTCAGTTAGTTCATCTGTGCCAATTATTTTTCCTTCTAGTTTTTCTTTATTGTTTAGTGTAACAGTCACTTTATTAGCTTCAGAAACTGAAAACAATGAATTAGTAGATGTTGGGTTAACAACATGATTATTTGTTAAAATATACCCATCATTTGAAATAATAAAGCCTGAACCAGTAGCACTATTTTTTGAACTTCCACCAAAAATTGATGACATATTAAATTCTATTTCTATACCAACAACAGAAGGTGTAACTTTTGATGCAATATCTGTAGATGTATTATTAAATTGTTTTAAATCTAAAACATTTAAAGAAGATTCGGTACTATTTTGATTTTGATTTAAATTTGATATTTCTCTTCCATATATAAGATTTGCTAAGTTATTAAAAAATGCATATTTATTGCTTAAAAAACCTGCTAAAAATAATATTACTAAAGTTGCTATAACTGCTACAAAAAATGGTAATATAACTAATTTACCAAATCCAGCTTTAGCTTCTTTTTTTGCTTTATTTCCTTTTTTAGCACTAAAATTAAATTCGCTTGATTTATCTTTATCCATAAAAGCCTCCTTTTTCATTTAAATATTAACCTTACTATAAAAAAATTTTATAGTATAATATAACAAATGTCAATTGAAAAAACATTTGTTATATTATATATTTAAATTAGAAGTGATATAATAAATTAAAGATTTCAATAGTTTATATAAATTTTGCAATTTTTAATCTATATAATATACTAAATTTGTGAGTTGAAAGGTTTTAACCTAAATGAAAATAATATTGGAGAAAAGAATGAATAATAAAAAAGGTGTAACTCTAGTAGCTTTAATTACTTTAATAATATTAATAATATTATTAACTAGTACAATAACCTATGTTTCAATTAATGCAATTGATGTAAAACGAGCTAATGAAGTTAAGGCAGATTTAAGAGTGTTAACAGATAGAATAGAAGAATATTTTTTAAAAAATAATTCATTACCAATAACTGGAAAAGGGATGACAATTAGTACAGGTTCTCCTACTTCTACTAATAAAATTGGTAGAGATGAGTTACCTAAAGATAAGAGAAATAAATTTGATAGTGACGAATATTTTTTAATAAATTATGATCTTTTTGATGGATTAATTTTAAATGATGTCGATAGAGCATATGTTGTTAATGAAGGAAGTCATACTGTATATGTTTTAGGAGGATATAATACTTCACAAGGTAAAGATTATGCATTACCATATATTGATAGAATAAATTTAATTGAAGACTAAGTTTTAAATAAAATATATGATAAAATATATAATAAGATATATAATAAAATATATAATATAATTAAATTAAAAATAGAGAGGTAAAAAAATGGAAAGCAAAACCAAAGAGACAAGACCAAGAAACAATCAGAAAAAAAATAGAAAAAATACTAAGAATTCATCAAAAACAATGTTATTAATAATAGTATTTATAATTCTAGTGATTGCAATTATTTTGTTAGGAAAACATTTAAACAATAAAGGACAAGATCTTCCTGATTCAAAAGAAATTCATGAAGATGTAAATTTAAGTAGCAAAGAAAAATCATATTATGATCTTCTTTTAGCAACTATGAATAAGCATGAAGATTTAGTAACAGGAGCTGAAAATGTATATTTTAATCTTTATGATTTACCAGGATTAACACATGACGAAAAAGAAAATGTGGCTAAAAAAGTATTACATTCTTTTGCAATACATAAGGATAAAGAATTATTAATAGATACTTTTGATGGATTATTTTTTAGAGGAATTTTAGATCAAGAAACTTCAGAATTAAAAGATGGAATATATGTAACTTTTGAAGATTTAACAATGGATTCTGAAAATTCAAATAAGCAATTTGCTATATCAATATATAAAACATCAAATTTAAATCCTAAAATAATTTATGATGTAACTCTTGATAAAGATAATAAAATTATTAATTCAAAATTAGTATCTGATTTATTGCCACATGAAGATGTAGAAAAAGATGAAAATTCTAAAGAAACAGAGGAAGAAGAAAAAAATGATGAAGAAATTGTTGAAGAATAATATTAAAAAAAATAATAAAGGTATAACTTTAATAACTTTAGTAATAACTATAATAGTTTTAACAATATTAGCATCTGTTATTTTATCTTCATTGACTTCTGAAGATAAAAACATAGTTGAAAGAAGTAAAGAATCTAAAAATAATTTAGAAGTAGGTCAAGAAACTGAAATTTTAAAAGGTATTCTAATAGAAATACAATCTAAACAGTTTAATGATAGTCAAGCAAAAATAGAATATATAGAGGATGCTTTAACTAATGAGGGTATTAGTGATTTTGAAGTTGGTACCGAATCTGTTAGTATAAAAGATAGAGAGTATACTTATACTGATATTTTTCCAGAGTTTAGTGGTATATAAAGGTTAGAATGAATAAAAAAGGAATTACTTTAATTGCATTAGCTATAACAGTTATAGTTCTATTAATATTATCTACTGTTTCTATAATCTCTATTACAAATGGAGATATAATAGGTAAGACAAAAACAGTTAAAAGAGATGAACAAATAGATAATTTTAAAGATACTATAGTAACTGTTACAAATCAAGTTGTAAAAGCAACTAATTTTTCAAAGGTAAGTGATTTAGCTAAAAAAATTGAAGAAGAATTAAATAAAATTAAAGGTTTTGAATCAGTAAGAGTTCAAAAAGACGGTAATGACTATATGGTAAATGGATTAGAAGGTATAGAAATGAGTTTTGAAGAAGCTACTGGAAAAAAGCTAGAATTATATATAGATAATTATGTAAAAAGAACTGAAATAAAAGGAAGATAAATGTTTGAAAAAATAAATACTACCAAAGATATAAAACGAATACACTTTAGAGGTATTGGTGGAGTAAGTATGAGTGGGGTTGCAGCCACTTTTAATTTATTAGGATATTATATTACTGGCAGTGATGATAATGAATCTGTAGAAACAAAAAGATTACAAAAAATGGGAATACCAGTTATAATAGGAAAAGATATTGAAAATGCAAAAAAGGCTGATCTTTTAATATATACAAATTCAATACCTAAAGATGATGATGAAATAGAAATAGCTAGAAATAGAAATATTCCAATAATGGAAAGAGCAGAAGCTTTAGGGTTAATAGTTAAAGAGTATAAAAATGCTATAGCAGTTGCAGGAACAAATGGAAAAACAACAACAACTGCAATGATATCAACTGTTTTCTTAAAGGCTAAAAAAGATCCTAGCATACAAATAGGAGCTTGTCTAAAAAATATAGAAGCAAATTATAGAGTAGGTAAATCTGATATTTTAATTATAGAAGCTTGTGAATATAAATCTAGTTTTTTAAATTTTGAACATGAGACGGCTGTAGTTTTAAATGTAGATTGTGATCATTTAGATTATTTTAAGACATTTGAAAATATTAAAAATACCTTTTATAAGTTTATTCAATCAACAAAAAGAAATGGTAATGTTATTCTAAATTATGAAGATGCTAGTACTGTTGAACTTAAAGAAAAACTAATAAATGAAAACAAGAATATTAATATATATACTTTTGGTTTTAATGAAAATGCAGATGTTTATGCTAAAGATATTGAATATAAAGATAATGTTTTACAATATAAATTATTTTTTAAAAATAAATTTTTAACTGAAATTAAGTTAAATGTTTTTGGTAATTTTAATGTGTTAAATTCTTTAGCTGCTGCAAGTGTTGCTTTAGTATATAATATAGAACCTAAGGATATTAGAGATGGATTAGCAGAATTTTATGGTGCAAACAGAAGATTTGAATATAGAGGACAGATAAACGGTGCTAATATCTATGATGATTATGCTCATAATCCAACTAAAGTTAAAGAATTATATAATGCAGCAAAAGTTTTTAATAAAAAAGTATGGATAGTTTTTGAACCACATACATATTCTAGAACAAAAGATTTGTTCAATGAATTTGTCGAAGCTTTAAATAGATATGATAATATAATTTTAACAAAAATATATGCTGCACGAGAAAAAAATACATTTAATATTAAATCTGAAGATATAGTTGAAGCTTTAAATACTAAATATAATAAAGGTGCTAGATATATTGAAGAATATGAAGATATAATGAAGTATTTAAAAGAAAATTTAAATGAGGATGATATAGTTCTTTTCGTAGGTGCTGGAAGCATTAATAGATTATTTGACTATGCTTAGATTTAAGATATGTTAGATTAAAAAAGATAGTTTTAAATATATAAATAATATATAAATAATATGTAAATAATAATACAGTGATTTGCTTGATTGCTGTATTTTTTGTATAATATAAGAGTGGTATTAAAATATAAAGATAAACATATAAACATAATTAAATATTGAAATATTCAAGTATTAGAGAATTAAAGTACTAGAAAAATAAAATATATAAAATGGAGGAAAAAATGAAAAAACCAGAATTATTAGCTCCAGCAGGAAGTTTAGAAAAAGCAATAACAGCATTTAAGTATGGTGCTGATGCAGTTTACTTAGGTACTCCTAAATTTTCGTTAAGAAACAAAGCAGAGATGGAAGAATCTGATATAGCAAAGATTATAAAATATGCTCATAGTATTAATAAAAAAGTATTTGTTGCAATTAATATTTTTGCAAGAGATGATTTTTATGATGAAATAAAAAAACAAGTAGAATTTGTAAAAAATTTGAATGTTGATGCTATAATAGCTGCTGATCCAGGAATTATTGAAATAATTAAAGAATATGCTCCTTCAATTCCTATACATATATCAACTCAAGCTAATACAATTAGTTATCATACAGCTAATTTTTGGCATAAAAATGGAGCAGATAGAATAATCTTAGGGAGAGAGCTTTCTAAATTTGATATTGAAAAAATAATGAAGAATAAAGCAAAAGATTTAGAAATAGAGATATTTGTGCATGGAGCTTTATGTGTAGCATATTCTGGTAGATGTTTTTTAAGTCAATTTATGGCAGATAAATCAGCTAATACTGGTGAGTGTTTACAACCTTGTAGATGGAACTATAATCTTTATGCTGAAGAAATAAAAAGACCAGGAGAATATTTACCAATAGTGGAAAGTGAAGTTGGTACTACAATATTTTCTTCAAAGGATTTATGTTTAGTTAAAGAAATACCTACAATTATTGATTTAGGAATTGATAGCTTAAAAATTGAAGGTAGATTAAAGTCAGATTATTATGTAGCTACAATTGTACATATTTATAGAAAGGCAATAGATAGCTATATTAACAATCCTAAAGAATTTGATGGTTCTATATATTATGAAGAAATAGAAAAATTAAGAACGAGAGAACTTACAACTTTTTATTTCCATAATAAAGATAACCAAGAAACTCAAGATTATAGAGGAAGACAATATAATGAAGAATTCGAATATGCAGCAAAGAGTTTAGAAAAATCTGATAAAGAAGGATATGTCTTAGTTGAAATTAAAAATAAGTTAAGTGTAGGAGATTTTATAGAAGTTATTGTTCCAGAAGAGTTAAAGGCTAAATCTTTTACAATTGAAACTATGTTGGATGCTGAAACAAAAGAAAGTATATTAGAAATTAATCCTGGTAAAAAAGGGCAAGAGGTAATATTAAAGATACCTTTTGAAATAGATAAAGGATTAGTTATGAGAAGGAAGATTTAAGAAGAATGTTAAAATAAAAGAAAAAAGAGAAGAATTTTCTTCTCTTTTTCTTTTATGAATTTTCTTTTGTAAGAAAAATTAAATTTTCTTACATTTGCAAGTTATCCAATAACCGCGAGATGTCTTGAAAATACATTCTGTACAATCTGGACTCGTTTGATAATATCTGGGTTGTGTAGGCCACTCATTATGAATGCATTCATGCCTTCCAAATTTTTTATGATAAAGGTCAAGACATGAAGGTTTTTCCAAAATCCGAAATTCAATTATTTTTTCCATAAATTCCTCCTTTAGTCCTTTGGACTATAAATAAATAATAATATATATATATTATACTTCAAAAACCTTAAATACTCAAATTTAATGAATTAATTCGTTTGACAGATAGAAGCTTAAATAATAAAATAATCTCATGAATTGGTTAAATAGGGAAGAAAATTTAATAGGAAAAGAAGGCATAAAATTGTTAGAAAAATCAGAAGTAACAATTTTTGGTTTAGGCGGAGTAGGTTCGTATGCTTTAGAAATATTATCAAGAACAGGTGTTGGAAAAATAAATATTATTGATAATGATATAGTTGATGAAACTAATATTAATAGGCAACTTTATGCATTGAAGTCAACAATAGGAAAGAAAAAAGTTGATATAGCAGAAGAGAGATGTATAGATATTAATCCTAAAATAAAGATTAAAAAGTATGATTTATTTATTGAAAAAGAAGAAGACATACAAAATATAGTTAAAACTTCTGATTATATTTTAGATTGTATTGATACTATTTCTTCTAAAATTAAAATTGTGATGATTGCTAAAAAACTAAACATTCCTATTATTTCTTCAATGGCAGCTGGAAATAAAATAGATCCATCAAAACTTAAAATTACAGATATATATAATACTCAAAATTGTCCTTTGTCTAAAAAAATTAGAAAAGAATTAAGAAACCAAAATATTCAGAAGTTAAAGGTTGTATATTCTGATGAGGGAGATAAAAGGATTGATAAAAATATTAAAGAAATTTCTTCAATTTCATTTGTACCTTCAGTAGCTGGAATTTTAATGGCTTCAGAATGCATAGATGATATCTTAACAACTAACAATTAAGTTATAGGATTAATTAATTAAATTTAAGATTTTTTGGAGCG
>CAZCCM010000003.1:2258-37974 GCA_964497325.1 uncultured Lachnospiraceae bacterium | reverse complement strand
AATGTATAGTGTTCTTTTGTTGGAATTTTAGGTGTACTTGAGTCTGTATTATATTTTCCACTTAACAAAACATCATCTGTATCACCATTTATATTTCCACCATCTAATTTAAATGTGTAGGTATAGGTTACTGGTTTCCATTGTGCTGTATATGTTATATCTTCTGTTGCTGCTACAATCTCTTTATCCCAACCATTAAATATATAATGTTCTCTTGTTGGTGTTATGTCTTCTGGCTTTGTATTATATGTTACTTCTCTTATTACATCATCTGTTTTTCCATTATATGTTCCACCACTTAATTTATATGTAATCGTATAACCTACTGGTGTCCATTGTGCTGTATATGTGTTATTCCCTTCATATGTACTTGGTACTGTAGGAGACCAACCTGTAAATGTATAGTGTTCTTTTGTTGGAATTTTAGGTGTACTTGAGTCTGTATTATATTCTCCACTTAACAAAACATCATCTATATCACCATCTATATTTCCACCATCTAATTTAAATGTGTAGGTATAGGTTGCTGGTGTCCATTGTGCTGTATATGTATTATTCCCTTCATATGTACTTGGTACTGTAGGAGACCAACCTGTAAATGTATAGTGTTCTTTTGTTGGAATTTTAGGTGTACTTGAGTCTGTATTATATTTTCCACTTAACAAAACATCATCTGTATCACCATTTATATTTCCACCATCTAATTTAAATGTGTAGGTATAGGTTACTGGTTTCCATTGTGCTGTATATGTTATATCTTCTGTTGCTGCTACAATCTCTTTATCCCAACCATTAAATATATAATGTTCTCTTGTTGGTGTTATGTCTTCTGGCTTTGTATTATATGTTACTTCTCTTATTATATCATCTGTTTTCCCATTATATGTTCCACCACTTAATTTATATGTAATTGTACAATTTTCCGGTAATATTGTATCTCCTTTAATATTTCCATAAATAAGAGCTGGTCTTAAAACAACATAATTTTCAACAACTAAATTTTTTAAAAAATCTTCTAATCCATCATTTGATAGTTGTTCTATTGTATTGTTAGCTAATTTTCTATATAAACTACCATCTAAATAAATATAAGATTTATTTATTAAATTTGGATCTGTATAACTTTCTTTTCCTTGGTATGTTAATATAATATCTCCTTCTTCTAAATTCTTATAAGTAATCTCTCTAGCTCTATCAATTAAATATTTTTTTACATAAACATTCCAATTTGAAATAGACCTTACTTCTTGTTTATCTGGATCTGTAGCAGTCGCCAATTTCAGACCATAATAATTATTTAAAATCAAATCACTAAAATTAGGATTTACTTTAGTAAGGTTAACTGATAATTTATCTCTTAATTCAGGTGGCAATTTATCTGATCCACCAAATGGTATTGTTGAATCATAGCTTATGATATCAAAATTAGTTAGTCCACTAATACCTAAATTTACTCCTAATGCATTTAAATATACTTCATTAATAAAATTTCTTTCATTAACTGTATTAGTTTTTAAATTATTAAATGAATTTTTAATTTTATCTATTTGATCATTATCAAGTGATGCTCCAACTTTTATTTCAATTCTCCCCGAATTAATTCCTGATACATTTCCTGTTGATAAAATTATTTCACCAAGAAGTCTATCATCATTAGATAATTTTACTTGATAATTTAAAATTTTTGATTCTTTTGCATTTACCGTAACATTTTCCCACTCTAATATATTATTTTCATAAACTCCACCTGATGATGAAATAAAATTAAAATTAGAATCTATGTTTTCAGAAATTTTCATATTAGAATACTTTTTTGAACTATTATTTGTTATTTCAATCTTAAATGATAATATATCCCCAGGATTAGCAAAATTATTCCCATACTTACCATTGATTTTTACTGTTTTTTCAATATCTATATCTGGAAATTCAAATCTTGCAAACGAAGCTTCTGTAATTCCTTCCTGATTTACAATCTTACCTTCTTCTTTATTCTTATTAACGGGTTCTAAAAAAGATGTCCCATCTGTGATAAATCTAATTAGCGCCATTCTTTTTGCTGAATGATCTAATCTATCTTTTAAGTTTACTTCTCCAACAGTACCATTCTCATTATAAAATTCACTTCGTTCTTCATCTTCAGGATTAAATTTAAAACCATGACTGCTAGATTCTATTAAAGTTATTGTATTTGTAGCTTTATTTACTTCTTTTACCAAGGTAGCATGTCCTGTATAAACAAAAACATCTCCAGGTAAAACTTTATCTATAATTTTTGAAACAAATGCTTCTCTATCTGCATCTTTCTTACTAGGTAAAACGTCAGAAACTTTTATATCAGAGTCTCCTTCATTATTATAAAAGAAAATAATATTATCTGTTTTATTTTTATTTATACTAGCATAATTTAATAAATCAGCAGTAAACAGTGGGATTTCTATTCCAAGTGCTTGATAATAAGATTGGAAAGTTAAACCACTACATACTGTAAACACAGTTGTTTGTTCTGTAGCATCTTCTGGAGTCGCAAAAAGATTTTTTCTATAACTACAGTACTGAACCTTATTAGACTTTCTTTTAAAAGCTTCTGCTACTGATATCACAGCTTTTCTTTGATCTTCTACACTTGCAGGTATCGCAAAAACTTTTGATGGTAATATTGTTAATACTATTAATATCAAAAGAATAATAACTGCTTTAATTTTTCTTTTTTTCATATTGTTCTTACATGATAGCTTTAATTAAAAAAGCTATCACTCTCTCCTTTCAGTTAATACAGTTCTTTACATTTATTTATAATTTTTATTATAATATATTAATTTATATATATTATATATTATTCTTTTTTTATCTTAAATAATTTTTATCTCTTGTTACACTTTCTTAACTATAAAGTAATAAAAAGCTTAGCTTATGCTAAACTTTTTATATGTATTTATATTATTATATTATTTATAATTTTATTTAAATATTTTTTTACTCTTGAACTTTCTTTTCTTCTAACTTACTAAAATAATATGTTATTCCTGCTCCTATAAAAAATAAAACTATAGAAACTAATATAAGAAATATAAGAGTGTTAGTATCTTTATTCTTTCCTAATTCTATAAACTCAGGAATAATTATTGTAGGCAATATTGCAATAGATGATCCTATAACAAGTCCAAATATAGTATGTTGTACCTTTGTATAATATCTCTTAAACAAAAAATTAACTAATGCTGAAAAAGCAATCATTGATATTATTCCACCAATTGCTAGTGGTATTAATATTGAAAAATCTAAAGAATTAATTCCAGCAGCTAATTTATCATATACACCAAAATACATAAGAAAATTAGGAGAAGTTAATCCTGGGACAATGAATCCTAAAGCAAGAAGTGCTCCTGAGAACAACCAAGTAAAAGTATTAATTTTTATATTTGTAGTCCACTTTTGTCCAAATATCATAATTGTAACCAAAAGAATTGCTACAACAACAAATAAAATATTATCAGATTTGCTTCGTCCTCTAGAACCTGCCTTTCTATATAATGACGGTATTGTTCCAGCAACAAAACCTAAAAACAATGTTATAAACACAGCAAGATATTCTCCAAATGCTTTTTCTACTAAAAAGGAAAATAAAAATACTCCTAATAATAATCCCATGCCTGCTGGTATAAAAAATAAAACATTTTTCCAAAATTTATGTTTTAAATTACTTATAAATTTTATAGCTGGTTCATAAATCCCAAAAATAACTGCAAGAGCTCCACCAGAGACTCCTGGAAGTATTGCTCCCATACCAATAACTATACCTTTAAGTATTCTTATTAAAAAGTTTATAAAACCTTTCTCATCAACTACATCAATTTCAATGCTTTTATTTATATCCATTTTTTTTTCATCTTTTTCATTAACTTTTTTGTTATTTTTAATATCTTTATTTTCTTTGATATTTTTGTTTTTTTCATTTTTTAATTCTTTTTTATTTTTCATTTTAATATGCACTCCATCCACCATCTATCACAATAGATGTTCCATTAATAAATTTAGATTTATCTGATGCTAAAAATAATACTACCTTAGCTATATCTTGTTTTTTTATTATCTTAAAACCTGATTTTAAACCTCTTATTGTGATTGCAACTCCCCTAATTTTAATTCCTTTATTTGGTTTTAAAATTCCTGTAAGACTAAAACTTGGCGCAACTAAATTACATCTAATATTTTTTCTTCCATAAGCTTGAGCTGTATTTTTTGTTAACCCTAAAAGTGCATGTTTAGATGAAACGTATCCTAGTCCACCTCTTCCACCATTTATTGAAGCTATAGATCCCATATTTATAATACTTCCATTCTTTTGCTTTATCATATAAGGCAAAACTTCTCTTATAAGTTTCATAGGACCTGTAATATTTACTTTTAAAATATAATCCCATAATTCATCTGTCATATTATGTATTGTATTAAATCTATCAATTATTCCAGCATTATTTACTAAGATATCTATTCTTCCAAATTTATTTATAGTTAAATCTACAACAGATTTAATTGTTTCATTTTTAGTAATATCCCCTAAATGATAAATAAATAATGAAGAAATATCTTTATTTTTAGTTATATCTGCATCATCTTGTTTTTCCTCATTAGTATCTTTTTTAACTTTTTTAACTATATACTTTTCTTCAAGTTCTTTTTGTAATTCTAAAGCATTCTTATTATTTCTGCCCGTACCAACAACAATAACACCATTAGCTATTAATAGTTTAGTAATTTCTTTCCCTATTCCTGTAAAAGCACCAGTTACAATGGCTACTTTTCCCTTCAAATCTTCCATATTATGATCTAATTAAAGCACCAATTTCGTTAAAATCAGAGATAATTTTATCTGTTTTTTCTTTAATGTCTTTATCTGTTAATGTTTTTTCTCTTCCAATATAAATCATATGGAACATTATTGATTTTTTGTTTTCTGGTACTTGTTCTCCTTTGTATTCCTCAACAAATATTACTTCATCTGCTGTTTTTAATGCAATTTCTTTTATTTCATCCCAAGTTACTTTCTTATCTACAATCATACTTAAATCAACTTTCACTAAAGGATATTGTGGTAATTCTTTAAAATCATTTTCTCTTGTTTTATTAATTTCTATTTTATCTAAGTTTATATCAAAAATACATACATTCGTATTTTTGATTCCAGCTTTAACCATTGTCTTTTTTGATAATAATCCAAAAGTTCCTACAACTCTATTATTGCAAATTATATTTAAATATGCATTTTTTTCTATATAATCTAACTCTTCTAATTTAGCTAATTCTAAATTTTGTATTTGAACTATATGAGCCATCTCTTCAATAATTCCTTTAGTAGCAAAGAAGATATCTTCAGCATCCTTGCCTACAATAGCACCTGAAAGCCTTCTATTATGAATCGGAAGGTTTTCTTGTCCTTCCTCTTCCATCTTATTTTTTGAATAAACTTTACCAACTTCATATAGTCTAAACTCATCATAATTTTTCAAATTAGTTTCAATTGCAGATAAGATTCCTGGTATTAAAGATTTTCTTATATATTTAGTTTCAGGTGATGGTGGGTCTGCTAAAGTTAATAATTCAGTTTTATCAAGTCCCATTGCATCAATATATTTTTCATGAATAAAAGGATAAAGTATTATTTCTTGCATCCCATTTCTAAAGCTTAAATATTCCTTTAATTTTCTAATAAACTGTTGATCATTTTGTATTATAGGATAATTTAATTCTACTTTATGAGTAGTTACATCAAAATTTTCATAACCTTCCATTCTTCCTATTTCTTCAACAATATCCTCTTTTAAAGAAACATCCCCTGTTGCTCTCCAACTAGGAACTTTTATTTTATATAAACAATCTTCTCCTAAATCTATTTCTTCAACTTGAAAACCTAATTTATCTAAATAATCTAAAATTGTTTCTGATTCAATAATTTTTCCTAATCTATTATTTATAAAACTTTGCTTTATTTCAATAATAACTTCTTTTTTAAGATTTAAATCCTCTGCTCTAACATCTTTAAATTCTAAAATTCTTAATTCTGGATAATATTTTCTTAACATTGTAAATAGCATTGTATAAGATAAATCTATTCTTTGTGGATCAATTTGTTTTTCAAATCTAATAGAAGCTTCAGTTCTTTGATTATACTCTTGTGCAGTCGTTCTAACATTTATAGCATTAAAGTTAGCCATTTCTATAACTATCTTTTTAGTATCAGGAGAAATTGAATCATTTTTACCACCTATAATACCAGCTAAACCTAAAACTTTTTCATGATCTGCTATTACTAAATTGTTAGGACTTAAATTTAATTCTTCATCACCTAGTGTTATAAGTTTTTCACCTTCTTTTGCTCTTCTTATTATAAGTCCATTTTTTACATGAGTATAGTCATAAAAATGAGTCGGTTGTCCCAAAGAAAACATAATATAATTTGAAATATCTACTAACAAATTAATAGGATTTTCACCAATATTATGAAGTGCTATCTTAAGTTCTAAAGGTGATTCTTTCACTTCTACATTATCAGCAACAATTCCAACAAATCTTTTACATAAATCTTCATCTTCAATTTCAATACTATATTCTGGTTTTTCATCTAAACTTAAATATTGAACAAATTCTTCGTCAATTATGTTTTTAAGACTTACGTTATATATAGCAGCAAGTTCTCTTGCCATTCCATAATGTGACCACAAGTCTGGTCTATTTGTAAGTGATTTATTATCAATATCTATAATATAATCATTAAGTCCTAACACATCTGCTATATTCTCTCCTACCTTAAAACCATATTTAGTTATATCTGTAATCATATGATCTGTTTCACCTATAAATATATCATCTAACATTAATTCTGATGCTGCACAAATCATACCTTGAGAAATCTCTCCTCTTAACTTAGTTTCTTCTAAAAGAACTAAATCACCTTCACCATGCCATCTAACATATGAGCCTGGAAGAGCAACTATTACCAATTGATCTTTTGCTACATTTGTACCACCACATACTATTTGATATATTTTTTCTTTACCAACATCAACTTTACACACTTTAAGTGAATCCGCATTTGAATGCTTTTCAACTGAAAGAACTTTTCCTACCACTATTCCCCTATATTTTAAAGCTAAATCTTCAATTTCTTCTACTTCAACTGTTCTCATAGTTAAGTCATAAGATAATTGTTTAGGAGTTAAATTCTTTGGTAAATCTACATATTTTTTTATCCAATTTAAAGATAATTTCATTTCTAACCTCTGTCTTTTTTATTTATTTTAATCTATTTTAATCTATTTTGTTTTATATATTTCTTGTATTATATTTTTTATTTAAATTGACTTAAAAATCTTAAGTCTCCTGAATAGAAGTTTCTAACATCATTTATTAAATATTTCATCATAGCTAGTCTATCTAAACCTATATTAATATAAAATCCTGAATATTCATCTGGATCTAAGCCTGCTGCCTTAAGAACATTTGGATGTGGTGCTCCACCTGGCATTACTTCAATCCATCCTACATGATTACATGTTCTACAGCCTTCACCATTACATACTAAACATTTCATATCAATTTCAAAACCTGGTTCTACAAAAGGAAAGAACCCTGTTCTCATTCTAGTGTCAACTTTTCTTCCAAATACTTTTTCTAAAATTGCATCAACTAATATTTTACCTGATGAAAAATTAAAATCTTTATCTACTATTAAAGCTTCATATTGAATAAACATTCTCTCATGTCTTGGATCTGTAGCTTCATTTCTATATACTATTCCAGGATATATAACTCTAGAAGGAGCTCCTTTTTCCTTTAAATATCTTACAGATGCACCAGTCAAATGTGGTCTTAAACAAATTTTATTATATGCATCCTTATCTTCATATCCTTCTAACCAATATGTATCCATTGATTCTCTTGCTGGATGATTTATAGGGAAATTTAAATTATCAAAAGCAAATTGTTCTGATGTTATCTCAGGACCTTCAAATATTTCAAACCCCATTGAAGTAAATGCATCATTTAGGTCATACATCATCTGTGTAACTAAATGTAATCCTCCTGAAGGAATCTTTTTCCCAGGAATACTAACATCAAAAAATTCATCAACAACAACTTCTTCTTCTAAAAGTTCCTCTTTTCTTAATTCTACTTTATTTAAAATTTCTTCTTTTATAGAATTAGCTAAACTTCCAATTTCTTTTTTTTCTTCATTTGTTAATTTAACTATTCCTTTTAAAATACTAGTAAGCCTACCTTTTTTACCTAAAAATATAGGTAAAATATCTTCTATTTCTTTTGTTGTTTTAGCATTTCCTATTTCAATAAATGCTTGTTCTTTAATTTCTTCTAATTTTTGTTTCATTTGTTTTCCTTTTTATCGTTTTATTTGTTTTATTTTTATTATTTAGTTTTAATCTGGCCCATTTTCCCGGACTATTTTATTTATTTATTTTTCCTTTTACTATATCTTTAATATCTATTCAAAACCTTTTAAAGCTTCTACCATATCTATCTTCTTTAATTTCCTATTTATAATTATTCCAACAATTGCAAAGAAGAATAATGTAATAGCAGATGCTCCTAAATATACATATAGATTGTTACCTGCATATAAATTTAATGTATCTTGAATAATCATATCTGCAATTAAAACATATAGTAAATTTCCAAGATAATATCCTGTAATTATACCTAAAACAGTTAATATAGCTGTTTCTGAATAAATATATCTAATAACTTCTTTAGGATAAAATCCTAAAACTTTTATAGTAGATATTTCTCTTAATCTTTCAGACAAATTAATATATGTTAAATTGTATAAAACTACAAATGCTAATATTGCAGAAATGCCTGCTACTATTATAACAACAATATCAATAGTTAAAATCCAACTATTAATTTCTTTGAATCTCATATCTAAAGTAGTTGTAATTATTGTGTACTTAGAAAGATCTTTTTTAAACTCTTCTGCATCTGCTCCACTATTTAAACTTATTAAATATGTATTTGCTTCTGTACTTTTTTCATAAATTTTATCATAATATTCTGGACTCATATATGCAAAATGTGAAATATAATTTTTTGCTGGAGTTCCTACATTAATCTTATATTCCTCTCCATATAAATTTTCAATAAAAATGTTTTCACCTTTTTCTTTTCCAGTAATATCTAAAAACTTTTCAGTAAATATAGCTGATTTATTATCAATATCAATTATATCTTCTTTGCCTTCTTTTCTCAATTCTTTTAGTCTATTCTTTTCTATTTTTCTTAAATCTTTTTTACTTTTAGGAATTGCTTTTATTTTTTCACTATCTGATCTGCTATCTATCAAATTTACTTGTTCTTTAAATTTATCCATATCTTTTGGAACTATTAAAAATATATTTGATAATTGACCACTTGCATTCTTATATATTCCTGGTTCAGAATAAGCTTCACTGCTTATATTTATTCTATCATCTGTTAAAATAAAATTCTTAAAATCATTAAAGTTATCTTCATCTATAACTTTATTATATGAAACTATGAAGTCTACTTTAGTAATTTCTTCAGTTTGTTTTGGCAGTACTTCTGCCATAGAATATCTTAAAGAAAAGCCAAAAAATAATAGTCCTGTACAACCTCCAACTCCAAGTATTGTCATAAACATTCTACCTTTATATCTAAAAACATTTCTTAGAGTAACTTTTACTAAAAAAGGTAGTCTCTTCCATATAAATTTAACCTTCTCAAAGATAGTTTTCTTACCTTCTTTTTGTATTCTAGGTCTCATCAAAGTTGCAGCATTTTTATTTAAATACTTTTTTACAGACAAATATGCCGCTACAGAGGTACTTGAAATAGATAAAACTATAGCCATAATCCCTGAACTATAATTTACAACATGAACTCTTTCTTTTAAAACAAATGTTGTTGCATATGCATTATAAACAATCTTAGTTAAAGTATTAGCTCCAGCAATAACTCCTAATATTCCTCCTATTATAGCAGCAATACCACCATAAATAGCATACTTTATAGCAATTGCATTATTCGAATATCCTAGTCCTTTATATATTCCTATTTCTTGTCTTTGTTCATCAACCATTCTTGTCATAGTTGTTAAAGAAACTAATAATGCTATTAAAAATAAAAATGGAGGAAATACACTTGCAAGTAGATCTATCTTTTTTGATGAATCATAAAACAAATAATAATTAGCATTATTATATCTAGAACTAAAAATACATAAAGGTTTATCTAATTTTTTTATACTTTCTTTAACTTTATTTATTTTTTCTTCTGCATCAGTTATTTCTTTTTCAGCCTTTATTTTTTCTTTTTTTAGTTTTTTCTCATTATCTTCTATTTCTTTTTCTGCTCCTTTTAAAGCATTTTTTGAATTAATTAATTCTATATATCCCTTACTTTTTTCTTCATCAAAAGTATTTTTACCATCATCATATTGTTTTTTTGCATCATCTAAAGTTTTTTTTGATTTACTTAAAGTTGCCTCTCCGCTATCTATTCCTGCTTTTGCGTTATCTAAAGTTTCTTTAGCATTATCTAATATTATCTTGGAAGCACTTAATTCTGTCTTCCCTTGAGTTATTTTTTCTTCACTACTTGAAATTGAATCTATTAAACTTTGAGCATAACTTTGTTTCCCATTAGATATATTACTATGTTCTAATTTATAAATTTCTTTTACATATTCTTCAAAAGATGCTTTTATTGTTTGCAATGAATTGTATTGTGTTTTTGTAGAATTAATATCTCCTAATGCATTAATTTGAGTATTTAAATCATCAATCTCAATTTGTATTTGGTTTGCAAGATTTGTATCACCTATTAAAATTGCATCTTCTTTTTCTTTAATTTTTGCAGTCCTTGCTACAATTAAAGAATCATGTTTATCTATTATTTTTTTAAGAGAGACTTCGTTAGAAACAAATGTTTTTAAACTTTGTAATTTTTCCTTATTCTGTTTTAATGTATTTAATTCTTTCTCTGAACTGTCTAATTGTGTTTTAGATTGATTATATACAGAAAGACTAGAATCATATTGTTTAAGTCCATTGTTGTATTTTTTTATAGCTTCATCTAATTCTGTTCTACCCTTTTCATATTCGGCTTCTCCTTCTTTCATCTGTTGTTTAGAAACTTCTAGTTCTTTTTCTGCTTTTTCTATTTCTTCATAATATTTTTCTGTACCTTCCTCATAATCTAACCAACCTGTTAATACTTTTATTCTAGCATTTGTTAGCTCACTCTCAGCGTCCTTAATTTCTTTCTTTGCATTATATATTTCATCTTCCATTATCTTTAACTCAGCTAATATATCGTTATTCATTTCATTAAATAATTCATCAGATCTATTTTTAAATAATGTTTCAAAATATTTTTTATGTTTAAGACTTCTTGTTTCAAAACCTAAATCAGTTGTTTCTAAATTATCTAAATTTTTAAACCTAATATAGGCTATTTGTGTTTTACTGTTTTCTTTTTTATCTTTTAATTTAGCAAAACTATCTTTAGAAATATATCCAAAAGAATAAAAGTCACCATATTTAGAAAAAGATTGTCCTTTGTCTTTCTCACCAAGATATTCTGGTGTAATACAAAATCCTACTACTTTATATTCATATGTTGATAATCTTGATTCTTTATCTTTATCTTTGCCTTTATCTTTTTTTGAAACATTAATACTAGAGTTCTCTAATTCATTATGATTTTCTTCTAAAATAAAGTTTAATGTCTCTTCTTCTTTATTAAAAAGAATCTTATCTCCAATATTTATTTTATCTTTAAGGCTATTATCTAATAATAATTCACCTTGTTTTTCTGGATATTTTCCCTCTAAAATTTTAGGTTTAGAAATACTTTTTGGTAATTCTATTAGATTGATTAAATTATCATCAACACTTGTCTTAAGTTCAATTGCCTTTAAAAATTCTGAATCTGATATTTCATCATATTCTAAAATCTTTCTTTTATCTTTTTCTTCAATACCAGTTGTAAACTGAATCATCATATGAGACATATTTGTTTCTTCTGTAAAATCATCTAAAGTTTTTCTCATATCAGGACCTGCAGATTTTAGTCCTACATAGGCAAAAGTTCCTATCAATAACATCAAGGCAATTGAAGCAAATCTTCCAAAAGAAGATTTAATCTCTCTTAATGTGTTTTTAATAAAAGCTGTTTTCATCTACCTACCACTCTATTTTATCTATTGGCATTGGGTTGTCATTTATCCATATTTTTCTTACTTTTGCATCATTAATTTCAATAACTTTATTTGCAATACCTGCAATAGCCTGATTATGTGTAATTATTATAACTGTATGTCCTGTATTTTTAGAAGTATCCTGCAATAACTTTAATATTTGTTTTCCTGTATTATAATCTAAAGCTCCTGTTGGTTCATCACAAAGTAACAGTTTTGGTTCTTTAGCCAAAGCTCTTGCTATTGCTACTCTTTGTTGTTCCCCTCCTGATAATTGACTAGGGAAATTATTCATTCTATCTTCTAATCCTACAGATACTATAGCTTCTTTAGGATCTCCAGAATTAGGATCAACCTGAGTTGCAATTTCTACATTTTCTAATGCAGATAAATTAGGAATCAAGTTATAAAATTGAAAAACAAATCCTACTGAATCTCTTCGAAATTGTGTTAATTGTTTTTCAGAATATTTAGCAATATCTTCTCCGTCAATTACAACAGATCCACTAGTGGGAGTATCCATTCCTCCTAAGATATTTAGCAATGTTGACTTACCAGCTCCAGAAGGTCCTAATATTACTACCAATTCTCCTTCTTCAATATTAAAACTAATGCCATTATTGGCAATAATTTCTGTTTCACCCATTTTATACTTCTTATATAAATCTTTTACTTCAATAAATGACATATTTCTCCTAACTTTTTATTCTATAATCTTTAATAAGTTATTATTTTTTATTTTATATTTTATTATTTTAATTTATATCTTTTTGTAATTTATATGCTTCAACTATATTATTTGCTAACATTGCTATTGTTAAAGGACCAACCCCACCTATTGTTGGTGTTGATATATTTGTTAACTTTAAACTATCCTCAACATCTCCATATATTTTATTATTTATTCTGGAAACACCAATATCTACTAGTATAGTGTCTGAATTTACATATTCTTTTTGTATTAAATCCTTCTGTCCTACTGCAGATACTATTATGTTATAGTTTTTTAAAATGCTATTTAAATTATTAGTTTGAGAATGTGCAACTGTTACTGTAGCTCCCTCATTTAACATCATTAAAGCAAGAGGCTTTCCTACCAAAGAACTTCTATTAATAATTAAAACATTTTTTCCCAATATTGGTATGTTATAATACTTTAAAAGTTTTATAACTCCTACTGCTGTTGCAGGATATAATCCTTTTTCTTTATTTACTAACTTTCCTAAATTAATATTTGTTAAACCATCAATATCTTTTTTAGAATCTATAGAATTTAAAATTTTTACCTTATCTAAAGAATCCGGTATAGGTAATTGAACTATTATTCCATTAATTGAATAATCATTATTTAATTTATCAATTACATCTATTATATCAGCCATTGTAACATCTTCAGAAAAATTATAAATATTACATTTGATACCTATTTTTTTAGCCATCTTTTCTTTTTGATTAATATATATTTTTGAAGCTTCATCATCTCCAATAGAAATAATAGCAAAAGCAAGAGATAAATTATTCTTTAAAATATATTCTCTTAAATTTTCAAGTATTTCATCTCTTAATATTTTTCCACTTAAACTTACTAGATTATTAACATCACTACTATTTATATAATTATTATCCATTTGTATCCTTATTTTATTGTTTTACTATTCTGTTATTTTTATTTTATTATTTTATTTTACTTCTGTAAATATATTTCCATCTACAGATTCTTTTATTAAAGCTGTATTAAAACTGTATTTAATTTCAGCTTTATAAGATTCTTTAGTTCTAAAACTGTTTACTATTTCTATTTGAACTAATTTTACTTCTACTTCATTTCTTAATTCAACCCTATTAATATCTACATAAATTCCTTGAGAATATCCTCTTACTATAGTAGATTGTATTTTTTCTTCTCTTGATAATTCATCTGTATTACTATTTTCTATTTTAATTTCAGGGTTATTTAGTTTCTGTTTTAAAGTATCTTTTATAGCTTCAATAACAGGTTTAGATATTTTTTCACTTGTTTGTAAGTCTTCTAATTTGTCAAAATTAACGAAAATTGTATTTGTATCTACTTCTTTAAGCTCTTCACCTTTTGAATTTAAGCTTGTCATTAATAAATAAGAATAATACTTCACTACTTGATTTTCTTCAAGACTTAGATTTTCAAAAAGTATTTTGTCTTTTAATAATATTTCAATAGCTTCATCTCTCTTTACCGCTTTAAACCATGAAGAAATTATATTATCATTTTCATTATTAGGAAATCCTGTATTTCTAGTATACATTACATATCCTAATCCTATCCTACGAGTTAAATTATCTCCCATATCTTCATTTATAGTAAAAAAAGTTTCTCCCTTACTAAAATATTCTGCCTTATCTATTAAGAAAAAAATTCCTCCTAAAAGAACTAGCAATACTATTGTTACAATAATTCCTATTAAAAATTTTTTCATATAAAACTCCTTTTCTTATTATATTTATTTATATTTTTTTAAGTCTATATTTATTTAAGTTTAAGTCTAAGTTTAAGCCTATATTTATTTAAGTCTATATTTCTTTAAATTTAAGTTTGTACTAATTTATTATATTATTTACTAAATTATACTTACTTACTTTTGACTTTCAGTAATTTGTTTTTTATGTATTTTATGTATTCTTTTTCTTCTTTCTCTGTCATCTTCTGGAACAAGAAACCATTCTTTTAAAAACAAATAAATTTCTTCAGAAGATTTTTTTGTTAATACAGAAAACAACACAATACAAGCAATAGTTGTACCTACTGTGTTTGCAATAATATCTTGCATAGTGTCTAAAACGCCGTACTCTACACCTTTTGCTCTTTGTGCATTCATTCCAAAAAAATTATCAGCAGTAAATTCTAATAATTCCCAAATTACCCCTGCTGTCATTGAAAAAAAGAAAGCATAAGATACTACTAATCCAACTGAATATTTTATATTTTTATTTTTTTCTTTCATCATTGCTAATACCATTAAAGAGGAAATAACTAAAAGAATTCCAGAAACTCCATGCAACATTGTATCCCACCAAGGAACTTTATCATATACCTTCATTAAGGTTCCAAATAATATGGCTAAAATTAAAAATGTTGTAAAGATTATCTGCATTACAACAGAGATTCTTATCTTTGTAAAAAGAAATATAAGTTCTCTGTAAAATGATGTAATTGAACATAATGAAACCAAAAGAATTTGTTCTTTATCTTTTTTAATTATTGAACTTATAAGTAAAAAAAGAAGTATAATTCTAAATGCATTTATTAATAAATAATTAAATACATTTATAAAATCATACTTTTGATTTTTTCCTTCTTTATCATTAATTTTTTTATTATTTTTTTCTTTTGACTCTTTTCTTTCCTTGCTTTTCATATTTTTAATATTCTCCATATTTTACTCTTTTCTTCTTTAATTTTATCATGGAGAATACCTAAAATCAATTAAATTACTTGCTTTAGATATCAAACTTCTATATTAATCAAATTCATATCCGGTGTTGCAAAAACCCTAAAAGGAAATAATGGATGTTTAAGTCCTAAACTAACATACATTACAATATTTTCTTTAATATATGGTCCTTTTGTATATTTAGGAAATATGTGTTGATTTGGAGCAATAAGACTTATATTTGTAAATGGAACTCTTATTAATCCTCCATGTGCATGTCCTGCTACTATCAAATCTATATTATCATTAATATATACAGGAAATCCTTCTGGTCTATGTGTAAGAAGAATATTAAAACCGTCTTTTAATTCTTTTTCATTTTTATTAATTACTTTTCTAATTTTGTCTTCTAAAATTCTTAAATTTTCTACATTAGATTCATTTTTTGCATTAAAATAATTTAAATTTGATTTTTTTATTATTTTAGTTTTATTTATCTTATCAAATAAAATTTTATAAGGATCATCAAGTCCTATTATATTAATTTTTTGATTATTAAGAAATATTTGTTTAACTTCATCTTTTAAAAGAGTAATATTTTTAGATTTTAAGACTTTTTCATACGAATTTATAAAATCATCTGATTTAATTTTCTCATGATTACCATAAACATAAAAGATTTTAGACTCTCCATCTATTTTTACATTTAATATTTTATTCAAATCATCAAAAAACTTATATGCTATTTCCAAATTAGTTTTTCTATTATCAATAAAATCTCCTGAAATAAAGACATAATTAGGTTTTATACTATTAATTTTATTTAGTAATACAACATTGTCTTTACCCCAATTTTGATTATGAAAATCTGATATTTGTAATATTTTATATTTAGTTAATTTTTTATTTTCTTTGTTAGAATTTAATTTAACATTAATATTTCTAATTTTTATTCTAAAATTATCCAAAAACAAATAAATTAAAACTATAAATAATGAAAATAACGAAACTATTAATGAATATTTCCTATTATTTAACATTGTCTTTATTCCTTCTATTCTTTTTTAGTAACTTTTTCTAAATGATCTAAAATTTCATACCAAGAATTCACCCTTGTTAAATTATCACCATTACAGTCTTTATTATACATTGCATCAAATACTATTATTGAGCATAAATCTCTTAATTGTTCTATATTATTTGGACTATCTTCAATCATTACATCTATATTATAGTCTTTTATTTCTTGAATTTTATCACTTCCAGTAAAAACTAAGACATCATAGGGTATATCATGAATCTTTAGCCATTCTTCTAATATTTTTTCTATTTTATTTACTTTTATATCTTCTTCTTTCATAGATTTTCTAGCTGTAATTATATGAATTTTCCATCCTTCATCCTTTAGTTTGTGTAAAACTTCTGATGCTAATTGTCTTGGCCTTTCATCTCTTGAATATTTTTCTAAAACTTCATGCCAGAATTCATCATCAGTGTTGTTACACCAATTAAAAGTTATTGCTGAATCATAAGCATCTTTATTTAAATTTTCTAAATCAAATCCTCTTTCATAAGAAAATTTTGCACCAAATTCAAATATAAAATCCTGAATATTAGTTAATACTCCATCAACATCTACTCCTAAATTTTTTTGCATATCTATCTCCTTAATTTTGTTTTTATATAATTTTTAATAACATGTTTAAACTTTAACTTTAACTTTAACTTTAACTTTAACTTTATCTTTATTATTATTTATTCTCTATTAAGTATAAATTTTTCTATTGCTTTTCTTACACCTTCATTTGTATTGGTATCTGTTATATATCCTGCTATGTTTTTTATGTCATCAGAAGCATTTCCCATAGCTACACCAAGTCCAGCACCCCTAATCATAGCTTCATCATTTGTATTGTCACCAATAGCTATAATTTCTTCTCTTTTTATATCTAACTTTTCGGCTAACTTTTCAATAGCAACCCATTTGTTTATATCTTTTTTAGTTATCTCTGAGAAATAATATTGTAAAGAAAATTCTGATGTTCCATACTTGAAATATTTTTTTGACATCCATTCAGGTTTTAATATTTCAAAATTATTTGCTCTTTCTAGTTTTCTTAAAACATTATCAAAAACAATCTTTGATTCATCACAAATTGTCATTTTTAAATATTCATTACTATCAGAATCAGATATGTAATCTTTAATATTTGGTACTATATTTATATGGGTTCTTTGTCCTTCTGGTTTACTTAGATTTTCTTTTTCATATATTAATATATTATATTTTAAAGAATCTGCTATAATCTCTCTTTCAGTGTATGCGTTATAAAAAATTGAGTTTTCTTCACAAATATCCGCTATCTGTAGTGCTTGATTCTTATCAAAAAAAGCATCAAATATATTTTCTTTATTTTGTATATCATAAAGTAAGGAACCATTTCCTGCAATTAGATAATTATCAATGCCAATAGATTTTGCAAATGTAATTATTGAATTTGCAGGTCTTCCTGATGCTAATACTATTTCAACACCTTGTTCTTTTGCCTCTCTTAATACTTCTGCGGTTGACTCTGGCACCATACTATACTCATTTAATAAAGTGCCATCTAAATCAATAGCAATTAATTTATACATAATTTCCCTTTACTACTTACTTATTATCTTTTTTCTAAATTTATACTTTTTATCTATTACTATATATTCTTGTTTTATGTTTTTAACTTTTATGCCTCTGGTTCAATTAATCCAAAGTTTTTTCCATCCTTTAATTTATATATAACATTAACTGCACCTGTCTGAAGATTTATAAATGGCATAAACATATGTTTTCTATGTTCTACTAAAATTATTTTTGCATCTTCTGGATCAAGAGGTTTTAAATCATAAGTTGCATATCTGATTATTTCATCCTCTGTTTCAAATAAATCATCTTCAATTTCTGTATATTCTACTTCTTGATTATTTTCTTTTCTTCTTTTTTCTCTTATTGTTTTAGCTTTTCTTATCTGTCCTTCTAATATATCTATATTTGTATCTATTGCTGCATACACATCTTTTTCTTCTGCAATTGATCTAAAAACTGATCTTTTTACAGCTATTTTCATTTCTACTATTTGAACATTTCCTTCTTCTCTTAAAGTTACTTCTGCATTTATGTCTTGATCAAAATATTTTTGTATTCTTTCTAATTTTTTTATTGTGAAATCCTCAATTGCCTCTGTTGGTTTAATGTCTTTTCCTATAATATTAATTTTCATATATTCCTCCTTTAAATTTTATATATTTTCTTCTGTATATTTTAATACTTCTTTTAATCTATCAAATTTTTGAGTTAAATACAAATATCCTATTAAACCCTCAAATGCTGTAGACCTTGCATATTCTTCTATTGAAGCACTTTTAGGTACATGATAATTTTTTGCATTTCTTCCTCTTCTTACAATTTCTTTTTCATCATCTGTTAAATATTTATCTATTTTATCTAAGGTTTCTGCCTGTGCTTTTGCATTTACAACTTTAGATGTCAAAACATGTAATTTATGTGGTTTATAATCTGTTCTTTCTATTAAAGATTGCTTAACATATATTCCATATATAGAATCACCAATGTATGCCCAAACCAATGGGTTCATCATATTTATTTCTTGTTCATCTTTATTTATACTAAACATTTTTTTTAATTGGCCTTTCTAAGCTAATTCTTCCTATTCTACCTTTTCTAAAGTCATCAATTAGCATTTTACAAACTCTTTCTTCATCTATTTCTTGATTTTTTCTATACAAATTCCTTTTTTCTCCTATTACTAAAAGTAATCTGTATAATTTATTTTTATCTAATTTTGTAATAGATAAATTTTTAAAAATATTAAAAGAAATTGTTGAAAATTTATTCTCTCCTTTTTTAGTTTCATTTAAATTTTCAATAAAGTCTCTTACTTCTTCATCTATATCATATCTTTTAATTAAATTGTCAGGATAATTTAAAATTAAATTTTCTAATAATTTTAAAGACATATCCATCTCATCTACAAGGCTATCTTTAATGCTTCCTACTAAAGCTAAGTGAAGTCCTGTTTCTTTATTATCAAACCTAGGCCATAATATTCCTGGTGTATCTAATAACTCTTTATTATTATCAATTCTAATCCATTGTTTTTTCTTTGTGACTCCTGGCCTATCTCCTACTTCCATAGTCTTTCTATTTGCTAGACGATTTATAAATGAAGACTTACCAACATTAGGAACACCAACTATCATTAATCTAATAATAGGGAATTTAATACCTTTTTCTTGATCTTTCTTTATTTTCTCAGCCATTATTTCATCAACAAGTTTGAGTACATTTTTGACCTCTGTGTTTTCTTCTGAATTAAGAATTATTGTTGGTGCTTCCTTAGAAAAATACTCTTTCCACTCCTTATTTATCTCGCTATCTGCTAAATCCTTCTTATTTAGAACTATTATTCTTTTTTTATTTTCTGTCATAGAATAAATATCCGGATTTCTTGAAGACAAAGGTATTCTCGCATCTAAAAGCTCTATTACTAAATCAGTAACAGATATATCATCCTGCAATTCTTTCTTTGTTTTAAACATATGTCCTGGATACCAATTTATATTTATTTTATTTTCATTCATTTATAACTCCTTTACTACATTATATGTCATTTAATAATCAAATGTAAAAACTTTATTCTACCTAACTTCACTTGAAGTTTCTTAAAATAGGTATATAGCAACTTATATTAGTTCTTTAAATCTTCTCTGTTAATAATTAATTTAATTTGTTGACTCTTTATATATTCAGTCAATTCAGGATACCTATAATCATATGAATAGGCTTGTGGAGCATTAAATCCATATTTTTTTAAATCTTTTAATAATATAGGTTTTTCTAACTTGTACACTTTTTTTAAAAAATACGCATATTTTGATACTTTTAATCCTTCGTTAAATTCAATATTACCATATCCATTAATATCAATTTTATTTGGATAATGTATAATGTCTCCTAATTCAATAATATATGTTAATCTGGATAATGGCAACGATTCATAAATAAATAATGTTTTAACTTCTTCCTTAGGCATGTACTTTCTAAATTCATAATTTTTTTCACCAGACTCAATTAATTTAGTAAATTTAGGTTTTACACTAATATATATTGCATTATTAAACATTCTTCTCTAACTCCTTTATAAAATAGTATACAGTATAATGTCTAAAAAGCATATATGGATTATCAAACCAAGTATCTGTAATATTTAATATTTTATTAAGTCCTTCTATTCCAAATTCTTTTTTTTAAATATTGTAATCAACAATATATTTGGGTAAATAATCATAAGCATTCTCTTTAACATATAAAGATTTAGATATTTTTGCTCCAGACCAATCTAACACTAATGGTGCATATATAATTTCTGGTAATTTATCTGCACTATATCCAAGAGTTGCTACAACTTTATATAGCAATTCTTCTTGATAATATCCTGCATAATCACTTCCAGTTATTCGAATAATTTCATAATTATATTCATTTGAATTATTTACTTTGGAATAATATATTGCCCTAATAAGATTCCTTAAAGGAGTATTGTATTCAAGTTTACTAGTTTCTAAAAGATAATTATAGCTAAACTTCCCATGATACGGACAATCGCTTTATATTTTTTAATTTTAGATAATATATTCTCCACTTAGTTTTCTTTAAAAACATAAGAACCCCCACCTAACGGATAATATATATTTTGATCAATTTCTATATTCATCTAATTTTCCTTAAGTATAACTTGTTCCAAGATACCTATTTTATCTTTTTAAAATTCCAATTATTTGTTCTCTTTAGTCTTATACTTGATTATTTTTTGTGAAATTTAATGGTAGTAATGATTTTTTCAAAATCTTATTGTTAATAAAAGCATGAAGTATTCCTACTGGTAAATATATTAAAATTGATAGAATTATTGATATCTCATAAAATATATTTGTCTTTTTAGTATGCTTTCCTTTAAAACGATCACTTATTGCACTAAAAGCCATACCATAAATATTACCAACAATCATCATTCTAATAAAAGCTAAAATAATAAAAGCTCTCTCTTCTCCATATTCTCTTACCAATGTATTCCATGCTTCTTGTGATACAATACCATTATTGTTAGTATAGTGCTGTGCAAAAAAAGTCGCTACTAATTCATTTTTAGGAATAACATTTGTATTACCACTTAAAATAGCTTCTATTTCATCTGAAGTCATACCTTCTTCTAATGCAAATTTAGTATGAGCATATGAACATGCTTCACAACCATTTACCTCAGTAACCACAAGCATAATTCTTTCTTGAAATTGTGAAGAAATTAATTGCTTCTTTCTATTCAACTTAATATATTTTACACCCATAAAAGCTAAAACAATTGATTTATAAAATTGTCTATGTGTGTAAATTTTTTTATAATAATTATTTGTTTTTTTTGAATTTAACATACTTTATCTTTTATCTCTAATTCTCTCTATATGTTCTTTCTTTTCTTTGTTAGATCTATTTCCATATTGCTTTAAAATATTATATATTTCATTTATTTTTTCATTAGTTAAAACATTAACATGTACATCTTTTAATATTCTATTCTTTAACTCATTTCTTTTAAATACTAATGTATCGTATGCATTAACATTTTTTAAGGTGCATCTCTCACTAAATACAATTAATGATTTTATTTCAATATTAGGAATGATTTTACTTAGGTATTCTATATGTTTTTTATTTTGCCATATTGGATTTAAAAACTTATATTTTTTTCCATATATATTTTGTGTCCATTCTCTTGATTTATATGATCCATATATCCAGCCACTATAGTTTTTACTTTCAATTACATAAATCCCTGAATTAGTTATATATACTAAATCAATTTCAGTAGTCCCATCTTCTGTTGGTATATATAGATTAGTTAAGATTCTTGAACATATTGGAATTTTTTCTAATTCAATAAATGTCATTCCTTCACCAAAATAACCTGTATTAAATAAAAATTTAAAGATATTAACTCCACTTTCTCTTCTATATGATGATTTATAATATTTTATTATAAAAGGTAAATATCTAAAAAAATATAACATTAAAATTATAAGTAATATATATTTAAAAGCATAAATTGTTTCTAAAATTTTCATTACTATATCAAAAAAGCCTTGCATTTCATCTCCTAGGCAAAAGTTTAATTTTTTCTAAATATATAATATATTTTATATTTCTTTCAAAAAATACACAACTATTCTTTTACTTTAAATCTTTTTAACCTTAATGCATTTGTTACTACAGATACTGAACTTAAACTCATTGCAGCACCCGCTATCATAGGATTTAATAATGGACCTCCAAAGATATGTAAAACACCCATAGCAATTGGTATTCCTATGGTATTATATCCAAATGCCCAGAACAAATTCTGTTTAATATTCCTTATAGTACTTCTACTTAATTGAATAGCTGTTACTACATCTAATAAATCGCTTCTCATTAAAACTATGTCTGCAGATTCCATAGCCACATCAGTACCAGACCCTATTGCTATACCTATATCTGCTTGAGCAAGTGCTGGTGCATCATTAATTCCATCTCCAACCATTGCTACTTTTTCTCCATTAGATTGAAGTTTTTTAACTTCATTAGCTTTATCTTTCGGTAGAACTTCTGCTAATACTATATCTATATTTACTTGCTTAGCAATTGCTTCAGCTGTTTGTTTATTATCTCCAGTAATCATTGCCACTTTAATTCCCATGTTGTGTAATATCTCTATTGATCTTTTACTATTTTCTTTAACTGTATCAGCTACAGCAATTATCCCAGCTATTCTGTTATTGATAGCTATGTACATTGGTGTCTTTCCTTCTTTAGCTAATCTATTCGATTCTCCTTCTAAATTTTCTAAAGAAATCTTTTTTTCTATCATTAATTTTTTATTACCTGCTAGTACTTTTTTACCATCTATGTTAACTTCAATTCCATAACCAGGAATTGCACTAAAATCTTTACCTGTTTTAAATTGAATTTCTTTTTCTTCTGCTTCTCTTACAATTGCTTCACCTAAAGGATGCTCTGAACCTTTTTCTGCAGATGCAGCAAATTTCAATAATTCATTTTTAGCAAATCCTTTTACAGTAATAATATCTGTAACTTTTGGATTACCTTCAGTAATAGTTCCTGTTTTATCAAAAACTATAGTTTTAATTTTATGTGCTATTTCTAAAGCTACACCACTTTTAATTAACACACCATTTTCAGCTCCTTTTCCAGTAGCAACCATTATAGCTGTTGGTGTTGCTAAACCTAATGCACATGGGCACGCTATTACTAAAACAGATATAAAGATTGTAAGTGAGAACGTTAATGTTTCTCCACCTATAAAATACCAAGCTAATCCCGATAATATAGCCAATACGATTACAATAGGTACAAAATATCCAGATATAATATCAGCTGTTCTTGCAATTGGTGCTTTAGAGCCTTGTGCATCTTCAACCAACTTAATAATTTGAGCTAAAACAGTGTCTTTTCCCACTTTAGTAGCTCTATATTTTATTAAACCATTTTTATTTATACTTGCTCCTACAACTTTATCTCCTATTGTTTTTTCAACTGGAATACTTTCTCCTGTAAGCATTGATTCATCAACTGAAGTTACTCCTTCAACAACTTCTCCATCAACAGGCATTCTCTCACCTGGTTTAACTACAATTATATCTCCAACTTTTACATCATCTATTGGAATTTCTTCTTCTTTTTCATTCATTATAACTATTGCTGTTTTAGGTTGAAGTCCCATTAACTTCTTAATGGCTTCAGATGTCTTCCCTTTTGATACTGCTTCTAAATATTTACCCAAAGTTATTAAAGTAACTATTACTCCTGCAGATTCGAAGTATAAATGCATTGCATATTCAGAGTCTCCCATATATATTTTATATGTTGCAAATAGTCCATAAAGAAACGCTGCACCTGTACCAATTGCAATTAATGAATCCATATTTGGATGGCCTTTAAATAATGATTTAATTCCTACAAAATAGAATTTACGACCAAATATAAGCACCGGAATTGTAAGTATTAGTTGCACTAATGCAAAATTTAACGGATTTACCATAGGATCTATAAAACTAGGTAAAGGTGCTCCCATCATATGTCCCATTGAAATATACAATAAAGGTAATGTAAATATTATAGATACTAAAAATCTAACCCATAATGATTTAATTTCATTGTCTTTTTTCTCTTTATCAACATCAACTACTACTTCATCATCTACAACTTTAAAGCCAATATCTTCTACTGTTTTCTTAATATCTGAAACATTAACTACAGAAGGTTCATAACTAATAGTAAGTTTTTCTGTAGCTAAATTTACATTAGATTCTGCAACACCTTCTAGACCTCTTGTTGCTCTTTCAACACCATTAGCACATGATGCACAACTCATTCCCTCAATTTTTAATGTTTTAGTTACAGTTTCTGACGATGCTTTAAATCCTGCATTCTCTACTGCAATTTTAATATCTTCTTCAGATATAACTTTATCATCATAAGTTACACTTAACTTTTCTGTTGCAAGATTAACACTTGCTTTGGATACTCCATTAAGCTTTTGAACTGTTTTTTCTACGGCATTTGAACATGACGCGCATGACATGCCCTCTATTTTTAATGTTTTTTTTATCATATTTTTTCCTTACTTATACAATTTTTTTCTAAAATTGCTACTACTTCAACGTGATATGTATTAGGAAACATATCTATTAATTCTATATACTCTAAATTATATTGCTCTTTTAAAATCTTTATATCTCTTGATAATGTAACTGGATCACAAGATACATAAACAATATTACTAGGTTTTACATTTAAGATATTATTAATAGTTACAGCATCTAATCCACTTCTAGGCGGATCTACAACTATTAAATCTATATTTTTATATTCTTCTATTATATTGTCTATTATATCTTCTACTTTGTTATTTACAAATTCTATATTTGTTTTATCATTTATAGTCTTATTAATATTAGCACTACCTATTGAATTTTTATTTGAATCAATTCCTACTACTTTTTCTACATAATCACTTATTGTTATACCTATTGCGCCACTTCCGCAGTATAAGTCTAGAGCTGTTTTTATATTTTTAGTTTTTACATAATCTAATATAGGGTTAAATAGATTTTCTATTTGATAACTATTTACTTGATAGAAAGCATCTTCATAAATATTAAATATATTATTAAACAGCTTATATGATATATACTCTTCTCCAAATACTTTTTTATTATTTAGATATATAGATACTAGATTGATTTCTTTTAGAGCACTTAGCATTGCTTTAATATTTAATTTACCTTTAAATAACAACATAATTTCATTATTATAATTAGTTCTAATTATAACTTCATCAAATACAATATTATCTTTTAAATATTTATTTAACATTGTTATAACTTTATTTATTTCTGTCATTACCAAAGGACATTCATCTATATTAACTAATTCATTAGATTTATTCATATTATATGCCAGTTTTTTATTATGAACTTTAAGTGTAACTTTATTCCTATAATTATATTCTGGACTTAACTTTATATTTATATCTTTTAACTCAATATTTGCAAATTTCAAAAATAACTCTTTTACTTTGTTTTTCTTAAATTCTAGTTGATAATCATAATTCATATGTAATAAAGGAGCTGTTTTTGTTTTAAAAGCTTCATTATATATAATTGGAAGTCTTTTATCACTTATTTCAATTAATTCTTTAACTTTACCTATACAAAAATTCTTCTTTTCTTGTACTATTTCTATATCAGCTTTTTCTCCTGGAAGAAAATTATCTATAAATACTATTTTATTATTATATCTGCTTATTCCACGACCATAATGATCTAATTTTGTACATTCCAATATATTCAATATATGTCCCTCTTTTATAAGTACAATTAAAAAACACTTATTTTAATCTATTTGTTCTTATCTATATCTATTCTATTCTTTTCTTATCTATATCTATTCTATTCTTTTCTTTTCTATATCTATAAATATTATAACACAAATTAAACTTAGTATGAATATTAAATGTTTTTTATTTAACCATTGACATTTTTTTAATTTAATTTTGTATATTCATTTTTCTTATATAAACAAAAACTTATATAAAACATGTAAGTTACTAGTAAATTATTCCTTATAAATTGCTTCTTAAAATAAAAAAGCTAAGGTAGTAATTCTTTATATGATTTACTACCTCAATTTATATTTCTTAAAATTATATTTTTTACTTTATAATGATTATTCATCTTTCTGTAATTCAAATCTATATTTTTGTTCTACATTTGGATACTTTTCTTTATCAACCTTGCTTAAAAACATATCATAAGGTCTTATATATAATTTTTTATCACCATATAGAGCTCTATACACAATATATTTATCATTAGTTTCACTATGATAAGCTATATCTTCAACTAAATATAACTTTCCTTTAAAATGCTTATATACTTTATTTAATTCAAGCTTGTTCATTTCTTTTTTCCTTTTTATTTAGGTTTAACTTTTATTTCTTATTTTATTCTATATCTATTTTGATCTACTCTTTCGTCTTTTTCTCTTTCAAAATTGCCTTCACTATAATACCAATCTAAATTTACATTTTTAGTAGATCCTTTTCGCTCTTTATTTAACAATACATCTAAAAAATTTAAAAGTGCTATTAATATTCCTAAACTATAAATAACTATATTTTTAGTATCTCCACTTGCAAGTATACCTTGTGAGTTAGAAACAATATTAAATATTTCATAACCATAATATGCAAAATAACTTGCTAAATATACTGCAGTTAAAAATGTTTTTCTTTTAAATATACCTATTAACCCCAGCAATGATATAAACAGAATAATAATTTCTATTATTAAATTTTCAGATACAAATGGCAAGTTTAAATTAATATTTGGTGCAAAAGATACTACTAGTCTAAACAACCAAAAAAATACAGCAAACATTGAAAACAAGTAACTAATTAATTCCATTTTTCCTCCAAAACAAAAGGAGAGCTTAAACTCCCCCATTATTTTTCATATTATCTTTTAGTCTGAAAAGTTATATATGTCATTATTTCTTTCCTTAAACATTTCAAAAACTGCTTCTAATACTGATTCATCATCAACCACAGTATATGTTTCTTCTTCTTCACTTGATTTTTCTAATTTAAAAATAACAACTTCTGTTTCTTCTTCTGATTCCTCTTCTTCTAAAGGCATCAATACAACATATTCTGCATTTTCATATTCAAAAAAATCTAAAATTTCAAAAGGTATTTCATTATTATCTTCATCAACAAAGATTTGATATACACTATCCTCTTCCATAGATTCTTCATCTTGCTTTATTTCTTTATCATCACTCATATTTTTTCTCCTTTCGCATTTCTATTTTTATATTAACTTATATATATTATTTTTTCAACCATATACCTTATTTTCTTTTTATTAGTCCTGGGGGCTAATTTTTTTCAAATAATCTTCTAATATGTATACAGCTGATAATGTATCTACAATTCCTTTTTTCTTTGAACTTTTAATTTCTAAAAAATTCATCGTTTTATTGGCCATAACTGTTGTAAGCCTTTCATCTGCTGTTTCTATTTTAATTTTATTATACTTACATCTTAACTTATGGATAAAAGCTTCTGTTTTTTCAACTCTAAAACCTTTAGTTCCATCCATATTATATGGCATTCCTACTACAATTTTATCTATTTCATATTCTTCTAAAATTTTATCTAACTCTCTAAGAATATGTTTATCATTACCATTGTAATCAAGAGTGTATAAGCCTTGAACTGTAATATTAAGTGGATCAGTAATTGCAAAACCTACTCTTCTATCTCCATAATCTATGCCCAATATTCTCATACTATTCTAAACCTAAATATGAAATTATTAATTCTTGTAATAACTCATCTTTTTCTATTTTGCTTATTAAAGCTCTTGCATCTTTATGATTTGTAATATATGTAGGATCTCCTGATAAAATATATCCTACAATTTGATTAATAGGATTATATCCTTTTTCAACCAAAGCTGCATATACTTCTTTTAAAATTTTTTTATTTGACTCAGCATTTGCTTCAAGCCCGTCATATTTCATTGTTTTATCTGAAACCATTTTATCCTCCTTGCTTATTCAAATTTATAATATAGTTATAGAAGATTCTTCTTCTAATTCTTCTAGAAAATCTTCTAATTCTTTTGTTAATATTTCTAATCCAACACCTCTGTAATATTTAGCAGCAACTATATTTAACTTTGGAACAATCTTTTTATTTTCTTCTTTTTCATTTTTTTCTTTTGATTTATCTTTTTCTTTTGATGTTTTTTTAGATTTAGAAGTTTTATCTTCTACCGTTTCTTCTGTTAAAATATCTATATCTTCAATTTCATCAATCCTTGCTTGCTCAGCCTCAGACTGCATTATGTAGGTTGATTCAACAGCCTTTTTTATTGATTCCATTACATTTAAATTTTCTGGTATTATTCCAGGAAAAGCAATTGCAAATCTTGGACCAGAGTACCTAACAAAAATATTATTTTGTTTAGTCTCATGTAATACCCTATTAACTGCCTCTGTTACATTAGTTATTGTCATATTACCAGCTTGTCTTGAAAATTCTTCATTAATTTGTTCTAAATTTGAAATTCTATACATTATTATTGTAGATTCATCATATTTTTCTAACTTTAATTTACCTTCAGTTAGTAAGTATTCATAAGTTTTAAGTGAAGAAAATAAATCTTGTTTTACCATATTTTCCATTGAAGATTGAAAAGACATTGTTCTTACAATATCTAGAAGCCTAGATTTAATTTCAACCATAATTTGCATGTCTAAATCTTTAAAAGCCTGTATTCTTTTAGATTCAATAAGCCAAAATCCTACAAAAACAGAATCAATATACAAGGGATAAAATATGGCTGTTTTTACTCTCTCTTTTTCTTCTGTTAAATATTCTAGATTATCTGTAGGATTTTCTACAGTTATATATTTTGCTTCTTTAGTTTGTATAGCATCTGCAAAAATTGGATGTGAATATACTTTTTCTATTGATGCTATATTCTTTTTATCTAAATTTGTAGCTTTTGCTACAAATCTTTTACCATCAAATATTATAATTGAAGAATAATCTATATTAAATTTTTCTATAAGAATATTATTAATATTTACAAGTTTATCATTTACTGGTTTTAAACTTGCTGTTATTTTTACTAATTCATTTAATACAGATAAATCATCTAATCTTTTACGTGATTTTTCAACTGTTTTAAAATTACGTTTTACATATAAATTATATAAAATTAAAAGTAAAACTATTATTATTAAAATTATTATAAAAATTAATTCTGGCATTTATCTTCCTATTTTAAATATAATTATAAATTTTTTCTCATTTGATCTAATGTAGATGTCATATCATTTGTAAAAGGTTGAGCTGTAGAATTATTTATTCCAGGCATTGTTACATTGCCATTTAAACTAGAATCTCTTTGTCGTGATATTAATGGATAAACCATATTAGCTAAAATTTTTAAGGATTCAACAAACTTTTTAGGATATCCCGAAATATCATACTTACATTCAACAATATTTTCTAAATACTTAGAATATACATTTTGATCAAAAGGTATTGATGCTACTTGTACTTGATTTCTATCAAAAAGATTGGTCATAATAGACATACCTGGATCATTATATGTTGAAATACCTCCAACTAATATTTTTCTAGTTAATCCTCTTACCGCTACTTCTTTATTTAAAACAACTTTTACTTTTTCTGTTGTTAATATTCTAGCATCTAACAACTCTTTTAAAAATGCAGTTAAAGGTTGAATTGTAAGAACATCTAAAGATTGAACTAAATATATTTCCTGAGCTGCACTAAAATATCCAAAATTTGTATCAAAATCAGCATCTATTAAAACTAATGAATAATTTTTAACTAATGTTGAAAGAATTACCTCTGTGTCAGAATCTTCTTCTTTAACTCCAGGTAATGAAGTGTATATAGATAAACCTTTTAGTACTTCAACACCCATAGCTACTCCTTCTTTAAGCCTTGAGGTAGATTCAATTGCAATTTGTCTCAATCTTTCATCATTTTTAGTTGATAAATAATAACTATTTTTATTTTTAGTCATATCTAAAATAGCTGTATTAATTCCTATCGATGCAAACAACATTCCTAAAGAATTTACCAAAAATGAAGTACCATTTTTACTTGTTCCAACGAATACAACAACCTTTTTATCTTTAGATAAAACTGCTGATAAATCAGGAATAATATGTTTTTTCTTACCTTGTGGAACTAATCTATCATTTTCTTTTTTTGGTATTTCATCAAAAACATCATTATTTTTTTCTTCTACTATAGTTTGTTTAGTTACATTTGGCTCTGAAACAAATACTGTTTCTTCAGGAATTATTTCTTCTACTGCATTATCAGATATTGAATCAAAATCTATACCATCTAATGAAATGTCCTCCGGGAATATATTTATATCATCATCAACTTCACTAATTTCTAAATCTGTACTTTGTTCTACTTTAGATGCTTCTTTAGATTCTTCTTTTTTAGTAGAATTAGTTTCTTTAACAATTTCTGTATTTTCTTTTTCTAATAAGTCGCTTGTCTCTTCAACTCCAAAAATAGGAATAAAATCATCATTTTCATTATCAAAATCAGTATCTAAGAATATATCTAAATCATCTGTTCCTTCAATTACAATTTCATTTGAACTACTCTTAGAATCTTCTTCTATAATAGGTTTTGTTTCTTCTTTTAATTCTAAATCATCTGTTTTTGAAGGAATATTCAAGTCTAATTTATTATCTTTAATTATTTCTTTTTCTGGTTCTTTTTCAATCTCAATTTCTAATGTATTTTCTAAATTTTGTTCTTTAACTTCTTCAGGTATTTTAACATTCTCAATAATTGGTTTTTCTTCAATTTCAACTCTTGGAGTTATAGCCGGAGAATCTATTGTTTGAGATTTAACATTACCTTTACTTATTTCTGTTGGGACTATAACACCTGAGCTTTTAGGAGCAGAAGAATTTGTAACAACAGGTTGTTCTTTCACAAAATCTTCTTCTTTCAAATTTATAATTTCATTATACTTTTGATTTTCTTTAATTAATACAGCTGTTACTCCTTCAGGTAGTTTATCTATAATATATTTTAATTGTAAGTCATCATATTGTGCTGCAATTCTATCAAAACTTGAACTAAATCTATCAGGCATATCCATTATTTTTTTATAATGTTTTAAAATATTATTAATTTCTTTTGGATTAACAATTTCTTTTTCTATACTAACTTTGTTACTACCTCTTAAATTATAATATTGTCTTGCTTCCTCTTCACTTCTTGGTGAATTAATTAATTCACATATTTTAGTTATAGTTCTATCTTTTTCTACTAAAGCATTATATATTCCTAAATTAAACATATTAGGAATAATTTCATTTTTTATAGTTCTTTTTTCATTTGAAATAAATAATATAGGTATTGGATTTATTTCCACTGCCTTAAATACATCAATAACTTTTTCTAATTTATCTAAAATAAAAGCATCTACTTTTCTTTTATCATTAGAAGATATTGTTTCTAAATCTTCACTAATAACTATTATATCATAGTTACTTTCATTTTGAATTTCTTTTACTATTGCATTATAGTAATACACATTCTTATATTCTAACAATACATCATATATTTTTTGATATTTTTTAATTATTGTTTCTGATATGCTTTCATTATTAACTGCAAACAAAACTTTCATCTTTAGTTCCCCCAAAACTTAATTACAATTGCGAAAATTAAAGGTAATAATTGTGCCATAACAAAAGCTGATACCAATGTAATTCTCATTCCTCTACCTTTTCTAACCATTTCTCTTCTTTTCATTCCTACTATAAATTCATAAACAATACTAATTAAATAACCAACTATAAAAAAAGGTACAGCAACTAATCTAACCGTATTTAAAATATAAGCTATAGTTCCATAAACTGTATTGTTTTTATATTTTACTATATATTTTGATAATTGATCTCTAGACTCGTCTTTCATTTTAAGTAGTTCTGTTTTTTGCTTAACAGGAAGAGCCTCATCTCCTTCAATTTTAGTTTCTTCTTGCTCATTTACTATTATAGAATTGTCTGTTTGTGGATTAGATTGAACCATTTCAGTTCCTGATTGTATTATTGATTTATTTGTTGTTTGACTATTATACATATGATTTTGTTGTTGACTGGCAAAAACATTAATTGAAATTAAACAAACAAATACAAATGTAATTAGCACTGTAAATTTTTGTTTTTTACTTATACCCATAATTACTTCCTATTTTTTATTATTTTCTTCTTTAATCTCTGTAAATAGATTACTTTTCATTTGTTCTTCAAACTTTGGCTCTGCAGATGATGTTGATAACATATTTAAAATTTCTTTTTTTCTTTCTTCGTCTTCACACCAATAATTCAAATTTAAAATGTTAAGTAAATCAAAAGTATAATCCTTTAAAGATTGATCATAAAGTGGTCTTTTAACATCTATTTGAACTTCATAATTAGGATCTTTGACTTCTTTAAAAAAGTCTAACATCTTTTTAGGCAACATGTTTATATACTTTTCATTCATGTTATGTATTATAAAGTCTACTTCTGCATAGGCTTGTCTATCTTCAAGATTTACAGTTTCACTCATCTCTCTTATCTCCTAACATTCTATTACTACATTGATTATATATTGTTTGAATTCTTTTTTCAAGAAAAAATCAAGATATATCTAAAAAAGAGAGATTAATAATTAATCTCTCTTAAATTTTAATTTTTTACTTAATTTTCAACGTTTTTATCAAGTTTTAAATTTTCTAAATCTATTCCTGGCAATTTTGGCAATTCTTTTTTAGAAGAAATACCGAATGTCAAATAAAACTTATCTGTAACAACATATCCCATAGGCTTTCCCGGCTTTTTTGTTTTGCCTGATTCTTCAATTAATTCATAATCCAATAGTCTTGTTACTACTCCATCTGAATTAACTCCTCTAATCGCATCAATCTGAGCTCTAGTTATATTTTCATTATATGCAATAATTGATAAAGCTTCCATTGCTGCATTAGATAAAGAGTAGGGTCTTCTGGTATCAAAAAATTGAGACAATATATCATATAATTCATCTTTAATAACTACTTGATATTTATCCTGTATTTGTACAATTTCTAACCCAAAATTTTTATTTTTTCGCTCTTCTATCATCTCATCTATAATGTTTTTTGTTTCTTTTTTATTCTTATTTATAATATGAGACAATGAATCAATATCTATTGGGTCTCCTGACAAAAATAAGGTAGCTTCGATTAACGCCTTCTCCATCTTGACTTTTTTCAACCTTTCTCTTATAATATTATTTGTATGGCGAAGTAGCTCAGTTGGCTAGAGCATACGGTTCATACCCGTACGGTCGTGTGTTCGAATCACACCTTCGTCACCAAAGACTAGTTTTCTAGTCTTTTTTATTGTTCTTTTTTTAAATATTCCTATATTTAAAATATTTTAAAACTCACAGTTATTTGGAGTTCTAGGATATGGAATAACATCTCTAATATTTTCCATTCCTGTTAAATACATTATTAATCTTTCAAATCCTAAACCAAAACCTGAGTGTACAACTGTTCCATATTTTCTAAAATCTAAATACCATTCATATTCTGATAAGTCTAAACCATTGTCTTCAATTATTTTTAGTAATGTATCATAGTTTTCTTCTCTTTGACTTCCACCCATTAATTCACCAATACCTGGAACAAGTAAGTCCATTGCAGCAACAGTTTTTCCATCAGTATTTCTTTTCATATAAAATGCCTTTATATCTTTTGGATAATCAATTACAAAAACAGGTTTTTTAAAAATTTTTTCTGATAAATATCTTTCATGTTCTGTTCCTAAATCTAATCCCCACTCTGGTCTTTCATTAAATTTATGTCCACTTTTCTTTAACAATTCAATTGCTTCTGTATATGTAACTCTAGCAAAATCAGAATCTCTAACATTAATTAATTTATCTATCAACCCTTTTTCAATATATTTTTCACAAAAATCTAATTCAACTTTTGCGTCTTCAATTACTTTCTTTACAACATATTTTGTCATATCTTCAGCAATATTCATTAAATCATTAATATCTGCAAAAGCAATTTCTGGTTCTACCATCCAAAATTCTGCTGCATGTTTAACTGTATTTGAATTTTCTGCTCTAAATGTAGGACCAAAAGTATATACCTCTCCAAAAGCATGAGCAAAAGCTTCAACGTTTAACTGCCCTGAAACAGTTAAATGAACTGGTTTGCCAAAAAAGTCTTTTGCCATATCAACACTTCCATCTTTTGACTTTGGTAAATTATCCATGTCCATTGATGTAACTGAAAACATTTCGCCTGCACCTTCAGCATCTGAACTTGTAAGAATTGGTGTATTTATATATATGTATCCTTCTTTTTGAAAATATTCATGTATTGCCATTGCAGATAAAGATCTAATTTTAAAAACTGCTCTAAATGTTTTTGTCCTCGGTCTCAAATGAGCTATAGTTCTTAAAAATTCAAAACTATGTTGTTTTTTCTGTAGAGGATAATTCTTATCAGAAATACCTAAAACAATAATTTTAGTTGCTTGAATTTCAAAACCTTGATTATTATTTAATACTACAGTTCCTTCCACCTTTATTGATGAATATAATCCCAATTTTGAAATTTCATCAAAATTATTTAAATTAGGACTCATAACCACTTGTACATCATTAAAAGTTGTACCATCATTTAATTCAATGAAAGCAACATTTTTGCTTGCTCTTAAATTTCTTATCCAACCCTGAACTTCTACATCTTTATTTAGATAATTTTCATGGTTATTCATTAATTCTAATATTTTCATAATACCCTCCTTCTTTTTTATTCACTTTTT
>CAZCCM010000003.1:0-2158 GCA_964497325.1 uncultured Lachnospiraceae bacterium | reverse complement strand
TTATTTTTATATTATATCATACTAAAAGTTGATTAACTAGCAATTCAAAAGATTGCTCATCTACAACAGATGATGTTTTTTCTCTAATATGCGAAACTGAATCAAATCCTTTGGTATAATAAACTATAAGTTTCCTTATTTCTCTAGAAGCTCTTTCTTCTCCCCTATAGTCTTTTAATAATTTATAATGTTTTCTTAGTAACTCTATTTTTTCCTCTTTTGATACTTCAATATGTTCTCCTCTAATAATTTCTTTAACAAGGAAAGGATTTCCTATAGCACCCCTTGCAAGCATTATTCCATCTGCTCCAGTTTGTTCAAACATATTATTAGCATCTTCTAAAGTAATTATCCCACCATTTGCAATTATTGGAATTTTTGCCTTTTTCTTTATATCTTTTATAATATCAAAATATACTTGACCAGAATATACTTGCTCTTGAAATCTACCATGAATAGTTAATGCTGAAACACCTACTCTTTCACATATCTCTAAAACTTCATTTATAACAACTTTCTTATTATAACCTATTCTAGTTTTTAAAGTTACTGGAATATTAACTGATGATACTACTGCTTTTAAAATTTTTTCTAAATTTTCTAAAGTCATAAGAAGTTTAGCACCTGCCCCTGTTTTTGTAATTTTATTCATAGGACAACCTGCATTAATATCAATAATGTCAGCATATGGTTCTAAAAATTTAGCAGCATAAACCATAGATTCAACATCTGATCCAAATATTTGAATAATCCTAGGCTTTTCATTTTCATATGTCTCTATCATTTCTAATGTTTTTTGATCTCTATATTGTACTCCTTTACTAGAAACCATTTCAATAGCAACAGCACCCGGTCTACCATATAGATAAGTTATTTCTCTAAAAACCTTATCTGTTATTCCAGCCATGGGTGCTATTAAAACATTATTTTCTAAGACTACATTGCCTATTTTTAATTTTTTTATATATTTATTCATTTTTTATTTTAACTAATCTCCCCCAACAAAAATAGCTTTTTGTCTTCTTCCACTTATATTAAGTAATAATCCGATAGCTATAAAATTAGTGATTAAAGAAGATCCTCCATAACTCACAAATGGTAAAGGTACTCCTGTTATTGGTAAAAGTCCAATTGTCATTGATATGTTTTGTAACATATGAAAGAAAAACATTCCTGCTATTCCTATTGATATGTATGCACCTAAATTATCTTTTGCAGTTTTAGATATTTGAATAGCTTTTGTTATAAGAACAACATATACAATAACTATTGAAACCGAAGCAACAAAACCTAATTCTTCAGAAATTAATGAAAATATGAAATCTGTTGTTTTAGGATATAAATAACCTAATTGAGTTTGATTTCCTTTACCCAAACCCATTCCAAAAATATAACCTGAACCTACTGCTAATTTAGACTGTATTACATTATATCCATCACCTCTAGGGTCTATTCCAGGATTTAAAAATACTTCTATTCTTCTTAAAGCATATGGAAAATATTGTGGTAATATAACTTTATATATAAATACAGATGCTACTACAAATAGTATAGCTATTGGTATCATATATCTTTTTCCAATTCCTGCAGTAAATAATATAAATATTAGCAATACTATATATGCAAGTGAAGTACCAAAATCTGGTTGGATAACAATTAAAGCTATTGGTATTCCCGCTAATAATAAAACAGCAAATAATTTATGAATCTTATTTATCTCTTTTTTGCCTTTAAGCTGGAATAATGAAATAATATATGAAATAAAGATAATAACAAATACTTTTGCTAATTCAGAAGGTTGAAAAGAAGTATCTCCTAAAGTATACCAACTGCTTGCACCATTGATTTCTGGAGTAAAAAGTACTCCTACAAGCAAACCTAATATTAAAATATAGAGTATTGGTGAAAATTTTGAAATCTGTTTATAATCAACAAAAGTGAACATAATTAAAAAAGGAATACTTATTAAAAACCATTTAATTTGTTTTGTAAAGGCTTCTAAACCAGTATTTTTTGTTGCAGAGTATAATCCTACTAAACCAATTATTAAAAGGAGTATACTACATAATAATATTAGCCATTCTGCATTTTTAAAAAAGGATTCCTTCATATATTATTTTTTCTTTTCTTTATCTTCTGTTTTTATATTTTTATTTTT
>CAZCCM010000002.1:52833-68979 GCA_964497325.1 uncultured Lachnospiraceae bacterium | reverse complement strand
AAAAATAAAAAATGGCGTATTATTTATTAATTAAATGTACCATAAAATGGGAGTACCGCCAAATTAAACAAAATAAAATAAATTATTTTATTTTAGTTTTAATATAGATATTTATATTAAATAGGGGGAAGTTAATGAGTAGAGTTACTAGATATCAAGAACAAAAACCTAAATTAAATATTAAAAAAGTAATAGGCGTTTTCTTTGTGCTTATAGTGTTAATAGCAATAATTTTTGGCATTGTTTATGCAATAAATAGAGTTCAAACATATCAAGTAAAAAGAAGTATTCTAAAACATTATTTTGTATCTTTTAGAGAAGATACTCAAAAGTATGGAGTTATTGATGCTTCAGGAGAAGTTGTTTTAGAAAACAAATATGATGAATTAATATTAATTCCAGATAAAGAAAAAGATTTATTTTTAATTACTGAAAATGTTGATTATGATAAAGGAACTTATGAAGTAAGTGCTTTAAATAAAAATGGAAATGTTGTAATTAAAGGTTATGAAGAATTAAAACCAATAGAATATATAAATACTGATGCTAAATATGACAGTAATTTATTACAATTTAAAAGAGATGGTAAATTTGGATTACTTAGATATGATGGTACAGAAGTATTAAAAAATATTTTTGAAGAAATTTCTGTAATGAAAAATATTGAGAATAGACTTTTGGTTAAAGAAGATGGTAAATATGGAATAATAAATACAGAAACTGCAGACTATATTGTTCCAGCATTATATAAATCAATAGAACCAATTATGGAAGATAAGAATACTGCATATATTGTTAAATTTGATGAAAAATCAGGAATATTTAGCGGTGCTGGGAAAGAAATTTTAGCTAGTGAATATGATAGTATAGAAAAGATTAAATCGTTAGATTTCTATAAAGCAACAAAGAATAATGAAACTAATATATATAATAAAGATGGAAAAGTTGTTGTTAAGGGAGATATTAAAGGTATAGTTGAAATTAAAGATAAATTAATTATACAAAACAATAATAAAGTAGGAGCAATAGATTTTGATAAAAAAGAAGTAATTCCTTTTAAATATCAGTCTATAGAAACAGCTTCTGTAGATAAATATATAGTAAAGTTAAAGAATAAGTATAATGTTAGAAGTAAAGAAACTGATAAATTATTACCTGAAGATTATAATTCAATAATATTTAACAGTGATGCTCAAATATATATTGCTAGTAATGACTCTGTTGCGGATATCTATGATAGTGATTTAGAACTTAAGTTACAGGGAATAATATCAAAGATTGATGTAGATAAAGGTTTTATAGAAATATATCAAGATGATGTTTTAAAATTATATAATTTTAAATTTGAAGAAAAAGAAGAAAAAGACATATATCCAGACAATAACTTATATTTATTTAAAGATGATGAAACTAATCTTTATGGGTATTTAAACGAGGATGGGAAAGTTGTTGTTGAAGCAAAATATGATGATGCAAAGTTTCAAAATAAATATGGTTATATTGCAGTAAGTAAAGATAATTTATGGGGAGTTTTAAACTATAATGGTGCTGTAATAATAGAACCAACTTTAGATTTATCAGAATATTTAGTTATAGATTTTATAGGTGATTGGCATTATGATAAAGATTTAAGTTTAAATATTTATACTAAAAGTACAAATTTAACGGATAATATAGAGTAAATTTAATAAAAATTAATAAATTAAACAAAAGATGAAAGGTAAAAAGTGCAAAAGATAAAATATCAATATTCATATTTTATTCTTCCATACATTGTAAATGAAGAAAGATATAGTGAATATTTAAACAAACTTTTAAAAGATAATAGAATAAAATTAAGAAGATACAATAAACTAAAAAATTTAGAGATGTTTTCGTTTTTTAATAAAAGCTTTTTAAAATTCTTTGATTATGCAGATGATATTACAAATTTAGAACTACGTGAAGAAAAGAAGAATCCATCTGGTAATTTAAGTAAAAAATTATCAAAAAAAGATTTAGCAATATTTGATGTAAATCTATTGCAAAATACACAAGGAAAAGTTGGAGAAGAAGAGGGAATCTTTTTTAGAATAGATAAAACTAGCATTATTACAACTAAAACGGGAGTATCTTTTTTAGTGTTTAAAACAATTATTGATTCAGATAGTTTTCAAGATCTTTTGAATTTTAATTATAGATTTAGAGAATTATCTTCAGAGGTTTTAGAATATAAAAAATATGAGAATATAAATCTTCAATCAGACACATTTAAAGAAGTCTCAGAACTTAAAAGCATTATAACAAAACTCACAGGATTAAACATTGATGAATTAACAAAAACTACAGGTATTGATAAATTTTATACTTTTTCATATCTGTGTGTAGATAATTTAATGTGGAATGAGAAAACAGACTTTAGAGAACTTCAAACAGCTTTTAATAAATATTCAGAAGTTTTACCTGCTGCATTTAGTTCAGAATTTAGTGATACAAATACTGCAATTGAGGTTATAGAAGATTTAAAATATTCAAAAATTGGTATTACAAATTTATCATCAAATTTATTTGCTTCAGGATTAGAAATTCACAATTTTACAAAAATTCCAATAGAATATGAAACAACTTATTTATACATATATCTTTATACAATATTTCAAAAAATTTTTTTAGAAAAGGTTGGAAGAGATATATTTATAAAACAAAAAAATAGAAAAGCTATAAAAGATTTAAAATATTTTAATAAATATTTTTGGGGGAATACTATAACTGCAGAAGATAAAGGTATACTTTATATAAAAAAACTAAAAGAAGTTTTTGATTTAAATAATAAATATAATGAAATTCAAAATAAATTTGAAATAGTTTATAAAGAAAGTAAAATAGGCAAATATTATAAGTATTTAAAAGCTATATACTATTTATTAGGAAGCTTAGTTGTTTTAACAATAATAAATATAGGAATAGTTTTAGGAGGAAGTGTATGAAGCATATGTATACAGGTATAGATATAATTGAAATTGCTAGAATTGAAGAATCAATTAAAAAGCCTGAATTTATAAAAAAAATATTTACAAAAAAAGAAATTGAACTTTGTACAAGAAAAAACAAAGCTGAATTTTATGCAGGAAGATTTGCTGCAAAAGAAGCTATATTTAAAGCTATTTCTCAAAGAGTAGGGACTCAAAAAATTGATTGGTTAGATATTGAAATTTTATCTGAGCCAAATGGAAGACCTGAAATAGTATTTTATAATGGTCGGAATTAAGAGACTTGAAAACAAGATTGATGTAAGTATATCTCACAATAAAACAACTGCAATTGCAGTAGCTATTTTAGATTTAAATTAAGGAGAACTAATGTATTTTGATACACATATTCACTTAAATAGTGAAAAGTATGATGATGTTTTTGATGACATGTTTAAAGAAATGTTAAATTCAGGGGTAAAATATTTTGTTTGTCCTGGATATGATTTAAAATCTTCAAAAAAAGCAATTGAATTAGCTGAAAAACATAAAGAAATATATGCAGCAGTTGGAATTCATCCAGAAGATGCAAATGAGTATTTAGAAAAAGATTTAGATGAAATAAAAAAACTTGCAAAACATGAAAAAGTTGTAGGAATTGGAGAAATAGGTTTAGATTACTATTGGGTAAAAGATAATAAAGAAAAACAAAAAGAACTTCTTATAAAGCAAATAAATATTGCAAATAATCTAAATCTCCCAATTATATTACATATTCGTGAGGCAACAATTGATATATTAGATGTTTTAAAAAAACATGATAAAAATAAAAAGGGAATATTTCACTGTGTTCCTTTTAACGAACACTTAATAAAAGAGGGTTTAAAATTAGGATATTATATTTCTTTTTCTGGTAATATAACTTTTCAAAATGCTAAACCAGATGAGAGTATAAAACTTGTGCCATTAGATAGAATTCTTGTTGAGACAGATGGACCATATTTAACACCTCATCCACATAGGGGAGAAATTAACTCATCTAAATATTTAAAATATATGGTAGAAAAAATAGCTCAAGTTAAAAATATTAATATAAAAGAATTACAAGAAATTTTAGTTAAAAATTCAAAAGAAATTTATGGGGTAAACGAAAGATGAAGAAAAAAGTATTAGTTTTAATTGGTGGTAATTCCACAGAACATGAGGTTTCAGTGGTGTCAGGAATAAATATATATAATAATATTCCTGATAAATATGAAAAGGATATTATATATTTAGATAAAGAAAATTCTTCTTTTAAAATTGAAAAGGATTTTGAAAATAAAGAAATAACTTTTCCATATCCTATTGTTAAAAAAGGAAAAATTAAAAACTCAATTGAATATATGAAAACTTTTGACTTAGTATTTCCTGCTCTTCATGGACAATTTGGAGAAGATGGTGAAATACAACATCTGTTTGAAGAACAAAACATTAAGTATGTAGGATGTGATAGTTATTCATCTCATATATGTTTTGACAAAGGATTAACAAAAAAAGTATTAGAAGGTCATAATATTAATATGGCAAAAACTATTAGTTTAGAATTAGATGTTGATTGTTCTTTAAATAATATTAATTTGGAAAATTTAAAAACTTTAAATGTGAAAATTAAAGAGATATTAAAGTATCCTGTTTTTGTAAAACCTGCAAGATCAGGTTCTTCTGTTGGAATAAATAAAGTTTCAACTTATGATGAGCTGCCAAGAGCTATGAGACTAGCTTTTAAGGAAGACAATAAAATATTAATAGAAGAAGAAATAATAGGTAAGGAAATAGAATGTGCTATACTTGAAGATAATGGAAAGATAATTGCAAGTAGAGTCGGTGAAATTAAACCTGCTGAAGAATTCTATACCTATGATTCAAAATATATAGATAAAACAGAACAGAGTTTTTTATTTAATCCAGATAAAAAAATTAGTTTAAATAAAAAAGAAAAAGAAATTCAAGAAGTTGCTAGACAAATATTTGAAAAGTTAGGTTGTAAAGATTTATCTAGAGTAGATTTCTTTTTAACTAAAAAGGGATATGTTTTTAATGAAATAAATACAATGCCAGGATTTACTAAAATTAGTATGTATCCAAAGCTTTTAATTGAATCAGGTTATTCATATGAAAAAATAGTGGAGACATTAATAGAAAATCATTTTTAAACTTATAAGATAGACACTATAGTATAAAAATAAAAATATAAATTAAAATAAAAATAGAAATAGAATATAAATATAAATATAAATATAAATATAAAAAGAGGAGATTAGAATGACAGAATTAAGAAAAACCGCAATTGTTTGTACAATTGGGCCAGCTAGTGAAGACATTATGGAAGATTTATTTAAAACAGGAATGAATGTTGCAAGAATTAATTTTTCACATGGAGGAAAAGAAGAAAATAAGTCAAAAGTAGAAAAATTTAAAGAAGTAAGAAATAGACTTAATATTCCGGCATCATTAATGTTAGATACACAGGGACCTGAAATTAGGACTGGAGTCTTAGAGGAAGAATATCCTGATGGTGTAGAATTAAAAGAAGGAAATCAATTCATTCTAAAAAATGATGATTCTAAAACAAATACAGATCATGCTAGTGTTTCATATAAGAATTTATCTAATGATATAAATGCAGGGGATAATATTTTAATTGATGATGGAGCTATAAAGTTAGAAGTACAAAGTATAGAAGAAGGAAATATAAATTGCATAATTAAGGATGGAGGGATTTTAAAAAGTAGAAAATCTGTAAATATACCAGGAGTATATTTACAAAATCCAACATTAAGTCCTAAAGATATTGAGGATCTTAAATATGCTGCAGAAGAAGAATTTGAATTTGTAGCGGCATCTTTTATTAGGAATAAGGAGGATGTTTTAGAGATTAGAAAAGTTTTAGAGGAATATGGTGGTCATGAGGTAGAAATTATATCTAAAATAGAAAATCAACAATCTTTAGAAAATATTGACGAAATATTAGAAGCATCAGATGGAGTTATGATTGCAAGAGGAGACTTAGCTGTAGAAATACCATTTGTTGAAGTACCGATATGGCAAAAAGAAATAATATCTAAAAGCAATAAAATGGGTAAACCTGTAATTGTTGCAACTCAAATGTTGGAATCAATGATATATAATCCAACACCAACAAGAGCAGAAGCATCAGATGTTGCAAATGCAGTTTATGATAAAGCAAGTGCAGTAATGTTATCTGGAGAGACAGCTGTTGGAAAATATCCATTAAAATGTGTTGAAACTATGTCTAGTATTTGTAAAAAAGTAGAAGCTAAATTAAATTATTGGGGTAGAATTAGATTATTGCCTCTTTCTAGAAAAAACACAGAGGAAGATGCTGCTATATTGGTTACAAGTATGGCTAAAGATATAAATGCAGATGTAATAGTTACATATACTCATACAGGAAAGTCAGTTAAAAAATTATCTGGAGGAGGAATTGCATGCCCAATATTTGCAGTTACAGATAACAAGAAGACTTTTAATAAACTAACTTTAGTTTGGAATGTATTTCCAATATATATGGAAAAAGAAGAAGTTATAGATGATATGGTAGAAAAAATTATTGCTAAATTAAAAGAAAATCAAGTGATTAAAGAAGGTGATGTAATTCTATTATCAGGTGGAAAAAACTATTTAGACGGAGTATCAGAAAGTAAAAGAATTGGTGGAATTGCTATAGTATAAAAAATTAAATAGAAAAATTAAATAAAAACACTAAATAAAAACATTAAATAAAAGTAAAAAAACAAATTAAAATTCTATAAAATAATAAAGAACAAAAACCCTGAATTATATATATAAATATAAAATAAAGGGTTTTTTCTTTTATGTTAGAATATATATAGTATAATGAGTAATCTAGATGATAAAATAATTGAAGATGTGTTAATGGCAAATGATATAGTAGATGTTGTATCAAACTATGTGTCTTTAAAAAAGAAAGGACGAAACTATTTTGGTTTATGTCCTTTTCATAATGAAAAGACACCATCATTTTCTGTTTCTCAAGAAAAACAAATATTTCATTGTTTTGGATGCAAAAAAGGTGGAAATGCTATACATTTTATTCAACAAATTGAGAATATAAGTTTTTTTGAGGCATTAAAAATATTAGCAGAAAAAGCAAATATTAAGATTCCAGATAGAAGAGGATATAATGATCCAAATGCACTACTTAGAGATAGAATGAAAGCAGTTAATGAAGATACAGCAAAATACTTCCAGTCAGAACTTTTAAAACCTACAGCTAAAGTTGCTCAAGACTATATAAATAAAAGAAAAATAAATATTGAAACACTAAAGACTTTTAGAATTGGTTATTCAAGAATGGGACTATATAAATATCTAAAAGATAAAGGTTATGCTGATAAAGAAATATTAGAAACAGGACTAGTATATAAAAGAGATGATGGCAGATATATAGATAGATTTAGAGATAGGTTAATGTTTCCAATTTCAGATATTACAGGCACAGTCATAGCTTTTGGTGGTAGAATATTAGAAGATAAAGCAAAGTTAGCAAAATATATAAATTCTAATGAAAATTTAGTATATTCAAAAGGGAATCATTTGTATGCATTGAATATAGCAAAAAGATATGCACAAGATCAACTAATAATAACAGAAGGATACATGGATACAATATCATTACAACAAAGAGGTATTAAAAATGTTGTAGCATCACTTGGAACAGCGCTTACTGAAAGGCAAGCAAAATTAATTGCAAGGACTACAAAACAAGCAATTATTGCATATGATTCAGATGCATCTGGTCAGGATGCTGCTCTTAGAGGATTAGATATTTTAAACAAGACTGGAGTTGATTTAAGAGTTTTAGAATTGGATGGAGCAAAAGATCCAGATGAGTATATAATTAAATATGGAAAAGACATGTTTGAAAAACAAGTTTTAAATTCAATATCTTTAGTTGAATTTAAAGTTAAAGTTTTAAGAAAAAAATTTGATATAAATATTCCTAATGAAAAAATAAAATTTTTTAAAGAAATAGCAAAAGTAATATCAACTGTAGAAGAAGAAATTTCAAGAGAAATATATATAGATAGAATATCTAAAAAATATGATATTTCGAAAGATGCAATATATGCAGATGTTAGAAAAATTGATAATGCAAAATTAGCTAAAAATGAAAATTTAAATAGTAAAATAGCAGAAGAAATAAAAAACAAAGAAAATACAGTAAAAGAAATAGATATTAAAAGAGAAGAATATTTAATATATGTCTTTTTAGAGAATATGAATAATGAAGAAATTAAAAAGGAAATAAAAGAAAACGTAGATTTAAATAGCATATCTTCAGAAACAAATAAAAAAATTTTTGAATATATATTTAAATCTGAACATATAAATAAAGAAATAGCAATAAGTAATATTAAAGATGAAGAATTAAGAAATAAGATAACAGAGATATATGCACAAGACATTCAGATAAATAGAAATAAACTACAAAAATCAATAAGAGAAATATTAAAACAATTTGAAATTAATGAGTTAAAAAAAGAAAGAGAAGAAATATTATTAAGTTTAAAAGATACAAAGATAACAAGTATAGAGAGAAAAGATAAAGAAAATAAATTAAAAGAAATAATAAAAAAACTAAATAATTAAAGGGAGCTTAAATGGAGAAAAAAATGAATAAAAAATTAGTGGAAGAAAAGACTAAAAAACTTAAAAAAGACGAAACAAAAACAAATGAAAAGGATGAAATAAAAAAACCCCTAAAAAAGGTTTCTTCAACAATGGATAAAAATAAAGTAGTAAAGAAAACGGATTCTAAAAAAGAAACTAAAAAAACAAAAGTAGAAGATAAAGAAACATCTAAAAAAGAAACTAAAAAAGAAACTAAAAAAGTTAAGGTTGAAACTAAGGCTGAAAAAGTTGATAATAAAAAAGAAGAAAAAACTACAAAAAAAGATAAAAAAACAGAAAAATCAAAGGTAAAAAATGTTGAAAAACCAGATAAAGTTGAGGCTAAAAAAACTTCTAAGCAAAACAAAAAAGAAGAAGTTTCTAAGAAGAAGACAGCAAGAGAACTTATTAAAGAGTTAGAAGAAAAGGAAGCTCGAAAACATCATAAAGAAACTATTATAGATAAAAAAGTTAAAGAAATATTAAAAAAAGCTAAAGGAAAAGAAAAAAAGAGTATTACATATGGTGAACTAGCTATTGAAATTGGAGAAAACATGACTACTGAAGATATTGAAGACATAATGAATTCTTTAAATGAAGCAGGTCTTGTAATAAATGTAAAAGATGGTGATGATGATTCTTTAGAACCTTTAGAATCAGAAATAGAATCAGAAATTGAGGAAGAAGAAATTTCTTTAGAAGAATTAGAATATTCTACTTTAGATAAAATAAGTGTTGATGATCCTGTTAAAATGTATTTAAGAGAGATAGGAAAAATTCCTTTATTATCTCCTGAAGAAGAAGTATTATATGCAACTAGAGTTTTAGAAGGTGATGAATATGCAAAGCAAAAAATTGTTGAATCAAATTTAAGATTAGTTGTTAGTATTGCTAAGAAATATACAAATAGAGGAATGCTTTTTTTAGATCTTATACAAGAAGGAAATATAGGATTAATAAAAGCAGTTGATAAATTTGATGTTAGAAAAGGATATAAATTTTCAACTTATGCAACATGGTGGATTAGACAATCTATTACAAGATCTATTGCAGATCAAGCAAGAACTATAAGAATACCAGTACATATGGTTGAAACTATTAATAAATTAGTTAGAACTCAAAGACATCTTTTGCAACAATTAGGAAGAGAACCTTCTGAAGAGGAGATAGCGGAAGACATGGGGATAACAGTAGATAAAGTTGTTGAAATACAAAAAATTGCTCAAGACCCAGTATCATTAGAAACACCAATAGGTGAAGAAGAAGATAGTCATTTAGGAGATTTTATTTCAGATGAAGATAGCCTATCACCACATGAGTCAGCATCATATATTTTATTAAAAGAAAATTTAGAAGAAGTTATGAAGGTTTTAACTGAAAGAGAGGCAATGGTATTAAAATTAAGATTTGGATTAGATAATGGAAAAGGTAGAACACTTGAAGAAGTTGGAAGAGTATTTAATGTAACAAGAGAAAGAATAAGACAAATAGAAGCAAAAGCTCTAAGAAAATTATTTTCTACACCAGAGATTTCTGAAAAGCTTAGAGATTATATGAGTTAGGAGTTTATTATGAGTGAAAAAAAAGAATTTAAAAGAGATAACTTTGAAGAAACAAAAAAAGGGTTAAGGGAAATTAATAAAATAATTTTTAGAAACAACGAAGATATTCCAGATGATTGGACTGATTTTGAAATAACATCTTCAGAAGCAAAAATTTTAAAAGAAGGTGAAGACTATATTGAAAAAGTACTTATTCCTAATTTATCTACATATCGTAAGATATCAAAAGAAGAATTGTTAAAAGAAGAAAAAGAAATAAAAGAACCTTCAAAAGAGAAGGAACAGGCTAAAGAAGAAAATAAAAGTATAATTAAAGGAGAAAAGACTAAAGGTAAATTTACAGAAGAAGAGATGGCTGAAATGAATAGGGTCTTAAAAGAGAAAACCAAGAGATTAAAGTTAAAAACTGAAAAAGAAGTTAAAGATAAAAAATTAAAAGAAGAAGAAATAAAAAAGAAAAAAGAAGAAATAGAAAGACTTAATATATAATTAGTAAGTTATTAATATTAAATATAAAAAAGTATTATAAAAAAGTAATACTTTTAAATTGAAAGGACATAATATGCAAATATTAAATATAGAAAATTTAAGTGTAAATGTTGAAGATAAAAACATTTTAAAAAATATAAATTTAAAAATAAATAGTGGTGAAATTCATGTAATAATGGGACCTAATGGTTCTGGAAAATCAACATTATTAAATACAATAATGAGAAACAGTGCATATGAAACATCAAAGAATAGTAAAATAGAATATTTAGGAGAAAATATTATTAATAAAAGTACTAGTGATTGTGCAAAAGGAGGAATATTCTTATCATTTCAAAACCCTAAAGAAATACCAGGTATAAGTGTTTCAGAGTTTCTAAGACAATCTAAAATAGCTACAACAGGTAAAGAAATTGGAATAGTAGCATTTAATATTGAATTACAAAAAGAAATGCGAAAATTAAAGATACTTCCTGAATATGCTACTAGATATTTTAATCAAGGATTTTCTGGTGGTGAGAAGAAGAAAATAGAAATGTTGCAATTAAACATTTTAAAGCCAAAACTTGCAATGTTAGATGAAACAGATTCAGGTTTAGATATTGATGCATTAAAAGTAGTTGCAGAAAATATAAAGAATTATGCGTCACCAGACAATGCGGTTATAATTATTACACATCATAGAGAAATATTAGATGAGATTGATGTAGATTTTGTACATGTTTTAAGAAATGGAGAAATAATATTATCTGGAAATAGAGAAATTATTGGAAAATTAGAAACAATGGGATTTGAAGGTATAGATGGAAAAAAATAAAAAAGAAATATTTAATGAAAATAGAGGAGTCTATGACATATATGATAAATTGGATTATTCTGGAGGATTAGAAAAAGGATTAACCGAAGATATTATTAAAGAAATTTCTAAAAGTAAGGAAGAACCTGAGTGGTTACTTAAATTTAGATTAGAGGCATTAAAAATATTTAAGAATTCAAAAAATCCTAAATGGGGTCCAGATTTATCGGAGGTAGATGTAGACAATATTGTATTATATATTAAACCAGGAATTAAAATAAAAAGAGACTGGAAAGATTTGCCAGAATATCTTTTTAATACTTTTGATAGATTAGGAATACCTCAAGCAGAGCAAGACTCTTTAGCAGGAATCTCTGCACAATATGATTCTGAAGAAGTTTATCATAATGTTAAAGAAGATTTATTAAAACAAGGAATAATATATTTAGATTTTGATACAGCAATAAAAGAACATGAAGATTTAGTAAAAGAATATTTTAGTAAAGTTATATCACCAAATCTTCATAAATATTCTGCATTACATTATGCTGTTTTTTCAGGAGGTTCTTTTGTATATGTTCCAGAAAACACTGAAGCTATAATGCCAGTACAGTCATATTATAGATTAAACGCACCAGGAGCTGGACAATTTGAACATACATTAATAATTGTAGAAAAAAATTCTTCGTTACATTTTATAGAAGGTTGTTCTGCTCCAAAATATAATGAGCTAAATATTCATGCAGGAGCAGTAGAAATTTTTGTTAAAGAAAATTCACATATGAAATTTTCAACAATAGAGAACTGGTCTAAAAACATGTATAATTTAAATACAAAAAGAGCTTTATTAGAAAAAAATGCTAAAATTGAATGGGTTTCAGGTTCTTTTGGTTCTAAAGTTTCAATGCTTTATCCAACATCTATATTAAAAGGTGATAATTCTAGTTCAACATACACTAGTGTAACTTTTGCTGGAGAAGATCAAAACATTGATAATGGATGTACAGCAATACATATTGGAAAAAATTCTTCCTCAATTGTAAATACTAAGTCAATTGTAAAAAATGGAGGAATCTCAACAACAAGAAATGTAATAAAGATACAAAAAGGTGCTACAGGAGTAAAATCTAACTCAGATTGTGATTCTTTAATATTAGATGATTTATCTGTTTCAGATACTATTCCAGTAATAGATACAAGAGAAAGTGATTCTGATATTGGACATGAAGCTAAAATTGGTAAAATTGAAAATGAAACAATTTTCTATTTAATGAGTAGAGGTTTAGACGAAAAAGAAGCAAAAGCCATGATTGTAAGAGGTTTTGCTTCGCCAATTTCTAAAGAATTACCTTTAGAATATGCTGTAGAAATGAACAATTTAATTAATTTAGAATTGGAGGGACATCATGGATTATAAAGGAAATAAAATAACTAGAAATGCTTGGAGTTGGTTAAATGTTAATGAAGCAAAAATTGTAATAGAAGATGATAATAAAATAAATAAAGATAATAAAGATAAAGACAATAAAGATAAAGATAATCAAAAGAATCTAATAAATAAAAAAATAGATAGAAATTTTGAAAAGATAGAACATGGAGTTTCTAAAGAAATTGTAGAGTTAAATAGAGAAAATTTAGATAAATATATATTTTTAGATGGTAGTGATTTAAGTGAAGATAATATAAATAATAAAACTTTAATAAATAATAAAAATATTATACATTATCCAAAATCAAGAAGTGGAGCAATGTATTTAAAAATACAAAATACTCCTAATACTTTATTAGATATAAATTTAAAAGAAAATATAGAGGCTAAATACATATTAGAATTTAAAGAAGTTTTAAATTTAGTAATTAGAATTTATTTAGAAAAAAATTCTAAGTTGGATTTAATTTTAATAGATAAAGATGAAAAGAAAAACTTAAAATTAGAGTCTATTGCCACAATAGTAGAGAATAATGCAAGTGTAGAAATTATAAAAGTAGATTTTAATAAGAGTGAAAAATATTTTAATTATTCTTCTAATTTAATAGAAGAAAATGCAGAATCAACTATTAATTTAGCATATGTTTTGTCAGGGAAAGAGAAGTATGATATGTCTTTTCATCAAAAATATATGGCTAAAAATACAAAAGGAGATATTTTAGTTGAAGGAGTATTAAAAGATGAATCATATAAAATATTTAAAGGAACTTTAGACTTCTTAAAAGGATCAAAAGGATCTGTTGGAAATGAGGATGAGTCACTTACAAATTATAGTAAGAACACCACAGCTATATCACTTCCAATACTACTTGCACACGAGGATGATATTAAAGGAACACATGCATCTAATCATGGAGATTTTGATAAAGAACAGTTGTATTACATACAATCTAGAGGATTTAGTAAAGAAGAGGCTAAAAATATAGTTGCAGAAGCTAAAATAACTCCTATTTTAGATAAAGTACAAAATAGAGATTTAAAATTAGAATTAAAAGAAGTTTTAAAGAAAAAACTTGAAAGTTAAAAATATAAAAAATTAACTAAAAATGTAATTTTTAGTTTAATAAGTGAATGCTAAAATTGGTATACTAATAATATAAAAATAAGAAATAGAGGAAAAGATGCAAGAGTTTAATGTTGAAAAAATCAGGAAAGAATTTGCTTTTTTAAACAAAGATAATTTAAATAAAGTTGGTAAAAAAATAATATATTTTGATTCAGCTGCGACTTCTCAAAAACCTAAAATTGTTATAGATGCTATTTCAGATTATTATAAATTTTCTAATGCTAATCCTGGAAGGTCTTCACATTTTTTAGGAATTAAATCCTCTAAATTTTTAGATGAGTCTAGAGAAACAGTTGCAAGATATTTAAATGCAGATAAAGAAGAAATTATTTTTACTCGTTCTTCAACAGATGGAATTAATATGGTTGCAGGTACATGGGGAATAGAAAATTTTAAAGAGGGCGATGAAATAATAACGACAATATTAGAGCATCATGCTAATTTTCTACCTTGGCAAGAGCTGGCAAAAGAAAAAAAGTTAAAAATAAATATTGTAGATATTGATGAAAATAATAATTTAAAAATAGATGAAATATATAAAAAATTAAATAAGAACACAAAAATGTTAGCAATTACAGCGGCGTCTAATGTAACGGGAGAAATAATTAATCTTAAGCCTATTATATCTAAAGTAAGAAAATACAATAAAGATATAAAAATATTAGTAGATGCAACACAATATTTAACTTTTGATAAAATTGATGTTAAAGATATAGATTGTGACTTTTTAGTATTTTCTGGCCATAAATTATATGGACCAATGGGAATTGGAGTACTTTTTGGTAAAAGTGAAATATTAAAAAATATGAAACCTTACCAATATGGTGGAGGAATGATTGAATACGTCTATACAGATAAAAGTAGTTATCAAGAAATTCCAATTAAATTTGAAGCAGGAACAATAAATGTAGAGGGAGCTATTGGCCTTAAAACAGCTATTGATTGGTTGGAAGAAATAGGTATAGAAGAGATTAACAAGTATGAATTAGAATTAAAAAAATATTTAATAGAGAAGATTACAAAAATTAAAAATATTAAAATATTTAATTCAACAAATAATGGGACTGCTATAGTTTCATTTGGATTCTCAGATATTCATGCACACGATATTACTACTATTTTAGATTCTTTTGGGATAGCTATAAGAGCAGGACATCATTGTGCAATGCCTCTTCATAATAGATTGGGTGTATCAGCTACAGTTAGAGTAAGTTTTGCAATATTTAATACAAAAGAAGAAATAGATTTTTTTGTAGAAAAACTATTAGAAGTTAGAAAGATAATGGGCAAGTAATATGGATGTTAATGATATTTATTCACAAACAATTTTAGAACATTCTTCATCTAAAAAAAATAATAAAAAATTAGAAAAAGTTACATTTTTAAAAAAAGGTGTAAATCCATCTTGCGGTGATGAAATAGTTTTAGAAGTTTATCTTGAAAACAATACTATAATAGATGCAGGCTTTAATGGTGACAGTTGTGCTATTTCTAAGGCTTCAACATCTATAATGATAGATCAGATAAAAGGAAAAACCATTGCGGAAGCACAGTCTATAGCAGATTCTTTTATAAAATTAATAAGAAAAGAAAGCTTATTAGAAGAAGAAAAAGAATTTTTAGGTGATGCAATTGCATTAGAAAATATATCTAATATGCCTGCTAGAGTTAAATGTGCAACACTTCCATGGTATACATTAAAAGAGATAGATAAAAATAATTAAGTTAAAGTATGAATTTAATAAAGGCAAAATATAGAGAAGAAGAATAATTATTTAATAGAATTTTAAAGTCAAAATAAAAAATAAAGAGAGTAAAATACAATACAAAAAAATAATATAAAACAACAAAATACAACACAAAAAATATTAAAAAACAAATAAGAGAATATAATTAATTCTCTTTATTTATTTTTTTAAAATAAAATAAATGTAAAATATAAGAAAAATATCAAGAATTTTGCAATAATAGTATTTCCTATATAACTTAACTATTAAATATTGATTACAAAGTTTTAAATATCTTCTATTAAGAAAATTTAAATGCTAAAATTATTTTACATAATATATTTATTATAAAATAAAAATAATTAAAAATTT
>CAZCCM010000002.1:0-52733 GCA_964497325.1 uncultured Lachnospiraceae bacterium | reverse complement strand
AAAAATAATTAAAAATTTAAAAAATATAATAAATAAAAAAATATAAAATAAAGGTGAAATATAAGGGAAAATTAATGGATTTTAATAAAGAATTAGAAAAAGCAATAAATAATTATCGTAAAACTTCTGAACTAGATGATTATAATAAAATATTAAACTTATTACCATATTGTGTTTTAAGAACACCTACATATTTAGCTGAAGCTCCAAAGATAAATGACAAGGGTGGAATTGTTATAGAAAGAAGTAATACTATATTTTTTCATATAATAGAAGATACTGAAGAAAATAAATATATTCCAGTTTTTACATCTCAAGAAGAATATGAAAAGATGTCAGATATAGACGAAGCAAGTATTTATCATTTGGAATTTAAACATATTATAGAAATATTTAATATGGAAAATGATTTTAAAGGAATAGCAATAAATCCTTTAGGTGAAAGTATAATTGTTGAAAAAAACATATTATTTGACTTAAGCAATTTTCTTGAAGAAGATGAAGAATAAGGGATGTAGAGAAATATTGCTTAATATTATAAACTATAGTATACTTATTTCTGGTGTTTAATTTAGTTTAAAATTAAAGTATAAATAACAATAGATAATTAAAAGTACAAATAAAGAAATTAAAATAAAAAAAATACCAAAATAGTTATAAAAAAGAAGAGAAGGTAAGAAAAAACATTTTAAGTGTTTTAGAGGGAAAATGAATAAAATAAGATTTCACCTCAAAAGAGGGTTAAATTTAATTCTAACATTATTATTTACAGCATCATTATTTACATTACTTATGTTTTTAATTTACAGACCAACATATAAAATAAGCTTTAAGGGAAAATTTATAGGATACTCTAGGGATGTATTTAATATTAAAAATAAAATACAAGAGAGTATTTTTAATGGTGATGATGAAGTAGCATATTATCAAATTGATGAAAAGCCAGAATATGAATTTACTTTTATGAAAGCTCAATTTGTTCCAGACGATGAAAAAATTATAGAAGAAATCAAAGAAGAAGCAACCCCAGTGTATAAAACTTATGCAGTTAAAGAAAATGATGAAATAAAGGCAAGAGTTGCAACATATAGTGAAGCTTCAAAGATTTTATCTGAATTAAAGAAAAAAGAAAGTGATAACTTAGAAGACATTACTATTGAATTGCAATATGAGAAAGAAGAACCTAAATTAGTAAAAACAGATAAAGTGGTAGCCGACTTATATGTAGAAAAACCAGAACCAGTATACACACCAATTTATAGGGATTATGCATATTTATCTCGTTCAGCTGGTATAAGTAATGTAAGGATGGATTTACCAGTATCTTTTACGCTACCAGTTGGAACAGGAATAATTTCAACTAAGTTTTTAGACCCATATTATGGATTTGGAATACATAAAGGAATAGATATAGCAACATATGGTGGAGAATCTATACCAATGAGAGCTGCTGCATCAGGAACAGTTGTTTCATGTGGATGGGATGGACAATATGGAAATGTTTTAGAAATAGATCATGGTGGAGGTGTAATAACCTTATATGCACATGCTAGTAGTCTTAGTGTATCAAATGGAGAGACTGTGTCAGCAGGACAATATATAGGAGATACAGGAAGCACAGGACTTTCAACAGGTAATCATTTACATTTTGAAGTAATATATAATGGTATAAAATTAAATCCAGAGTATTATATTAATTTTCCTTTCCCTTATCAACCGTTTTTATAAATAATAGAAAAATATAATATTAATAAAATTAAACAATAAATAATAGAAAAAAATAGTAAATAATATAATAATAAATAAAATAATTAGAGTAATAAACCTTTAAAAGAGAAATAATTTAAAGGTTTATTTTATTTGTATTTTTTAAAATTTAAAATAAAAAACTTTAAAAAATAAGGAAATAAAATTATATATGATATATAATATATAATATAAATTAATAGAAATAAAAATATAGACTTTTTACTTCAATAAGTGTCCACTAAAAGGGGTACATCATCAAAAAACAAAAAAACATATAAATTTACAATTAATTTTAAAATGATATAATAATAGAAACAAAATAATAATTTAATATAAATTAAAATTTAAAACAAAACAAAAAAGAAAAAGGAGAAAAAATGGTAGAAATTAGGTGGCATGGAAGAGGTGGACAAGGTGCAAAGACAGCTTCATTATTATTAGCTAGTGCTGTATTTGAAACTGGTAAATATGTCCAAGGATTTCCCGAATATGGTCCAGAAAGAACAGGAGCACCACTTACAGCATATAATAGGATTGCAGATGAAAGAATTCTTATACATTCAAATATATACAATCCAGATTATGTTGCTGTAGTGGATGAATCTTTAATGGGATGTATTCAAGTAGATGATGGTTTAAAAGAAAATGGAGCCATTATTATTAATACAACTAAAAGTGCAGAAGAGATAAAACAAAAATTATTGAACCAAGATGTTAAAATTTATACCGTTTCAGCTGATGAAATTGCATATAGGAATATAGGGAAAGCAATTCCTAATACTGTAATGTTAACAGCAGTTGTAAAAATAGCTGGATTAATAAAAAAAGATGATTTTTTCAAAATAATGGAAACCTCAATGGAAAAACAATTTGCTAATAAAAAAGAAGTCATAGCAGGAAATATAAAGGCTATAAAAGAAGCTTGGGAATTGGTAGGTGAATAATATGGAATGTGATTTAATGAAACATAAACCTTGGGATCAAATAACAAAGGCAGGAGAAATTGATGAGCCAGGGAATTCAATGAAATTTACAACAGGTGACTGGAGAGTAATAATGCCTAAATGGGATTCAGAAATATGTAGACAATGTGGGATGTGTTGGCCGGTTTGTCCAGAAAATGCAATAATAGTAGATAAAGAAAGTGGACTATTAACTCACTTTGATTATGATTATTGTAAAGGCTGTGGAATTTGTGCTAAAGTATGTCCTTTTGCTGCAATAGAAATGATAAAGCCAGAAGAATAGGAGAAGAGATGATAAAAGAAAGATTAAGTGGAAATGAAGCAACTGCATTTGCAATGAAACAAATTAATCCAGATGTAGTACCTGCATTTCCTATAACACCATCAACTGAAATACCACAAAATTTTGCTACATATGTGGCAAATGGTGAAGTTGATACAAATTTCATAACAGTAGAAAGTGAACATTCAGCAATGTCTGCTGCAATAGGTGCTGCTTTAGCAGGAGCAAGAACAATGACTGCAACTTCTTCAAATGGACTTGCATATATGTGGGAGATGTTACATATTGCTTCATCTATGAGAGCTCCTATAGTAATGGGAGTAGCAAATAGAGCTATATCTGGACCATTAAACATTCATAATGATCATTCAGATACAATGGGAGCTAAAGATTTAGGTTGGATGCAAATGTATTCTGAAACAAATCAAGAAGCATATGATAATTTTATAATGGCTACAAAGATAACCACAGAGGTTGGCCTTCCAATAATGGTATGCCAAGATGGATTTATAACATCACATTCTGTTGAAAACATTGAGTTGTTAGAAGATGATGTAGTTCAAAAATTTATAGGTGAATATAAATACGATGTAAATTTATTAGAAAAACCAACTACTGTTGGAACTTTAGATTCACCAGATTTTTTAATGGAACATAAAAAGCAGCAAGATGTTGCTATGCATAATGCTATGGAAGTTATAGAAAAAGTATTTAAAGAGTTTAAAGAAATTTCTGGAAGAGAATATAATTTTGTTGAAAAATATCAAATGGACGATGCAGAAAAAGTTATAGTTGTATTGAGCTCAACAGCAGGAACTACAAAATCATTAATTAATAAATTAAGAAAACAAGGTGAAAAAGTAGGACTTCTTAAAATAAGAGTATATAGACCTTTTGTAGGTAAAATGCTTGCAGAATATTTAAAAAATGCAAAAGCAGTGGCAGTTCTAGATAAGTCAACATCAATAAATAATGCTGGAGGCCCTATATATACAGATTTAACATCAAGCTTATACACAGAAAATATTCATATTCCAATAGTTAATTATATATTTGGAATTGGTGGAAGAGATGTAAAAGAAGATGATATTCAAAAAATATATGATGATTTAGAAGAAATTAAAGACACAGGAAAAGTAGAAAATCCATATAGATATTTGGGATTGAGAGGTAAATAATGGCGTTTAATTTAAAAGAAACAATAATTAAAACTGATTCAAGATTCACAGGTGGACATAGAATGTGTGCTGGTTGTGGAGTTCCACCAGTTGTTAGAATGGTATTAAGGGCGGTTAAACCGGAAGATAAAGTTGTAATAGGAAATGCAACAGGTTGTCTAGAGGTAGCATCAACAATTTATCCGTATACATCTTGGAAGGATTCATATATTCATACAGCATTCGCTTCAGCTGGAGCAACATTATCTGGAGTAGAATCAGCATATGATGTATTAAAAAGAAAAGGAAAACTTCCAGAGTCAGAAATTACTAAATTTATAGTATTTGGTGGTGATGGTGGTACATATGATATTGGATTTCAGAGTTTATCAGGTGCAATGGAAAGAGGACATGATATGCTTTATGTGTGTTATGATAACGGAGGATATATGAACACAGGAATTCAAAGATCTTCAGCAACTCCTCAATTTGCAAGCACAACTACATCTCCTGCTGGTAGTGTAAGACCAGGAAAGCTAGAATTAAGAAAAGATTTAACTAGTATTATGGTTGCACATAATTTACCATATGTTGCACAAACTGCAGCAATTATGAATTTTGCTGATCTTTATACAAAATCTGAAAAAGCAATTTATACAAAAGGAGCAACTTTCTTAAATGTTTTTGCTCCATGTCCTAGAGGTTGGAGATATGATGAATCTGAATTAATGAAGATAAATAAACTGGCTGTTGATACTTGTTATTGGCCATTATATGAAGTTGAAAATGGAGTGTATAAGATAACATATAAGCCTCCAAAAAAACTTCCTATAGAAGATTTTCTAAAGCCACAAGGTAGATTTAAACATTTATTCCTTCCGGGTAATGAACATTTAATAAAAGAAATTCAAAAAGTTGTAGATTTAAATTGGCAAAAGTTACAAGATTTAGAAGAAATGACAAATAAAAGGATACCTGAGTCTGATGTTAAAGAATAGTAAAAAAATAAATAAAGAAAATTAAAAATAAAAGAACTTAGATTATACTCTAAGTTTTTTTTATAATTAATTTATTGAAAACAATACTATATTATAATATTATTTTCAATTTCTGTAGTTGTTTTATCATGTTTACTTATAACATATAGAAGATTAAATAAATAATTATTCTAGAAAAATATTTAATTATAAAAATACAAATGAAATATTAGAAAAATTAAGCATTGCATCAAGATAGAAAAGCGGACACTTATTATTGCAATTTACAAAATGATAAAATTATGTAAACAATAAAATTAGAGGTAGATTTTGAAAAAAATACTTTTATATAGTATAATATAGTTATTATATTATTGTAGTAACCTTGCAGGCATCAATAGAAACAAAAATTAAACCGAAAATGATTGCCAAATACTAAAAATAGGAATGATAATTCTTATAAATTATTTAGCATAATTTTCTAAAAAAACAACAAATTTTAAAAAAGCTAAAGGAGAAATATGAGTATAAACACAAATATAAAATTAAAACTTTTTAGAGCAATGTATGAAGGTCTTGATCCAAGTCTTATGAGTATAGTTAATTATGAAATATACGGCTCAAAAGATAAAACAATTGAAGTTAAAAGCATAAACTCCATAGATGAGATCCCATCCGGAGCAAAGTATTATGGAAATATAAGTTCTATGGTTGCGGTTTTTGAAAACGAAACCATAAACCAAGTAGAAATATATATTTTATAACGTTATAGAGGAGCTAGTTATTGCAAGGGGCTAGTTAAGAGACGAGTAACATCGTCTCTTTCCTCTTTATGTAGAAAGCTAAATTAAATTTATATATTAACGTTTTTTATTTAGATAAAAAACGACAATAATGAATAAAAAAGAACTTAATTTTTTTAAGTTCTTTTTATAATTAATTTATAGAAAATAATATTAAATTATAGTATTTCAGTTCCACCCCATTCAACAGCAACAAAACCATTTCTTGCAGGTGTTTCTAAAACTTGTTCTGTAACTTCAATAGGATTATTTAATTTTTTAAATTCCATTACTAATCTTATAACGGTATCTGGTGTTGGATTAATATTAAGTGGCATATTCTCTTCAATTTCTTCTATTGTTTGGAATCTAATATAGTTATATTTATTATTTTCTAATTTAGGTAACCAATATATTATAAATTCATTTGCTTCTCTTTCGGTTAAGCCTAATATTTCTAATTTTTCTTCTAAAAACTTAATTGTATCACTTCCTTTTACTACAAATCCCTCTTTTATATTAGATTGATTTTTAATATTACCTTCCCAATAAAGAGCATATAAGTTTTTTCTTGTTTTTAAATCTATTAAATCACCATTTGGTTTTGCTAAAACATTCCAACCAGATTCATATTTTGGATAAGTGTGTATTAAATTTTCTGGATTACCTAGCTTAACATTAACCTCCATTTCTTGTTCTGGGTATAGGTAAATGAGTGGCTTGTCAAGCGTTGAATTCATGTTGTCTAGTATTATAAACCCTACTATTAATATTCCAATTATTAAAATAATCAAAACGACAAGAATAATAATTATTTCTTTCCTTTTTTTCTTTTTTCTTTTCTTTGTTTCTTCCATATTTATTTCTGGGAATTCATCTGTTTCTATATTTCTTTCTTCATTTTTTATCATAAGAATCTCCTTATTAATATTAGCTTTATTATATCAATGTTTTTAAAACTATACTGTTATTATTGTTTTTTTTACCTAAATGTAAGGGAAACTTAATAAATAAAAGAATAATATTTTTATTATCTAGAAATTTATGATATAAGGATAATAATCTTGGTTGATTTTTTGACCTTTCATAAGTATAATAAAGGTATGCACCTGTAGCTTAATTGAATAGAGCATTCGGCTACGAACCGAAAGGTTGGGGGTTTGAATCCCTCCAGGTGCACCATAAATATATAATTAACAAGCAAGGTTAAAAAAGAATAGGGGAATTTTATGGCAAACTATACAACAATTACAAGCGATAAAAGTAAAGCAAAAGCAAAGAAATTATGCTTATTTGGATTTATAGGATTAGGTGGATTACACGATTTTTATTTGGGTAATTTTAGTAAGGGAATAATTAAACTTTTTACTCTAAATTGGATTTTGATAGGAACAATAGTGGATTTGATTAAAATTGCTTCAGGAGGTTATAAGGATAACTCTGGACAACCATTAAGACAATAATTTAATGTAAAAAATTAAAATAGCTTTTGTATTGAAAAATTAAGTATACAAGAGTACACAAGAATATATAAAAAAGTATATAAATTATATTATATATATAAAAAAATCACTAAACTTTTTAGTTTGGTGATTTTTTGGTGGACCATGAGGGATTTGAACCCGCGACCTTGGCATTAAGAGTGCCCTGCTCTACCAACTGAGCTAATGATCCATATAAGAAATGGCTCTGTTGAAGCCATTCTTTTTTTAGTTTCTTGTTTTATTAAACTTTTTCAGTAATATAGTCTACTACGTCTTTAACAGTTATAGCTTTTTCAACTTCTTCATCTGGAATTTCAATATCAAATGCTTCTTCTAAAGCCATTATTAATTCTACTATATCTAGAGAATCTGCTCCTAAGTCATCTAAAAATGTTGCTTCCTTAGTTACGGTATCTTCTGAAACTCCTAGTTGATCTACAATTACACCTTTAACTTTTTCAAATATTTCTTCAGTTCCCACTTTTTCCTCCCTTAATTATACTTATATTTAATTATAATAGTTAAATATAAAGTGTCAAGCAATATTATAATTTTATTGTATATTCAGATCAAGTAAAATGTCAACAAATATGGTCAACAAATATGTTTAAATTTAAATCATTTAATAAAAAGTTTTGTTTATATATTAAATAAATATTCAAATATTACAGATATGTGTTAAATTATTTTAAAACGACAAAGGAAATATATGAATCTTGCATAATATGTCTTTTTATTATAAAATTAAATACACTTGAAGATTATAACTAATGATTTAAATTTAAAAAATTACCTAAGGAGGTATTTTTGTGAGAATAAAAGAATCAAAGAGAATAGATCAAGTACAAAAAGGACAAAGAAAAGTTATATTAATTGATGATGAACCTGGAATTCTAGATTCTATTACAGTATTTTTAGAGAGAGCGGGTTTTTATGTAGATGGATTTAAAGATCCAATAGAAGGAATAGAGGCTATTAAAAATAACTATTACGATGTATTAGTTTTAGACTTTTTAATGACTCCTATACATGGAGATACAGTTGTAGAGCGAATTAGAGAATTTGATGAAGATTTGTATATTATATTATTAACAGGACATCAAGATTTGGCTCCTCCATTAGAAACTATTAAAAGATTAGATATTCAAGGATATTGTGAAAAAACAGATAAATTTGATCAACTATTATTATTAATAGAATCTGCAATAAAGTCTTTAGTCCAAAAAGAAACAATACAAGATATTAATGATGAACTAAGAGATCAACAGGAAAAATTAAAACAAGCATATTTAGAAACAGTAGAAGTATTAAGACATACTGTAGAGGTTAAAGATATATACACTATTGGTCATTCAGAAAGAGTTTCTAAATATTCAGTTTTAATTGGTAGAGAAATGGGTCTTTCTGAAGAAGAATTAAAGGTTTTAGAAATTGGTGGACTATTCCATGATATAGGGAAGATTGGAATACCTGATGGAATTTTAACAAAAGCAGAAAGACTTTCAGATGAAGAATATTCTGAAATAAAAAACCATCCAGCAATAGGAGTACACATATTATCAGCTGCAGAAGTTTTTAAAGAAATAATGCCTATAGTACTTTATCATCATGAAAGATGGGATGGAAAAGGATATCCTAAACAATTAAAAGGTGAAGCAATACCAAAGTTAGCTAGAATTGCAGCAGTTGCTGATGCATTTGATGCAATGACATCAAGTAGAGCATATAGAAAAGCATTAGAATTAGATGTAGTGGAAAAAGAAATTGAAAAAAATTTAGGAACACAATTTGATCCAGAATCTGGTCAAACTATGTTAAATCTTTTAAGAAATAAACCAGAAGATGTAATGAAAATACATGGTATACGCTCAAAAGAAACGAATATTAATTCAGAAAAAACAATGGCAGAAGTTGAAGAAGAAAGTAAAAAACTAAAGGAAACAGAATAAAAATAAAAATAAAACAACAGAAGGGAAGACTTTAAAATATGTTTGAAAAACTAGAAAAAATAGAACAAAGATTTGAAGAAATAAGTAGAATTGTTTCAGATCCAGAAGTTATTAATGATAATCAAAAATTTGCAGAACTTATGATTGAATATAAAGAATTAGAAGAAACAGTTAATAAATTTCGTGAGTACAAAGAAACTATAAAAAAGAACGAAGAAGCAGAAGTACTTTTATCTGATCCAGATCTAAAAGAATTAGCAACAATTGAATATGAAGAAACTAAATTAAAAAAAGAACAAATAGAAGAAGAATTAAAAGAAATGTTGCTTCCAAAAGATGCAGATGACAATAAAAATGTTATTGTTGAAATAAGAGGAGGAGCTGGTGGAGAAGAAGCCGCTCTTTTTGCAGGGGTACTATTTAGAATGTATTCAATGTATGCTGAAAGTAAACATTGGAATGTAGAAATACTATATGAAAATGCAACAGGATTAGGTGGATATAAAGAAATATCTTTTATGGTTAAAGGAAAAGGAGTGTACAGTAGATTAAGATATGAATCTGGAGTACACAGAGTACAAAGAGTTCCTGAAACAGAAAGTAGTGGGAGAGTTCATACTTCAACAGTAACAGTTGCAGTTCTTCCTGAAGCTGAAGAAGCAGATATAGATATAAACCCAGAAGACTTAAGAATTGATACATATAGAGCATCTGGAGCAGGTGGACAGCATGTAAACAAAACATCTTCAGCTGTTAGAATTACACATATACCAACAAATGTAGTTGTTGAGTGTCAAAGTGAAAGATCTCAATTAAAAAATAGAGAAACAGCAATGACAATGTTAAGAACTAGACTTTATGAACAAGAACAAGCTAAACTTGACAAAGAATATGCATCTCAAAGGAAGTCACAAGTAGGGTCTGGTGATAGAAGTGAAAAAATAAGAACATATAATTATCCACAAGGAAGAATTACAGATCATAGAATTGGTGAATCAGTATACAAATTTGAAGATTTTTTAAATGGAAATATTGATGAACTTATAGATTTATTAGCATCACATAGAAGAGCAGAGATGCTTGCTAATTCTGAAAAGTAAAAAATAATATAAAAAATAAAAAATGGCGTATTATTTATTAATTAAATGTACCATGAAATGGGAGTACCGCCATGCTAACAAAAAAATAAAAATTAAAAAAGCAAAGAATTAAAAAAATCAATAAAAATAAAAGAGTAATGAGATTAATCTCATTATTATTTTGTTTTAAATATGAATATTTAATATATATCATTTTGTAACATATGTTTGTATTTTCTGGAAAAAATAAATATTTAAATTTGTTTTTTAAATAGAGAATATATACAAAATATGATATACTTTTAAAGGTAGGAGAAGAAATTGGACTTTAAAAAAAACTTAAATGATAAACAATTAGAAGCTTTGGAACAGACAGATGGTCCAGTTTTAATTATTGCTGGAGCAGGTTCAGGAAAGACTAAGGTATTAACACATAAAATTGGATATTTAATTGAAGAAAAAAGGATATATCCATGGAATATTCTAGCTATAACTTTTACAAATAAAGCTGCAAATGAGATGAAAGAAAGAGTAAAACCTTTTTTAAAAGATGAAGATTCTTTGTGGATGGGTACTTTCCATTCTATTTGTGTTCGTATCTTAAGAAAGACAATAGATTTAATCGGTTTTGATTCATCTTTTAATATTTTTGATACTATTGATCAAAGAGCTGTTATTAGAAGAATAATTAAAGATAAAGAATTAGATTCTAAAGAATTTTCTGACAGATCTATACAATATCAAATATCTGCTTGGAAAAATGAGATGTTATCTGTAGACGAAGTAATGGCACAAAAAGCATTAAGTGATAAAGAAAAAGTTTTTGCAGATGTGTATTTGGAATATCAGAAAAGATTAAAAGAAAGTAATGCAATAGATTTTGATGATATTATAAATTACACAACTAAAATATTTGAAGAAAATCCAGATGTATTAGAAAATTATTCTAGAAAGTTTCAATATATTTTAGTAGATGAGTATCAAGATACAAATAAGGCTCAATTTAAATTAATAAAACAATTATCAAGTGTTCATGGAAATATAACAGTAGTTGGGGATAATGATCAAGGTATTTATGCATTTCGTGGTGCAGATATTTCTAATATTTTAGATTTTGAAAAAGATTTTAAAGATGCTAAAATTATAAAATTAGAACAAAACTATAGATCAACACAAAATATTTTAAATGTAGCAAATGCAGTTATAAAAAACAATAAAACAAAATACCCTAAAAAATTATGGACTAATAATGTAGAAGGAAGACCTACACAGATTTTTTTAGCAAATGATGAATATGATGAAGCAAGATATATTGCAGATAAAATTAAAAGTTTAAAATATGAATTTAATTATGATTATAATGATTTTGCAATACTATATAGAATGAATGCTCAATCAAGAGTAGTAGAAGATATTTTAATGAGGGAAGATATACCTTATCAAGTAATTGGTGGTTTAAAGTTCTATGAAAGAAAAGAAATCAAAGATTTAATATCATATTTAAGACTTATAAATAATACTTCAGATAATATTAGTCTTTTAAGAATAATAAATGAACCTAAAAGAGGAATTGGAGCTGTTTCTGTAGATAAAGTTTTAAAAATTTCAAATGCAACAGGTATTCCAGCATATGAAATTCTAAAAAATGGAAAAGATTATGGTGTAGAAAAAATAGCTCAAAAATCAGTTCCATTTGTCGTTCTAATAGAAGAATTAAAAGAGTTGAAAGAAAAACTACCTTTATCTGAACTATATTCAAATGTTATTGAAAAATCTGGATATCTTGAAGCTTTAAAGTTGGAAGAAGATGCGCAGGCAGAAAATAGGATAGATAATTTAGCTGAATTTTTAAATGCAATAGTAGAATTTGAAAAAGAAGAAACAGATCCTTCTTTAGAACATTTTTTAGAAACAATTTCATTAACATCAGATATTGATTATTTAGAAGATAGAGATGATTTAGTAACTTTAATGACATTACATTCTTCAAAAGGTTTAGAATATCCTATAGTGTTTATAACAGGATTAGAAGAAGGAGTTTTTCCTGGAGAAAAATCAATGTTGTCACAAGAAGATATAGAAGAAGAAAGAAGACTATGCTATGTTGGAATTACAAGAGCTAAAGAACAATCATATTTAACATTAGCTAAACAAAGAACAGTTTTTGGTAGAATAAAATCAAATATACCTTCAAGATTTATAAATGAAATTCCAGAAGATTTAGTTGAAGGTAAAGAAGAGTTAACAAAAGAAACATACTTTCAAATTGATAAAAAAGATAAGAGAGACTATAGCTATGGCAGTGGATATAGAACAAGGTCAAAAAGTTTAGAAGATAAAGAAGTAGGATATACTTTTGAAAAGAAGAAACCTAGGACGGAATATCAATTTAAATCTGCTGAAGATTTTTTAAAAAACATTACAAGAAAAAATGTTAAGAGTGATAATATTAATTCAGAAGATTTATCTAAATTTAAAGAAGGCGTAAAAGTAAAACATAGGAAATTTGGAGAAGGTATAATAACTTCTTCAAAACCAGAAGGTGATGATTATATATTAGAAATTAATTTTGTAAAAGTTGGAAAAAAGAGATTAATGGCAGCTTTTGCAAGGCTAGAAATAGTAGGAGAATAAAATGCTAAATGTAAATAATGTAACAGTAAGATTTGGAAAAAGGATTCTTTTTGAAGATGTAAATCTGCAATTTACTAAAGGTAATTGTTATGGATTGATTGGAGCTAATGGAGCAGGAAAATCAACATTTTTAAATGTATTATCAAAAGAAATAGAACCATCAAAAGGAGAAGTAAGTATAAGTAAAGGTGAGAGAATTTCAGTCCTTGCACAAGATCATTTTGCTTATGATGAATATACTGTTATTGATACTGTTATTATGGGTAATGAAGAATTATATAGAATAATGAAAGCAAAGGAAGAAATTTATTCAAAGCCTGATTTTAATGAAAAAGATGGAATGAAAGCAGCAAAATTAGAAGAACAGTTTGCTGAATTAAATGGTTGGAATGCTGAAAGTGATGCTCAAACATTATTATATGAATTAGGAATAGATTCATCAATTTATTATACAAAAATGTCTGAGTTAGAAAATAGAATGAAAGTAAAGATATTATTAGCAAAAGCACTTTTTGGAAATCCAGACATATTATTACTAGATGAGCCTACCAATAATTTGGATTTACAAACAATTGAATGGTTTCAAGAATTTTTGATTAATTTTCAAAATATAGCAATAGTAGTTTCACACGATAGATATTTTTTAAATAAAGTTTGTACACATATTGCTGATGTTGATTTTGGAAAGATTAAGATTTTCCCTGGAAATTATGATTTTTGGTATGAATCTTCACAATTGCTTTTAAGACAGACAAGAGATGAAAACAAGAAAAAAGAAGAAAAAATTAAAGAATTAAAAGACTTTATAGCTAGATTTAGTGCAAATGCATCAAAGTCAAAACAAGCAACTTCAAGAAAAAATTCTTTAGCTAAGATAGAATTAGAAGAAATTACTCCTTCTAATAGAAGATATCCATATATAGAATTTAAAGTTGATAGGGAACCAGGAAAAGAAATATTAGATGTAGTAAAATTAAATAAAAAAGAAGGTAATGAATATCTTTTAAAAGATGTTTCTTTTAAATTAAATAATACAGATAAAGTGTTAGTATTAGCTGATAATGAAAGAAAAATAACAGCACTATTTGATATTTTAAGTGGTAAAGACAAAGATTATATTGGGAAGATAACATATGGTTTGACTATAACTCATGATTATTTTATGCAAGAAAATCAAGATTTTTTTAACAAAAACTTGAATTTAGTAGAATGGTTAAGACAATATTCAAAAGATCCAGATGAAACATATGTTAGAGGTTTTTTAGGCAGAATGCTTTTTTCTGGAGAAGAAGGATTAAAATCAGTAAAGGTTTTGTCTGGAGGAGAAAGAGTAAGATGTATGTTTTCAAAATTAATGTTGTCAGGTGCAAATTTTTTAATGTTTGAGGATCCAACAAATCATTTAGATATGGAAGCTATTACTGCTCTTAATGAATCTTTTAAAAGATTCAAAGGTGTATTACTGTTCTCTACTCATGATCATCAATTAGCAGAGACTGTAGCAAACAAGATTATTGATTTAAGAGATGATAAAGTTGTAGTAAAAGAAATGACTTATGATGAATATTTAGAAGAGAGTAAAGATAAATAAATTAAACTAAACAATAAAATAACTAAATAAGAAAAAAACAACTAAACAACTAAACAACAAAATAATAAAATAACTAAATAAGAATAAAAATATTATTTATTAGAATTAGAAAATATGAAAAAAATAGAAAAAGAAATTAAAAAAATATTTCCTAAAAGTGCAAAATACTTAAGTTATATATTAGGTATTATTGTATTAATAACTTCTATAATTTTTTATATAAATGAACATAAATACGGACAATATATAAAAGATACTTATGGAGAAACAGTATATAATATATTTAAAGATAATGGTTTTCTTGAAAAAGTTAGATTAAAAGAAGATGAAGAAGGTAAATATTTATGGTATGTTTCTGAAGATAGCGGAAGACTAGAAATAGTTAAAGAAGAAAAAAATTATAGCATATATTTAATTTCTAACATATCAGATGAAAAGATCCAAATATATCCTTTTCTTGAAATAGAAAAACAAAATCCAAACAGATTATATAAAGTAGCAAGAGTTGTTGATGGTGATACTATTAAGATAGAGTATGATAATACGCAATTGAGTGTAAGATTAATTGGAATTGATACTCCAGAATCTGTTCACCCTGATTTAAGTAAGAATATTCCGGAAGGCAAAATTGCATCAGATTATACTAAAAGTCGTTTAGAAAACAAAGAGATTAGATTAGAATTTGATGTTCAACCAAGAGATAAATACAATAGATTATTAGCTTATGTGTATATTGATGATAAAATGTTTAATAAAGAACTATTGGAAAAGGGATATGCAAGAGTTGCTACTTTTCCACCTAATATAAAATATGTTGATGACTTTAAAACAATACAAAAGAAAGCTATAAATAGCAATAAAGGTTTTTGGGATAAAAATATTTGGAAAGAGGAAAAATAATGGTAGTATATGTTTTTTTAAAAAATGGTTTTGAAGAAGTTGAAGCTTTAACTGTTACTGACTATTTAAGAAGAGCAGGTATAACTGTAGAATTAGTAAGCTTTGAAAACAATTTAGCTGTTACAGGAGGACATAGAATTAATATATTGGCAGATAAATTAGCAGATGAAATTCAAATAAAAAAAGGAAGTGCGATATATTTACCTGGAGGCATGCTACAAAGTGTTTCATTACAAAAAGATGAAAGAGCTATTATATATATTAAAGAAGCTAATAGATTAGATAACTTTTTAATATCAATATGTGCTTCAACAATGGTTTTAGAAGAAGCAGGTGTTATTAAAAATAAAACTGTAACATCTTTTCCTTGTTATAAAAAAGATTTAAAATCTATAAGAAAATACAGTGAAAAAATTGTAGTTAGAGATGCAAATATTATAACATCAAGAGGACCTCAAACAGCAGATGATTTAGCATATTACTTAATTGAACTTTTTAAGAATGAAGATATAAAAAATAAAATTATGGAAGATACCTTATTTGGAATTGAAAATTTAGAAGAATAAAAAGACAAATAAGATAAAAAAAGAATTAAAAAGAATTAAATTATAAATATAAACAAAAACAAAAGTATATAAATATAAAAGATTATTGACAAATAGCGAAGAACTTATTAAAATAAGCATAGTAAAGGCCCCTTGGTCAAGTGGTTAAGACGCCGCCCTCTCAAGGCGGAATCATGGGTTCAAATCCCGTAGGGGTCACCAAAATAAAGTACATATATAAATATATGTGTATTTATATAGTGATGTTATTGACAAAATAGAAGAATCTCATTATAATAATTATATTGCCAGTTGCAGATGTGGCGGAACTGGTAGACGCACAGGACTTAAAATCCTGCGAGGCTTAACACCTCGTGCCGGTTCGATTCCGGCCATCTGCACCATAAAATAGGTTTTTAACTAATAGTTGAGAGCCTTATTTTTTTGTATTCAATTAATTTATTAATGCACGGATGTGGAGAGCAATTACAAAGTCAAACTCCACTAAATATTACAATTCAAGATGGCACTACAAAATTCAAAGGAAATTTAAATACATATGGATTAATGATAGATAAGGTAGAAAGAGAATTAGCTGCAACTTATATAGAAAATAATGATATAAAATATATTCCTCACAAAATGAAAATATAATTTGTTATTATATTTTTAGTCTATTTCTTCTTTAAATAAATTTATCATAAAATAATAAATAAAGATATATCTCTATATAGTAAATATATTGCACAGCAAAAAAATATAATGTATACTTAAACTAGAATAATATTAAGGAGAATATAATGGCTTTAATAATATGTGAAGACTGTAAAAGAGAAATAAGTGATAAGTCAAAAGTATGTATTCATTGTGGATGTCCAGTAAGGATAGAAGACAGTAATGAAACAGAAGTGGAATTAAAAGAAATTTTTGTATCAGAAAGTGAAGATAAAAAAGAGATTGTTTTAAAAATTTTAGAAAAAAATAACTATAATCAGATTAAGGCTTGTAAAGAAGTTAGAGCTTTTTATAATATAAGCTTAAAAGAAGCGAAAGATCTAGTGGATAAAACCTATATAGAAGTAAATCAAGCAAAAAAATTAAACAAAAAAGAACAAGCTAAACAGAGAATTAAGGAAAATAAAAAAGAAGGGATTGCATGTTGTCCTAAATGTGGTTCTACAAGTTTGTCAGCAAATAAAAAGGGTTTTGGTCTATTAAAAGGAATGGTAGGAGCAACAATAGTTGGACCTTATGGAATTGCTGCAGCTGGAGTTGGAAAAAACAAGGTTATAGTAACATGTTTAAACTGTGGTAAGCAATTTAATCCAGGAAAATAAATTAAATAAGGAAAAAGATTGAGAATAATAAAATGTATTATACAAGTTTTAATTCATCATTAGGAGAGTTGGTATTAATTTCAAAAGGCAATAAATTAGTTGGGCTCTACATTAGCTCTGAATTATATAATATTGATAGTTTAGAAAAAAGATATAAAGAGAAATTTGTAAACGAAGATAACTTAAAGATATTTATTAAAACAAAAGATTGGTTAAAAAGGTATTTTAATGGTGAAATTGTTTATGCTAAAGAACTTGATATAGAGTGAAAAATAATATTTTAGGAACTACTTTTGAAAAGGACATATGGCAATATATTTATGAGATACCATATGGAGAAGTTACTACATACAAGGCTATAGCTGATAAAGTAAAAAAGAAAATAAATAAGAAATATATGTCAGCACAAGCTGTAGGTAGAGCTGTAGGAAAAAATCCAATAGCTATAATAAATCCTTGTCATAGAGTAGTTGGAAGTAATGGAAATCTTGTAGGTTATGCTGGTGGATTAGATAAAAAAATATTTTTGTTAAATATAGAAAAAATTAATTTAAAAGAAATTTTTAAAAAAAATAGTAATGAAAAAAAGTAGAAGAATATTAGTAGAAAAATAAGTGAAAAAACAAAGATGTTCTTGGTGTAATTTAAATAATAAAGCATATGTTCATTATCATGATAATGAATGGGGTAGACTTAATTTAAATGATCAATATTTATTTGAAATGTTAATATTAGAATCATTTCAAGCAGGTCTTTCTTGGGAAACAATATTAAATAAGAGAGATAATTTTAGAAATGCTTTTGATAATTTTGATATAGATAAAATAATAAAATATGATGATGTTAAAATTAAAAGTTTACTTCAAGATAAAAGTATTGTAAGGAATAAATTAAAAATTAATTCTGCGATAAACAATGCAAAAATATTTAAAAAAATACAAAAAGAATATGGAAGTTTTGGAAAATTCTTATTTAATTATACTAATAATAAAATAATATATGAAAACAATAAAACTTTTTCAGAGATTTCTGATAATATTTCAAAAGAATTAAAGAAAAAAGGTATGAAATTTGTAGGAACTACAATTATTTATTCATACTTACAAGCAATAGGAATAATTAATTCACATGAAAAAGATTGCTATTTGTATAATAGAGTATAGTAAAAAGGATTAATTAGGTATAAGATAAAGTAAGCAAATGTTAAATAATAAATAAAAGAAGAAGCAAGAAAAGGAAATAAAATGAAAATAAAAAACAATTTAAAAAATAATATATTTAATATAAGTTTTAAAACAATATTACTAATAGTTTTTTTAACTATATTATTTACACAATATGTGTTTGCAGAAGAAAATCTTTTTACAATTCAAATTCCTGAAGGATATGAATCTCTTAAAGAGGAAGGTACTATAAAGTTAGTAGTGCTTAGAAATGATGGAAAAGTAACTTTTAATATCCAAGTTATTGAAGCAGATGTTCATTATGAGTATTCTGAAGAAGGTTTAAATGAATTAATAGAAGGCAGTACTAAGGAAACAGATTCGTATAGCATTGATTTTCTTGATGGAAAAATTGATACTGTAAATGAATATCCTTGTTATGATTTAAGCTATATAACAACTTCTGCAGAGGACAATACTAAAATGTATATTAGACAAATATATGTATTTGAAGATAAGCATTCATATATAATAACTATTGGTGCTGAAAATAAACAACTTCTTAATTCAGAAGAAATTAATAAATCTATGGAGACTTTTGTAATTAAGGATTATAAAAGAGATGAAGCTTTAGGCAATAAAAAAGCAAAAGAGAATGTTTTAAATATAGTAATTATTATTGCAGGTTTAGTACTATTATTAATTGTAGTAATAGTAGTTATTGTTAAAAAGAGTAAAAATAAAGATAATAATAAAGATAAAGACAAAGACAAAGATAAAGATAAGAATATGGATACAGATAAAAAAGAAACAATAGAAACAAAGAAAAATACAGAAACAGATAAGGAAATAAAATGAAAATAAAAAGTAATTTTAAAAATAAGATAGCTAATATAAGTTTAAAAATATTAATAATAGTATTTTTTGTATCTTTATTGTCTACACAATATGTTTTTGCAGAAAATAATTATTTTATAATTCAAATTCCTAAAGATTATCAATATGCATATAATGATGAGGGAGATACAAAATTAATTGCAGCTAGAGAAGATGGAAAATTAAATTTTAATATTCAGGTTAGTGAAACTGGAGAGTATTATGACTATTCTCAGAAAGGTCTAAGTGATTTAATAAGGACTACAAAAAAAGATACAGCTAAATATGAAGTAAGTAATGTTTCTGGAAAAATTGGAGCTATAAATGAATATCCTTGCTATGATATAGACTATAAGTTAACTTCAACAGAAAATGAAAATGAAATGTATATTAGGCAAATTTATGTATATGAAGATAAATATTCATATACTATAACTATAGGTGGTGAAAGCAAAGAAATAGTCAAAGAAGGCGAAATTAAAGAAACAATGGATTCATTTACAATAGAACATTATAAAAGAGAAAATGTTTTAGTACCTGAAAAAGAAAAAATGAGTACTTCAATGATTGTAATATTATTAATAGCTGTAGTCATTTTTATTACTTTAATAATAGTAATTGTAGTTAAAAATATTAAACAAAATAAAAAACAAAATAAAAAAGAAAAAGGGCAAGAAAATAAAAAAGAAAAGAATATAAAAGAAAAAGAAAAGATAATAGAGCCTAAAGAATAATTGAAATTTAAATTATTATCCTAATTTAATTTTTAAATTATTTAAATAAAAAACTATTTTAACATCTATAGATAAATTCTATAGATGTTTTATTTTTTTGGTTTAAAAAATAATATTAATATGATAATATAAGAGTATGAAAAATTTAAGAATGATATCGTGGAATGTAAATGGAATTAGAGCATCATATAACAAAGGATTTGAAGAAATTTTTAAAAACTTTGATGCAGACATATTTTGTATTCAAGAAACAAAAATGCAAGAAGGTCAGTTAGATTTATCACAAGAGGGATACAAGGTATATTTGAATTCTGCAGTAAAGAAAGGTTATTCAGGTACAGCTATTTGGACAAAATTAGATCCAATAAATGTTACCTATGGTTTTGGAATTGAAAAACATGACAATGAAGGAAGAGTAATAACTTTAGAATTTGAAGAATTCTTTTTAGTAAATATGTATACTCCTAATTCTCAAAGAGAATTAACTAGATTAGATTATAGAGGAGAATGGGAAAAAGATAAAAGAGAGTATCTTAAAAGTTTAGATAAAGTTAAGCCTGTAATATTATGTGGAGACCTTAATGTTGCACATAAAGAAATAGACTTAAAAAACTTTAAAACTAATAGAAAAAGTGCTGGATTTACAGATGAAGAAAGAGCAGACTTTACAAGATTATTAGAGTCTGGTTTTACAGATTCTTTTAGATATTTATATCCAGATAAGGAAGATGCATATACTTGGTGGTCATATTTTGGAAAAGCAAGAGAAAATAATGTTGGATGGAGAATAGATTATTTTGTTGTAAGCAACAGAATTGCAAAAAACATTATAGATTCTAAAATTCATCCAGATATAATGTGTAGTGATCATTGCCCAGTTGAATTAGAAATAAAAATTTAGTAAAGCATAAAGCATAGAACATAAAATTAAAAAACAAAAAAACAAAAAAATAAAAAATAAATAGTTAAAAGCAAATAATAAATAATAAACAATGAAAAGAAAACAATGAATAATTAAATTTTTATTTATTGTTGGAGTTTAAATGGAAGCAAATTTTTTTAAAAAATATAAAAATCAAATTGTAAAAATTGCAATATTTAGTATTGTTATTTTATTGTTGTATAGATTAATTTCTAATTTACCGACTACAATGGAATTTATAGGAAAGTTTTTTGAAATAATTAAACCTTTTATTTTTGCTGGAATGTTAGCTTATCTACTATATTTTCCTTCTAATTATTTAGAAAACAAAGTATTTAAAAATATTAAATCACCTACTTTTTCTAAAATATTAAGTATTGGAGTTGTATGTATAGTATTTTTAGTAGTTGTAAGTATATTCTTAGCATATTTAATTCCAATAATATTTAACAGTCTAACTGAAATTATAAAAAACATACCAGAGTATATTGAATCTATAAATAATTATATACATAGTATTCCAGCTGATTCTTTTTTGGGGAATTTTAAAACAGATAGTGTTATGGAAAAGCTAGATATATTAACAAGTGAAAATTTAAAGATAGAAATTGAAAATTATTTTAATTTAGAAAGAGTGTTAGGCTATACTAATAGAGCTATAAATTCTATTAAATCTATAGTTAAATTAGTTTTAGTTTTTATTATATCAATCTATATATTATTTGATCGTGAAGAATTAACAATATATTTTAAAAGGTTTTTAAAAGCAAGAACTCAGAAAAAAAATTATATGAAAATTTTAACATCTATTAGAACAGCTAATAATATTTTTAGTAAGTATATAGTTTCTCAATTTACAGATGCTTTTGTTGTTGGTGTTATAATGATTATTGCATTACTATCTTTAGATGTAAAATATGGTGTATTACTAGGTTTCTTAATAGGTTTATTTAATTTAATTCCATTCATAGGAGCTCTTACTGCAGGAATATTGGCTGTAGCTTTGACTCTTATAACAAGTGGACCAGTATTGGCATTTAAAGCTGGAATAGTAATTTTAATATTACAACAAGTTGATGCTAATATAATTCAACCTAAAATAGTAGGCACACAATTAAAAATTAGTAGAATATTAGTAATTGCAGCAACTACTATAGGTGGAGCATATTTTGGTGTATGGGGCATGTTCTTTGGCGTTCCAGTGTTAACAACAATAAAGGCTTTAATTGATAAATCAACAAATAATAAAATAAGAGAGAATAAAGTAAAAAGACTGTTAGATAAAAAAATATGTATTAAGCTTAAAAAAAAAGACAATAAGACAATAGAAGGAACAACAATAAGAAAAATAAAGGTATAAAAAATTAAAGTATAAAAAAATTAAAGTATAAGAAAATAAAGTATAAAAAATTAAAGTATAAGAAAATAAAAAATGGCGTATTATTTATTAATTAAATGTACCATAAAATGAGAGTACCGCCAAAATAAAAAATATATAAAGGATAAAATATGAAAGTTATTAATTTAGTTGATCCTAAAGGTAGAATTTCTCTAATGTATAGTATAGACAAACCAATTAAAGAGGGGACAATAAATACTAAATTAGAAAGGTTAGAGTCAAAGTCACAAAATTTAGGTGATAAGATAAGAAGAAGCTTTTATTTAGATGCAAATAATGATAAAGATATTATTGTATTATCAATAATGAAAGAGCAAGTGTTTGTTAATGTTGCTACTTATTCAAAAGGAATATTAAAATTAGCATCTGTTTCAACTAAAATAAATTTTATAGAAACTAAAAAGTCAGAGACTGTAGAAGTCTATTATACTCCAACAGTAGAAAGAAAAATTTTTATAATTGATATTGAAACAGGAAATGAAGTTGAGCCAGATTTTGATGTTAACTCTATTGGAGAGATGAAAGGTATTGTTAATTTAGAAGCCGGTAAAAAATATGTAACAATAGAATTAAGAGATAAAGCTTTTAGGTCAATATTGATAGGAGCAGCTCAATTATTAATCGAAAATAATATTTTAAAGCTTTATATAAGTAAGGAAGAAGCTAAAAGAATAAGAGTGGATAAATATATAGAATTAATTAACTCTGGAAAGTGCATAGAACAGAAGTTAAAAGATGCATCTTTAGAAAAGGAAATATAATATGAATGAAAAACCTAAATTTTATTTAAAAGCAGTAATATGGGTAGTAACAGTATTTATTTTAATATCGTTATTAATCTTTCCACCATTAATTAGAACATATGATTTTGCAAAGAAACTCAATGTTAATTTTAGTACAATATATAAGAAGTTTTGGAATAAACCTTTTGAATCTTTAAAATATTGTTTAAAAACTGATGTTAGGGAAATATATCTTTATACAGTGGGTATTTTAGGTGTTGCTCTTTTGACATTACTTATAATTGCAATTATACAACGTAATAGAGATCAAGGATATGAAGGAATTGAACAGGGTTCAGGTGACTGGGCGACAGGTAATGAAAAATATAAAGTTTTAAGTAAAAATAAAGGTATATTGTTAGCTAAAAATTTATACCTACCTTTAGATAAATATGGAAATACTAATGTACTTGTAGTTGGAGGTTCTGGTTCTGGTAAATCTGCTTCTTATGTTACTCCAAATGCAACCTTGCTTCATGGTTCATATGTGTACACAGATCCTAAAGGAGAGCTATATGAGCATACAGCTGGATTTTTTAGAAAAAATGGATATGATATTAAAGTTTTAAATTTAGTTAGACCTGAAAATAGTGATGGATTTAATCCTTTGGTTAATATAAATTCAGAGGCAGATGTTGATATTATTGCACACACTATTGTTAAGGGACAAGGTGGGGAATCTAAAGATCCTTATTGGGATGATATGGCAGAAATTTTACTTAAATCTTTGATATATTATTTGATTGCAGCAAGACCTGAAGAGGAACAAAATTTAGCTTCTGCAGCAGAATTAGTTAGAAATGCAAATATAGCTGGAGACATTAATATTTTATCTGATTTAATTTATGAATTACCTCCAGATCATCCTGCTAGAAAGAATTATTCTTCTGTTGAAATAGCTCCAGAAAAGGCCTTTGGTTCTATACTTTCAACATTACAATCAAGATTGGGTAAGTTTGATCCTAAAGATATTGCTGGTCTTACATCAACAAATACAATAGATTTTGATGAAATAGGTAAGAAAAAGACAGTATTATATGTTATTTCATCTGATACTCATGGAACATATGACTTTATATTAACATTATTCTTCTCTCAAATGATACAAAGACTATATGATTTTGCAGATAAATGTGGTGGTGCGCTTCCTGTAAAAACATATTTCTTTTTGGATGAGTTTGCAAATATTGGTGCAATACCTGATTTTGATAAAAAAATATCTACATCTAGAAGTAGAGGAATTTCTTTTTCGGTAATATTACAATCTTTGGATCAGTTAGAAGCTGTTTATGAAAAGTCTCATGAAACAATTGTTGGAAATTGTGATACACATTTGTTCTTAGGTTCTAATTCTCAAAAAACTTTAGAATATTTTTCTAAAGCCTTAGGTGAAAAAACTATAACAAGAGAAAATATTTCAAGATCAGAAAAAGAAGAAGGTGAAAAAGATAGATCTAAAACTTATTCAGATAATATTTATGCTAGAGTTTTAATGACTCCTGATGAATTAAGAAGATTAGAAAAATCTAATTGTATTATTTATGAAAGTGGAGTTAAACCTATTAAGGCAGAAAAAGCTATGTGGTATACAGATAAAAAGATGAGATCTCTTTTAGCTTCTAATAAAGAAAATCATAATGATTATATTGTAGATAGAGGAGAATGGAAAGTTTTTAATCCAAATGAAAAAGAAAATTCTAAGGATGTTAATGAAAGATTAGAGGAATTGTTTAAAGATGAAGAAAATGTAAGTGATAATAAAGAGGTAGCAAAACAAAAACCTAATAATATTGAAGAAAAAGAAAGCAAAGAAGATAAAGAAACTATAGTTACAGAAACAAATAACATAGCTAGTTTTAAGAATAAAGAAGAGTTTGATTTAGAAAAAGAGTTAGAAGCAAAGTTTGATGAGCTTTTTGGAAAAATTGATGAAGAAAACAAACAATCAAAAGAAGGATAATTAAGAATGAAATTTATACATATAGCAGATACTCATTTAGATATGAGATTTGATAATGTTGGACCATATGGTGATGCAAGAAGAACAGAACAATTAAAAGCAATTGAAGAAGTAGTTAACTATGCAAAGACTATGAATGTTCAATATATTTTCATAGCTGGTGATTTTTATGAGCATGAGTATATTAGAGAGTCTACTATAAATACTATAATAAAATATTTTTCAACAATTCCAAAAACAAAAATATATATTACTCCTGGAAATCATGATCCATATTTAAAAAATTCGGTTTATGCTAATTTTAAATTTCCAGAAAATGTTCATATTTTTACTGATTTTGAAGTTATAGAAAATGAGGATGTGAATATTTATGGATATGGTTTTACTGATTTTGTTTCAGAACCTTTTAATATTTCAGGCATAAGGTTAAAGAATAATGGTAAAAAGAATATTCTTATTATGCATGGAGATATCTATGGTTCAAAAGAAGAATTAAGATATAATTCAATGAATTTAAGAGAAATTGAGTCTAAAACATTTGATTATGTAGCGCTTGGTCATATTCACAAATCTAATTTTAATAAAACTTCAAAAATTATTTATCCAGGACCTATTTTGTCATATAAGTTTGGTGGAAACAAACAAAATGGAATGGTTGTTGGAGAGTTTTTTGGTGGAGTTTTAAATTTGGAATTTGTTCCTTTGGACAAAAGGATGCATGAAGAAATTGAGTTGGATATTACAAATATTATGTCACAAGAAGAGTTAGTTAATTATATTAATAAAATGGATTTAAATTCTGAGAACTTTATAAAAATAATACTTAAAGGTGAAAAGAATTTTGAAGTAAATATTATTAAATTAAAAGAACTTATAGAAAAAAATAATATTATAAAAATATATGATAATAGTCGAATTGCAGAGGATTTAGATCTAATATCAGAAGAGTTTAATTTAAAAGGAATATTTGTTAAAAATCATATGAATAAAATAAAAGAATTAGATAACAGTATTTCTGATATTAGATTAAGATTACAGAAGGAAACAGATCCAGATGTTATTCGTGAAAAAGAAAAACTTATTGTAGACATATCTAAACAGCAATCATTAATATACAAAGCAGTAGAAATAGTGTTAGAAGAAATGAAAGGTATGTAGGGTGAGATTTAATTGAAGATAAAAGGCATTAAAATAAATGGTTTTGGTAAACTTGTAAATAAAGAATATAAATTTTCGGATTCTATTAATTTAATTCAAGGTAAAAATGAATCTGGTAAATCTACAATTATGGGTTTTTTAAATAGTATTTTTTTTGGTATACAAAAGACTAGAAAAAAAGATGTTATTTCAGATGATGTAAGATTTATGCCTTGGAATACATCTGAATTTTCAGGTTTTGTTCAATATAATTTGGATAATAATGAATTATATACAGTTTTTAGAGATTTTAATAATAAAAAAACTATTGTTTTAGATTCAAAAAATCATGATATTACAAAAAAATATTCTACTAACAGAGAAACAGGTGTAAGTTTTATGGAAGAACAGACAGGAGTCGATAAATCTTCTTTTGCTTTTTCTTCATATACTATGCAAAACTCTGTAGTTTTAAATTCATCAGATAAAACTCAGATGGTTCAAAAGCTTAGTAATTTAATTTCAACAGGTGAAGATAATGTTTCATATAAAAAATTAGAAAAGAAAATACAAGATAAAAGGCGTGAAGAGGTTGGAACAATAAAAACACAAAATATGCCAATTAATCAAGTAGAAAAAAAGATATCAAGTGTTAGACAAGAAATTAGAGATATTAAAGAAAAGCATAGTGATAAGAGTAGTATTAGTGAGGAAGAGAAGGAAACTAGAAAGAAATTTAATGAATTAGATCTAAAGAGAAAATTAATTGCAAAATTAAAAGAACATAAAATATTAAATGAATCAAGCTTAAAAACAGTTGATACTTTTAAAGAAAGTATTAAAACAAAACAAGATGATATTAGAAGTAAATTAGAAAGTAAAAATGATGTTCTTAAAAAAGAATCATTTTTTAAGAAAAATAATAAGATATATCTTGCTATAGGTATTATATCTGTAATCTTGGAAGTTTTAGTGTTTTTACTTATAGAATTAGTTTTTAAAACAAAAGAGTTAAATAAAATTATATATTCACTATTACCTGTACCTATAATGGCATTGTTAGCTTTTCTATTTGTTACATTTAAACAAAAAAGTAATATTGATAATGAGTATGACAGAATGGAAGAAGAAAATAGGGAAATAGAAAGAGGAATAAATGCAACTCGTAAAGAAGTTATGATGCAAGAAAAAGAGATAATTAAACTTGAAAAGATGAAAGAAAAAGATGAAGAAAATTTTAAGAGAGATATTATTTCTGAATTTTGTGGTAGTCTGGAAGATAATTGTTTACAAGGGATGTTAGATTATAGCTTGGAACAATTAAACAAAGAAGAAAAAGAAGTAGATTCTGAATATACTCAAATTATGTTTAAATTATCTACAGTTGATGCTAAAAAAGTTATAGCAAATACGAAAATGGAAAAACTAGTTGTTTTAGAAGAAAAATTAAAGCTGTTAGAAGAAGAAAAGAGAAATTTAGATGATTTAAATAAAGTTTATGATATTATATTAACGGGATTAGATGATGCTTATGAAGAGATGAAAGAGAGTATTAGTCCTAGTTTTGTTAATAACCTTTCTAAAATTACTAAAAATATTACTGATGGAGAGTATAAGAGTATAGTTTTGTCAGAGGATCAACAAATAAAGGTTCAATTAAATACAGGTGAATATATTGAATTAGAAAAATTAAGTACAGGTACTATAGAACAAATTAATTTTGCTTTAAGGTTAAGCATATTAAAAGAGATAACTGATGAGAAGATGCCTATTCTTTTAGATGAAACATTTGTATTCTATGATGATGATAGATTAAGAAATGTTTTGAATTATCTTGTTAATGTAGAAGAAAGACAGGTATTGTTATTTACTTGTTCAGATAGAGAAAAACAAGTTTTGGAACAATTTAATATAGAATATAATTATATTGAGATGAGATAATATAAAAAATAAAAAGAGGTATCTTCTTTATTAATTAAATGTACCGTGAAATGGGAGTATCAGCAATAAAAATATAAAATTATAAAAAAAATTAAAAAATCATAAATAAATATAAAAAACCATAAATAAAATTAAAAAACTACAAATATAAATATAATCATAAATAAAAAGAGATTTAGAATAAGCTTCTAAATCTCTTTATTTCTTTTTGGAGGCGACAGCCGGATTTGAACCGGCGATCAGAGTTTTGCAGACTCGTGCCTTACCACTTGGCTATGTCGCCATTTAAAAAAATGGAGCGGGAAACGAGGCTCAAACTCGCGACCTCCGCCTTGGCAAGGCGGCGCTCTATCAACTGAGCTATTCCCGCAATATAGTATTATTATAGCATATGAAGACACCTTGTCAATATTGTAAAAAAAATAATTAAATGGTATAATTAATATATCTATGAAATATAGTAAGAAAAATTGTAATATGCAGTTTTGGAAAGGAGATAACATGGGTTTGATAATAGGAGGAGTAATCCTAGGATTAATAATACTATTAGTAGTATGGGCAATAGGAGCATACAACAAACTTGTTAAATCAAGAGAATTTGCTAGAAAAGCTTGGCAAGATATTGATGTTCAATTACAAAGAAGATTTGACCTATTACCTAATTTAGTTAATACAGTTAAAGGATATATGAAACATGAAGAAAAAACTTTAACAGATATTGCTAAATATAGAGGCTTATACAATGAAGCAGGATCAGTTGCAGAAAAAGGAGAAGTTGTTTCAGAAATGAATTCAGCTTTAGGAAGATTAATGCTTTCTGTTGAAGCTTATCCAGAATTAAAAGCTAATGAGAATTTTACACAACTTCAAACTGAATTATCAGATACAGAGAATAAGATATCTTATACAAGACAATTCTATAATGATGCAGTTACAAAATATAATTTATTAAGACAACAAATTCCTACAAACATTATTGCAGGAATGGGTAATTTTGAAGCAATGGAACTATTTAAAATAGATTCAGAAGAAGCTAAAAAAGCACCTAATGTAGATTTTAATGCTTAATTATAAGAATTAGAACTAGGAATAAGATTAATTTTTTAAACGTTGAAAATATTAAAAAAGAAAAGAGTAAATTTATTTTTACTCTTTTTCTTTTGTTTGAGAAATATAGAATTTATGTTATAATTTAACTATTAAATAAAAAAAAATAATAATTTATAGAAATATAAATTATTATATTTGTATAAAGGAAGTAAAAATGATATTTTCTAGTAATATTTTCTTGTTTTTGTTTTTACCAATAACATTATTAGGCTATTTTTTAATAAAAGAAAAATATAAAGATTTTCTTTTTGTGATAGCTCCTTCATAAGTATCAAAGTATGAAGATTTAATTCCAGAAGAAATAAAGAAAAAAGAGTACACTAATTATAATGGGGATAAGCTTATAGAAGGATTAAAAGGAAACAATATTCCTTATATAGATTTAAGAGAAGAATCACATAAAGAGGGAATAACATAAGCAGAAGCATTTTTTAAAACAGATCATCATTGGAATATTGAAACAGGATTTTGGGCATATACTAAGATTATAAATAGATTGTTAGAAGATAAAACAATATCAAAAGTTGATAAAGAGTTTCTTAATTTAAAAAATTATACTATTGAAATAAAGAAAGATTTGTTTTTAGGTTCTTCAGGAAAAAGAGTTGGTAAATATTATGCAGGTGTAGATGATTTTCCAGTAATAACACCTAAAAAAGATTTTAATTTTGAAGTAGAATTAGTAGAAGAAAATATAAAAAAGCAAGGAAGTTTTGAAGAAGTTTTATGTGATGTTAATAAACTTAAAAATGACTATTTTAATTTAAATCCATATGCATATTATACAGGTGCTGATGATCAAAGAAATATTATAAACAAGGATGCTTTAGAAAACAAGAAGGTTCTTTATATAGGAGATTCTTTCTCTCTAGTACCACAGCCTTTTTTATCATTAAACTTTACTACTGTACATAAAAGAGATATGAGACATTTTAAAGAAGACTTTGAAGAGTATTATAACAAATTTGATCCAGATATAGTTATAGTTTTAATTGGAGAGAGACATATAGGGGTAGGTTTAAAAAACAAGTTTTTTAAATAAAAATTGAGTGATAAAAAATAAGTAAAAAAGCAAATAAATATTTTAAGATATAGTTTTTAAAATATAAATGGTAAAATATTTGTTATAAGTATAAAAATATGATAAAGTAGTAGTATATTTAAGATGTTTATAGAAGTAAGTGTATAATAAAGATTATTATATATAAGAGGATGTTAGATTTTTATCTAACCATTTTTTAGATAAAAAACCTAAAAAGAAATAAAAAAAGTTATATTAAATTAAAATATAACTATAAAAATATAGGAGAATAATACATGATAGGATTAGAAATAATTGCTTTACTTATAACACCATTGATTGGTGTTATATTGTTACGAAAGAAAAATGAGAAGATAAATAAATATGATTCGAAACAAACACTTTTTTTATCTATTGTTTATATTGTTTTAGTTAATTTTTTAACAAACATATTGATTTATTTTTCAAGAAATTATTATACTTATGTATTTACAGTTTCTTTTTTCTTAAAATATTTAACAGTAAACATTGGAATTTCACTTCTTTTTTCTACAATATTTTTAATATTTAAGAAATTTGTAAAAATAGACATTAAGAAAAAAACACAAGATCAAAAACAAAAAATAAAGTTTTGTATAGATAAATCTGTTTTAAAAAACATGCTAATATTTATACTTGCATATATTAATGTTTTTTTAATTTCAATGCTAAAAGTTTTTGAAAAATATAAATTTACAAGAGAATATTTTATTAGTAAAAAATATTATGAATTTTTATTAAAAAATAAAGTAAGTGATTATTTTCTTTTAAAAGAAATTTTGATAAATACAGTGATTCCAATTGTTGTATTTATAATAATATATATATTAATTGAAAAAATTATTAGATTAATTTATAAAAAAAGAGAAGTTACAATAAAAATAAAAAAATCAAATATTAATTTAAATAATATAATTGATAATTATGATTTTAAAAAGATTATAACAATTATATTAGGGACATCTGCTGTTGTGATTTTATTTGTAAATTTAAACAGTTATAACTTTTTATTAAAAAAATATTCAGAAGATGATTTAAAACAAAGTTATTTGGAGAGTTCAAAAGAAGTAAATTTAGTTGAAGAAACGAATCAGAATGATTATTTTTTAACAAATAATAAATATGTATTTGTAGATCCAACTGAAATTGTAACAATTGATATAGATGCTTTTGAACAAAAATTACCAAATTCAAAATCTGGTGGAAAGATAAATACTCTTACTACATTTATTGTGGATGATAGAAAGTTAACAACTTATGGAACAATACAAGTTCAAGGTTCATCAACAGCGTTGTGGCCTAAGAAGAACTGGACAATAAAACTATATAAAGATGAAGAAAGAACAGAGGAAATAAAAGTAAAAATTGGAGATTCAGTTTTTAGTGATAAATGGATTACAAAAGCAGAATGGATTGATCCAACAATGCTTAGAAATGTTTTATCATATAATTTATGGGGAGATATGGTAGAATCTAGAGACAGAGAAATAAAAAATGAAGTTGATTATTCTAGTATAAGCATTGATGGAGCACAAGGTTTTCCAAGAACTTATTCATCACAAGTAAACATTGATGGAGAATTTTATGGATTACATATATTAATGTTAGGACATGATCCAGATAATTTTAATATAGATAAAAACAATGCAGAACATCTATATTTTGACTTTGATTCAAGACCTTCTGGATTAGATTTGTCTACTTACCCTGATTGGGGTAAATTTATAGCAAAAGGTGTTGGAATATGGATTGATGGTTATTATCCTAAAAGCAAAGATTTTACAGTAAAACAAAAGATAGCAATTGATAAAGTAAGTGAAGTTATAAATGGAGATTTAAAAAACTTTAAAGAAAATTTTGAAAAAAGTTTTGATAAAAATAATATTATAGATTTCATGTTATTTCAAGAAGTATTATATGATTGGGATGCACTAGGATATGATACAGAAGTTGTTACATATGATTTAGAAAAATGGTATTTTTTACCATGGGATAAAGATACAACTTTTGGCATGTTTTGGGATAATAGAGGATTAATGGGAGATTCAGATAAATTTTTATTATTTGATTATACAAAAGAAACTGTAAGAGAAAAACCTTTTTATAAAACATATGCTTTATATAAGGCTGATGTTGAAAAAAGATATAAGGATTTAAGAGATAATGGTATTTTTACAACTGATAATTTAAAAAGAATTACAGATGAGTTCTATAATACAATACCTGAAGAAACATGGCATTTAGAAAAATATAAGTGGGAAATAGAAGGAAAAAATTCATTAGAGAAATTTAATAAAGAACAAATATTTGAATGGTTTGAGAGTAGATTAAAACTTTTAGACAAACATTTTAATTATACAAAATAGTGATAATAATTAAATAGGTAAAAGTATTATTTTAAAATAATATATAAATTTTAATAAAGTTGTTGCTTGAAGGAGAGAATCTATGTTTTTAAAAAACATTTTTATTAATTTAAAGAAATATTCATTTTTATTAAAACAGTTAATTTCAAGGGATTTTAAAGTTAAATATAAAAGATCAGTATTAGGTGTTTTATGGAGTTTATTGCACCCTGTTTTAATGATGACTGTAATGGCTTTAGTTTTCTCGAAAATGTTTAAAATGAGTATGGAAGGCGTTAATTATTTAGTTTACTTAATGATTGGATTAACTTTTTTTAATTATTTTAGTGAAGCATCTAATCTTGCTATGAGTTCAGTTGTCGGAAACTTTTCTTTAATTAATAAAATATATATTCCTAAATATATATTTCCTTTATCTAAAGTTTTATTTGTTGCAATTAACTTTTTTATAACATTAATACCGCTTTATGCAATTATATTAATTACAGGAGAAACTATTACGTGGATGCATTTAGTGTTACCTTTTGTATTCCTTTGTTTAATTGTTTTTACTTTAGGAATAGGATTAATACTTGCAACAATTTCAGTGTTTTTTAGAGATATGTTTTATATTTACGGAATAATGTTAACTCTTTGGACATATTTAACCCCAATTATGTATCACTTATCAATGATAGAGGAAAAATATCAGTTTTTATTTAAATTGAATCCTCTATATCAATTTATTAATTTTGCAAGAACAATTATATTAGAAAATAGAATGCCAGAACCAATCTATTTTGTTTATTGTTTATTAGGAGCTTTTGTTCCATTAATAATAGGAATAATAGTATTTAGAAAAAATCAAGATAAATTTATTTATTATATATAGGAGAATTAGATGGTTAAAGTTGAAAATGTAAGTATGAAATTTAACTTAGGTATAGAAAAAAATTTTTCCTTTAAACTTTTTTTCATTAATTTATTTAAGAAAAAAAACAAAACTAAAAAACAAGATTTTTGGGCTTTAAAAGATATTTCATTTGATGTAAAAAAAGGTGAAGTAATTGGATTCATTGGAAGCAATGGTGCAGGAAAATCTACTCTTTTAAAACTTGTAGCAGGAGTAATGAAACCAACTAAAGGTAAAATTGAAGTAGGCGGAAACATTTGCCCTATGATAGAATTAGGTGCTGGCTTTGATATGGAATTAACTGCAAGGGAAAATATATATTTAAATGGTGCAGTTTTAGGATATTCTAAGGACTTTTTAGATGAAAAATTTGAGGAAATAGTTGAGTTTTCAGAACTAAGAGAATTTTTAGATGTTCCTGTTAGAAATTTTTCTTCTGGAATGATAGCAAGACTTGCGTTTTCTATAGCAACTGTTGTAGAACCAGAAATTTTAATTGTAGATGAAATATTATCTGTTGGAGATCTTGCGTTTCAAACAAAAAGTTTAAAAAAAATGAAGAGCTTAATACAAGGTGGTACAACTGTATTATTTGTTTCACATTCTTTAAAAGCTATAGAAGATTTTTGTAGTACAGTAATATGGATAGAAAAAGGTAAGATTAAGCAAATTGGAGAAGCAAAGGAAATATGTAAAGCTTATGCATTGTTTGTAGAAAAATCAAATGAGGAAAAAAAATGAGTAAAAGAAAGCAAGTAGTAAATTACTATAAACAGTATGGATTTTTTAAAACTTTAAAAAAGACAATAAGAAAAATATTTGAAAAACAAGGGAGGAAAAATCATCTTAGATATGATATTATAGATGATATTGATTTTTTAAGTTTTTCAAAGATAATTCTTTTTGAAAGCAATTTTGGATGGAATAAAATTATGAAACAACGACCACAACAAATTGCGGAAAATTTACCAAAATCAACATTGATGATTTATCATAGTTCAGAAGATGAAGATTTTGATAATAAAGAAAAAATTAAAAAAGTAAAAAACAATTTATATATAATAGATTTAGGCTTGTATATAAATAAGATTTATGAAAACTTAGCAAATTATAAAGATAAGTATTTAATGATATATTCTACAGATTATATGCCATTATCAAAGATAAAATTTTATAAAGAAAACGGGTTTAAAATTATTTATGAATATGTTGATGACATAGATGAAAAATTATGTGGAAAAAACATATATAAAGAATTGTTAAATAGGCATAATAAATTAATACAAGATGAAAAAACTTTAATAACATGTACAGCAGATAAATTATATAAGGAAGCTATTAAAAATTCTATATCAGATAAGAATATTTCTTTAATAACAAATGGAGTAGATTATAATTTTTTTAAAAATGATAGTCTTCCAATACCAAATGATTTAAAAAAAATAAAAAAAGAATATAAATATGTAATAGGATATTATGGAGCTTTAGCTAGTTGGTTTGATTATGAATTAATAGAAAAGCTTTCAAAGAATAAAAACTATGCGATTGTATTAATTGGAGCTGATTATGATTTTACATTAGAAAAAAGTAATGTTTTAAAGAATAAAAATGTATTTTATTTAGGAAGAAAAAAATATGAGGAATTACCAGCATATGGAAAAAACTTTGATGTATGTACAATACCCTTTGTAATAAATGATATTACTTTATCAACATCTCCTGTAAAAGTTTTTGAATATATGGCTTTAGAGAAACCAATTGTAACAACAGATTTGCCAGAATGTAGAAAATATGAATCAGTTATAATTGCAAAAAATCATGAAGAATTTATAGATAAAATTGAATTTGCTTGCAATAAACTTTTATTAAATGAAGAATATAAGGAAGTATTAAGAAAAGAAGCAAAAGAGAATGATTGGAGCATAAAAGGAAAAGAATTAGTAAATCTATTAGATATAAATAAAGATTATAATAAAAAGAATAAACTTTTAATTATTTCGGATAATTTCACTATAGGTGGTGTGGAAACACAAATTTTAGGTCAAATAAGAACTTTTAAAAATAGAAATATTGATAACGAAGTTTTTTTATTATGTAAAAATTTTAATGAAAATATGAGACATTACTTTAAAGAGGTATTTATATTTAAGGAAAATATATTTGATGATACTGTACTAGAAACAAATAAAGTTATAGATGAAATTATTAAAATTTGTGAATTAAATAATATAGGGATTATACATGTTCATCCATTTTTTTCTTTATTACCTGCGATTATTTCTGCAAATATTTTAAAAACACCTATTATATTTACAATACATGGAGTAGCAAGCATTACTTTTTTAAATGATTATTATAATGGATATAATATATATAAACAAATGATAAATTATGGTTTAGATAAAATAGTTTGTGTATCGGAGTCATGTGTTGATTATATTACTCCAATGTGTAAAAATATTATACCAGATTTAATTCAGAATACTGTAGACGAAAAAGTTTTTGTAGAAGAAAAATTTAAAAATAGTAAAAAATGGGCCATAATTACTAGATTGGATAAGACAAAAACTATACCAATATATAATTTTTTAAGTATAATTAAAAAGACTAAAATAAAACATATTGATATATATGGAGAAGGTGATGAATTTGAAAATTTAAAAGAATTTATTAAAAATAGTTATTTAGAAGATTATGTAACACTAAAAGGATATAAGAATAAAATAAATGAAATATTTATGGAAGGATATGATGGCGTTATTGCGATGGGAAGGTCATTATTGGAATCATTGACAGCAAATTTACCTTCTGTATTATTATCATATAATGGAATAATAGATGTTGTAACAAAAAAAAATTACAGAAGATTGTTATACAATAATTTTAATGGTAGAGGAGAAAAAGTTTTAACAGAGAAAGAAGTTATTGAATTGTTTGATAAAATTTATTTAAATCCTAAGGAATTTTTTTTGAGAGAGTATGTTGTTTTAAAAAACAATTTTAATGATGTTTCTGAAAAATATTGTGATTTGTTAGAAAATGTTAACTATAAAGAAAAAAATAATATTAAATTATTTAGAAATTATATTAATTCGTTAGATTCAAATGATTCAATTTTTAATTCTCGACAATTAGCTTTTAATATGAAGGAACTAGAAAATTACGATAACTAAAAAAGATAGGTGGACATATAAAAAATGAAAGATAAGGTGTCAAAAATAATATCAGTTATAAAAAAAGATGGTCTTTTTGGTATGTTGAGAAAAGTATATGCATATTTTAAATCAAAGAACAAGTTTTCTTTTAAATTTTTAAGTAGAAAAAAGAAAGATAAAAACAAAGAAATTTATAAAGAAGAAGTTGATAAAATATTTAAAAAAGAAAAATATGATAGAATAATAATTTGGAGAAGCAGCTTTGGTTGGAATGTACCTCTTTATCAAAGACCACAGCATATTTTTAATAATTTATCTAAACAAAGATCGTTAGTTTTTTACGAGGTAACCACAATGACGGATGATGTGGAAACATTTAAGAAAGTGCAAGACAATCTTTTTTTAGTTAATTTTAATAATACTATTTTTTCTGAAGTACTACTTAACAAGATTGATTTAAGTAATAAACCGAAATACTTACAATTTTATTCTACAGAATGGAATATGAATTTAGAATATATAAAAAGATATATAGAAAAAGGTTATAAAATTATATATGAATACATAGATGATTTAAGTCCAGAATTAGCAGGCACAAAAGAATTACCAAAGAATATAAAAGATAAATATGATTATGCAATGTCAGACAATAAAAATGTATATGTAGTAGTTACTGCGGATAGGCTTTATGAGGATGTAGTTAATAAAAGGGGAGACAAAAACCTAGCTTTTTCTTCTAACGGTGTGGATTATGACTTTTTTAAAAAAATTGATAAAGGTTTTAAGTTTGAAAAGGAATTTGAGGATATAATAAAACAAGAAAAGGTAACAGTTGGATATTATGGTGCTCTTGCAAAATGGTTTGACTATGATTTATTAAAAAAAATTGCAGATACAGATAAGTATAATATAATTTTATTTGGAATAAAATATGATGATTCTTTTGAAAAAGCTGGAATTGAAAATTATAAAAATATTTATTTCTTAGGTTCAAGAGAATATAAATATTTAAAAAATTATGCAAGTAAAATTGATGTTTTAACAATTCCTTTTTTAATTAATGATATAACAAATGCTACATCACCTGTTAAAATCTTTGAATATATGGCACTTAAAAAACCTATTGTTATAACTAATATGCACGAATGTAGAAAATATGAATCAGTATTAATTTCTAGAACTCATAAGGAATTTATTAAGAATTTAGAAAAAGCAATAGAAAAAAGAAGTGATAAAAAATATATAGAACTTTTAGAAAAAGAAGCAAAAGAAAATGATTGGTCTAAAAAAGCAAAAGTAATTTTGGATATGGTTTCAAAGGGAGAATAAATTGAAAGAAATATTTGAAAAATATATTATTGAGTGATTCTACCACTATTGTTCCTGGTGGAATATCAATTGTAAAAGCAGGAAATAGATTGGGATATAATATTGAATGGTTATATAGAATTGTTAAGGAACCAGTTAGGATGAAAAGATTTATTAAATATAATATTAAATTTTTATTTATTATAAAAAAGAATAAGAAAGAGTTTAAAAATGATTAAAGTAATGACAATCTTCGGTACAAGACCAGAGACAATAAAAATGGCACCTTTAGTAAAGGAGCTACAAAATAGAAAAGAAATTGAGTGCATAGTTTGTGTTACAGCACAGCATAGGGAGATGCTTGATCAAGTACTAAATGCGTTTGAAATAAAACCTGATTATGATTTGAACATTATGAAACAGGGACAAACACTGGCTGAGGTTACAACAAGAGCTTTAAATGGATTAGAAACTGTGATTAGAGAGGTAAAACCAGATATTGTATTAGTACATGGAGATACTTCAACTACTTTTGCTGGAGCATTAGCAGCCTTATATAATCAAGTACAAATTCGGACATGTTGAAGCAGGACTACGTACATGGAATATGTATTCGCCATATCCAGAAGAAGCAAATAGGCAAATGGTAGGAGTTTTAGCAAATATGCATTTTGCACCAACAGAAACTTCTGCTAAAAATTTAATAAATGAAGGAAAAAAGGAAGAAGATATTTTTGTAACAGGTAATACAGTTATAGATGCAATGGCATATACTGTAGAAGAAAACTACACTCATCCTGTTTTAGAATGGGTAGGAAAAGATAGAATGATTTTACTTACTGCACATAGGCGTGAAAATCTAGGTGCACCTATGAAAAGAATTTTCTTAGCAATAAAAAGAATAGTAGATGAATATAGTGATGTTAAAGTAGTATATCCAATACATATGAATCCAAAGGTTAGAAGTGTAGCAAAAGAAGTTTTTGGTAATACTGATAGAGTTAAGTTAATAGAACCACTTGAAGTATTAGATTTTCATAATTTTATGAATAAATCATACATAATTTTAACAGATAGTGGAGGATTACAAGAAGAGGCTCCATCACTTGGTAAACCAGTATTAGTACTTAGAGATACAACAGAAAGACCAGAAGGAATAGAGGCAGGTACTTTAAAATTAGTTGGTACAGATATGGAACTAATATATAATGAAACAAAAAAATTATTAGATGATAAAAAAGCATATGATAAAATGAGTAAAGCACATAATCCATATGGAGATGGGTTTGCAAGTAAAAGAATAGTCGATGAGATTATAAAAAGATTCAAATAAAATTATAAAAAACATAGAAATAAAATAAAAATTTGATAAATAAAAGAAATATATTTTAAAAGAGCACCCTTTAATTCAAACTAGAAGAAAGGGTGTTTTAATTTTATTATATTGTAATTTTAGCTACTTTTTTAAATAAAAATTTATTGAAAGTATAAAGAAAAAGTGATAAACTGATATTAATAAAAAAAGGAGTTGCCCTAAATAGTGTTAAGAATTTTCTTAACTTATTTGCAAAAAAGAATATGAAAAATTTGTATTTAATTGTTAAGAGAATTTTAGATATAATATTATCTCTATTAATTATAATAGCAGGTATATTTTTTTGGCCTCTATTTTTAATTATAATTATAAGTATTAAAATAGAATCTAAAGGTCCTATTTTTTTTAAACAAGAAAGAACAGGGTATAATTCAAAACCTTTCTACTTATATAAATTTAGATCATATAGCATAAATCATGATTGTTTTTGTCAAGATGAAGATTGTGATCTTACTAAAGTAGGAAAGATATTGCGTAAATTTTCTATAGATGAAATTCCACAAGTCATAAATGTATTAAAGGGAGATATGTCATTTATTGGTCCAAGACCTTGGATGGTAGAAAACTTGCAATATTATACTGAAGAACAAAAAAGAAGATTAGATGTATTACCAGGAATTACTGGTTACGCACAAGTAAATGGTAGAAAAAATTTAGACATGATGAAGAGAATAGAATATGACATATATTATGTGGATAATATGTCTTTTAAGTTAGATTTGGAAATATTTTTCAAAACAATTTCCTTGATTTTTATAAAAAGAGAAGGAAATAGAATAGTAGAAAAAACTCCAAAAGCTGAGTTAGAAGAACTTAAAAAAAATTTTTTAAAGGTAAATAATGAACAAAAAATAAAAAAGCAAAATAAAAAACATAAAATTATATTTATATCTAGCATGGGAGGACATTTATCAGAACTTTTATGTCTAGATTCTTTAATATTAAAATATGATTCTTTAATAGTTACTGAAAAAAGTTTAGTAACAGAATTTTTAAAAGAAAAATATAAGAATGTTGAATATGTTAAATTTGGAACTAGAAGAAATCCTTTTAAATATTTCTTTATAATTTTATTTAATTTCTTTAAATCTTTAAATATCTTTTTAAAATTTAAGCCAGACATGATTATTACTACTGGTACACATACTGCAATACCAATGATATATATTGCAAAATTATTTGGGAAAAAGGTAATATATATTGAAACTTATGCTAATATTACAACAAAAACATTGGCAGGAAAAATAGCTGAACCTATTGCAGATAAAATAATAGTACAATGGGAAGAAATGAAGCCAATGTATAAAAAATCTGTTTATCTAGGAGGAATTTTTTAATGATACTTGTTCTTTTTGGAACTCAAGATAAACCTTTTAAAAGAATGTTGGACTATATCTTGCAAGCTATTAATGAAAATATAATACCTGAAAATGAAAAAATATATATTCAAATAGGGGAGATGAAATATAATAAAGAAGAAATAGAAAAAAACCCTAAATATAAAAACATTGAATTTTTTGTTTTTAAATCAAACGATGAATTTCAAAAACTAATAACTGAATCTGAATACATAATAACACATGCAGGAGCTGGAACAATGGTTAGTGCTGCAAGTTTATCTAAAAAAATGATTATTATTCCAAGGAAGTTTAAAAATAAAGAATATGTTAATGATCATCAAATGCAATTAGCTCAAAAATTTACTGAAGAAGGATATGGACTGTTAGTTCAAAATTATGAAGATTTTAAAAAAGCTGTAAGTCAAATAAAAAATTTACAAAGCAAAAGTTATAAATCAAACAATGAAAAGTTTTGTGAAAATTTAGATAAAATTATTAATGAGTTATTATAAATAGTTTTATTGATTATAAGTTATTGTAAAATTTATAAATTTTTAGATCTTGTAAATTTTGTAATAATATAAAAAAGTTAATTATAGGATTATAAAAAATATGAATAAATTAAAAAAAAATACTTTAATAAAAAAATTTAATGAAAATAAAACTCAAAGTTTAATTTTCATTTATTTAATATTATTGCCTATCGTAGATGTTGTTACTGCAGTTATGACAAGATTTGGATTTGAAAAAATAAGTGTAGGACAAATAATAAAAGTTTTAGCAATTGCAATAACAGGAATATATTTGTTGTTTTATAGTAAAAATAGAAAAAGAAATATTATTTCTGTTGTAACTTTAGCAATTTTTTCTATTGTGTATTTAATAAATAGATATTTAAATCCATATTTTTCTTTTTTTACTGAAGTAGGATTTATTATTAGATATGTCCATTTACCGATAATGTATTTAGGGTTAATAGATTTATTGGATAGAAAAAAAATAGATATTAAAATATTTGAAAAAGCAATAATAATAAACGCAATTACTATAGCATTAATATTATTAATAGCATCTTTAACAAAAACATCTTTTACCAGTTATTCAAGGGAAAAAGCAGGGAACATAGGTTGGTTTTATGCAGCAAATGAAATCTCTGTTATAGTAATAATAGGAACTTCTTTTGTTTTAAAAAAGGCTTTAGAAAATCCTATATTAATACCTGTATATTTAATTTTAATGATAATATTTTTAGGAGTAGGAACAAAAGTAGTAGTCTATGGTTTACTTTTAGTTTCAGCTCTTTTATTATTTTGGTTTTTATTTATAAGAAAAAAATATTATAAAATAATTATTATGCTTCTATTTGTTGTATTAGGTATTGGAGTTTTAAGTAATTATGATTTAATTGTAAATGATACTGTAAAAAAAGCAATCAATCAATCAAATCCAGAAGCAGTACAGAAAAAAACAAATACAAAGAAGAAAAAGTCAATTCCTAAAGTTAAACAATATGATAGCAAGGCTCTTACTATGTTAAATACTGTATTAAGTTCAAGAATAGAGTTTTTAGAAAACACACATAATAGTTATATGGAATCTAATAAATTAAGTAAATTTTTAGGAATTGGTCATGTAAGTACTGAAAAAAAACCATATAGAGATGTTGAGATGGATTTATTTGGTCTTTTTTATCATTTTGGAATAATAGGATTTATAATTTATAGTATTATGTTTGCTAAATGGATAAAAGATTCGATCTTAGCATTAAAAAATAATTATAAAGATTTTTTAACTACAGCATCAATACTTTCTCTTTTTATGGCTTTAGGAATAGGATCTATTGTTGGGCATACATATTTTGCTCCTGCAGTCAGCATATATTTAGCAATGCTTGCATCTATAATTTATTCTAAGTTACAAAAAAAAGAAGTTGAAGAGGGAAAAAAGAAAAAAATTGGAATAATTACATTGCATATGAATTTTGGAGGCATTGAAGATGCAACTGCTAACTTAGCAAATATGTTGAAAGATTATTATGATGTCACAATAATCAATATGTACAACTTAGGGATAGCATTTGAACTTGATAAAAAAATAAATATTGTACAATTAAGTAAATTAAAGCCTAATAGAGAAGAATTTAAAAAGGCAATTAAAGAAAAAAATATAATTAAAATTTTTAAAGAAGGATTTTATTCATTAAAAGTTCTATATTTAAGAACATATTTAGTAAGTAAACATTTATTAGACAATAATTATGACATAGTAATTTCAACAAGATATTTATACACTAAACTAATTAATTATTTGAATATAAATGCAAAAAAGATTGCAATTGAACATAAGCATCATAATAATGATAAAAAATATATAAACAAATTAAAGAGAAATACTCGTAATTTAGATTATTTAATTACAGTTTCTAAAGAACTTAAGGAAGATTATAATAAAATTTTAAAATGTAAAGTAAAATACATACCAAATACTTTAGATTATTCTTTAAATTCTAGAGAATTAGGGATTAAAGATAAAGAAAATATAATTGTAGGAGTAGGTAGACTTTCTGAAGAAAAAGGTTTTGCAGATTTAATAGATGTTTTTAAAATTATAAATACAAAATTTCCAAATTATAGACTAGTAATTGCTGGAGACGGAAAAGAAAAAGAAAATTTAATAAAAAAAATAGAAGACAATAATTTAGTGAAAGCAGTTAGTCTAAGTGGATTTTTAAATAAAGAAGATTTATATAAACTATATGAAAAATCTGAAATATATTTAATGACTTCTTTTGAGGAATCATTTGGAATAGTAGCATTAGAAGCTCAAGCTTTTAAATTACCTATAATTACTTTTAGTAGTGCGACAGGCGTAGTAGAACTCTTAAATGGTACAGGTATTGTTATAAAAAATAGGAATAAGGAAAGAATGGCTAAAGAAGCTATAAAACTTCTAAACAATAAAAAAATATATGATAATTTAAGTAAAAAATCATACTTAAATGCTAAAAACTATTCTTTTGAAAAAGTACAAAAAGAATGGATTAGTTTTTTAAATAAAATATAAAATATAAAATACCTAATAAATTAAACAAAAATGTTTTATATATTAAGTTAAAAAGAATTTAGAAAGATAAAAAATAAATAAATTTTAAAAGGAGAATAAGTTGAAAAAAATATTTGAAAAAATATTTAAAGATGGAGAAGAAGAATTTAATAATCAAATATATAACGACTTAAAAGATGAAAATAAAAAATTTATTATTACAGCAAATCCAGAGGCTTTCGTATTAGTTCATGAGAATAAAGACTTTAGAGATATATTATTGAGTGATTCTACCACTATTGTTCCTGATGGAATATCAATTGTAAAATTAGGAAACAGATTGGGATATAATATTAAAGAAAGAATTCCTGGAATTGATATTGTTAATACATTATTATCTTATGCCAATGAATTAACAAAAAGTGTATATATGTTTGGAACTACAGATGAGGTACTTATCCTTGTAAAAGAAAATATTTTTGAAAAATATCCAAATGTTACTGTATTAGGAACAAGTAATGGATATGTTGAAGATAAAGATAGTGTCTTTGATGAGATTGCAAAATTAAAACCAGATATTGTATTAGTAGGGCAAGGAGTTCCTTTACAAGAAAAGATTATATTTAATAACTTACATAAATTTAAAAAAGGAATTTTTATCGGAGTAGGAGGGGCTCTTGATATATTAGGTGGAAAAAAGAAAAGAGCACCAAAATTTTTTATTAAATATAATATTGAATGGTTATATAGAATTGTTAAGGAACCAGTTAGGATGAAAAGATTTATTAAATATAATATTAAATTTTTATTTATTATAAAAAAGAATAAGAAAGAGTTTAAAAATGATTAAAGTAATGACAATCTTCGGTACAAGACCAGAGACAATAAAAATGGCACCTTTAGTAAAGGAGCTACAAAATAGAAAAGAAATTGAGTGCATAGTTTGTGTTACAGCACAGCATAGGGAGATGCTTGATCAAGTACTAAATGCGTTTGAAATAAAACCTGATTATGATTTGAACATTATGAAACAGGGACAAACACTGGCTGAGGTTACAACAAGAGCTTTAAATGGATTAGAAACTGTGATTAGAGAGGTAAAACCAGATATTGTATTAGTACATGGAGATACTTCAACTACTTTTGCTGGAGCATTAGCAGCCTTATATAATCAAGTACAAATTCGGACATGTTGAAGCAGGACTACGTACATGGAATATGTATTCGCCATATCCAGAAGAAGCAAATAGGCAAATGGTAGGAGTTTTAGCAAATATGCATTTTGCACCAACAGAAACTTCTGCTAAAAATTTAATAAATGAAGGAAAAAAGGAAGAAGATATTTTTGTAACAGGTAATACAGTTATAGATGCAATGGCATATACTGTAGAAGAAAACTACACTCATCCTGTTTTAGAATGGGTAGGAAAAGATAGAATGATTTTACTTACTGCACATAGGCGTGAAAATCTAGGTGCACCTATGAAAAGAATTTTCTTAGCAATAAAAAGAATAGTAGATGAATATAGTGATGTTAAAGTAGTATATCCAATACATATGAATCCAAAGGTTAGAAGTGTAGCAAAAGAAGTTTTTGGTAATACTGATAGAGTTAAGTTAATAGAACCACTTGAAGTATTAGATTTTCATAATTTTATGAATAAATCATACATAATTTTAACAGATAGTGGAGGATTACAAGAAGAGGCTCCATCACTTGGTAAACCAGTATTAGTACTTAGAGATACAACAGAAAGACCAGAAGGAATAGAGGCAGGTACTTTAAAATTAGTTGGTACAGATATGGAACTAATATATAATGAAACAAAAAAATTATTAGATGATAAAAAAGCATATGATAAAATGAGTAAAGCACATAATCCATATGGAGATGGGTTTGCAAGTAAAAGAATAGTCGATGAGATTATAAAAAGATTCAAATAAGAGAATATTTTATCTATAGTTGAATGATTTTATAAATTTAAAAGATATTTAAAAAAACATATACTTAAAAGTATATGTTTTTTGTATGTAAATAGAGTTTAGGATGTGTAATACAAATAGACATTTAATTTTCAAAAAGATATACTAAAAATAAAGAAAAGGTAAATGTTTTTTAAATATTTGATATTTTAAGGAGCAAAAATGATTGAAAAATTTAAAAATAATAAATATTTTAGAGCGACAGCAATATTAATATTAATTTTTATAATTTTATCCGGAATAGTTATATATAGTTTAAACAAAGAAAGAATTAAAAAGAGAAATATAAAGACAGAAGTTCAAGTTGATGGAAAAGTTTTTGTTGAAGACATATGGGATGTAAAGATAGTCAATTCAAGTACACTGTATCAGTCTTTTGATACTGCAGGGATAGATAATTTTTCTAATATTAAAGTCTCATATTTTGACAAATCTTCAAATTCATGGATTCCTATGCAAGAAAATAAAAATATAGCATATGATGGAAAAGAAAAATTAAATAACTTTCATGCAGGTATGTATAGAGGTAATTTTGAAATAGGATGGGGAGTAGGATTAGAACATCAAATAGGTAGAAGGAAGTATAAGATTGAGTATATTGTTGATGGACCTGTAAAGAAGTATAAAGATATTGCAGAATACAATCACATGTTTGTTGGAAAAAACTTTTCTTTACCTATTGAAAAATTCAATGCAGTAATATCATTTCCTTCTTCGTTAAATGCAGAAACAGCTTTAATTTGGGGACATGGAGCACCTTCTGGAGAAATAAACTTTGTAAATGGAAATGTAGAAATAAAAGCTAGTAAAATACCAATAAATACATTTGTTGAAGGAAGGGTAATGTTTTCAAACAAATTAGTACCTAATGCTTTAGAAATAGGGATAAATGGTAAAGAATATATATTATCTGAAGAAAGAATAAACACAAAAAATACTAAAATAGCAAGTATAAATAATGAAAATAGAAATAGTAAAATATTTAAAGCAACTATACCGATTATGCTATTTGTTGGAATAGTTATAATTTATCAAATAGCTCAAATAATTAAAGTAAGGAAAGAATTTCCAGAAGAATTTATTAGAAAATGGGGAAAATATACAGATTTTCCTCAAACAAAACTGAATATATTGGCTGCAAATGTTATTTATGAAGATAAAGGAGCAATGAATTTTTTAATAACAGTATTAATGAAATTATCATATAAAAAATATATAGAAATTATACCAATTAAAGAAAAAGTAGATGGCTCTATAGATCTTGTTGATGAAATTTTAATGAATCAAATAAAAATTACTGAAAAAGTTTGTTCAGAATTAGGTTTAGTAGGAGATCCAGTAGAAATTGCTAAAGTAGTTATAGATGCCGAAAAAGATATTAGATCAGATAAAGCAATGAAATTACATCTAAGTCTTAAAGATTTAGAAAATATAAGATATAAATTAAATAATAAAGCAATAGAAGAAGCTAGAAGATTAAACAAATTAGAACCAGATGAGTTAGAAGTTATTAACTTTATGAAATATGTGTATTCAGCTTCTCAAATAGGACCTTTAAATTATAAAGAAAAGATAATAGCAGCTTTAAAAAAGAATAATTCAAATTTACCAGCAGAAGTATTTACACGTGCTAAAGACATATTTATAGGAGAATTAAAAGAGAATAAAGAAATTATATATATAGAACAATATCAATTAATAGATCGTTTAGTGTATGGATTTACTTCATTTAATTCAAAATATAAAGCTTTAATAGTAAAAGAAAAAGGAAGAGAAACAATAGAAGGAATATATAGTTTAGCAAAAGAAGAACAATATAATTCATTAATATTTACACCAAGGATTCCAATTATTTTATTATCAATTTTCGTATATATATTGTTAAGAAACTTAATTGGAAAACTACAATTTAATGAATTTCAATATTTAATAGCTGCAGGACTCACTTTAATAACATCTTTAACATTTGTATTATTGGAAAAAATTAAAGTTAATAGATTAAAACCACATCTAACAGATGAAGGTAAAAATATAAAAGAAGAATATAAGGGATTATATAATTTTTTAAACAATGACTCTTTTATAGCAGAATATCCAGAACAATCTATAGTAATTTGGGGGGGATTTCTAGTATTAGCCACATATTTTGGAATAGCAAGTAAAGTATTAGAAACATTAAAGAAAGTACATCCACAAATTATTACAGAATTAGAACGTTCAAATCCCTCTTTTAGAGAATCAAATAATTTATGGTATATATCAGACAGTGTAAATACTTCAAGAAATAATATAGTAAAAGCAAGTACAATGGCAAATGAAAATGCAAGAAGAGCTAAAATGGAATCAACAAGTGGTTTTAGAGGATCATCTGGAGGTGGAGGAGGCTTTACATCTGGTGGAGGTAGCGGCTTCGGAGGCGGCGGCGGAGGAAGTCGTTAACTAATATTAACTAATATAAAAACATATACATAAAAGTATATGTTTTTTTATGTTTAAATATTAAAAATTTATGTAATAGAGAAGTTATATAATAATTTAAAGAACTAAGAATATTTAAATAAAAGAGTAGACTAAAATAGTTAACAAAATAGCTTCTAATTTATATACTAAATAGCTTAGAAGGTGTAATTTAAATAGACATTTAATATAAAAAAAGATATAATGAAAGAAAGAAATTGACATATTTTTTTAGATACTTCTTATTTAAAGGAGGAAAATGATGAAAAAAGTTAAAAAACATAGTTATTTTGGAATTGTGGCTATATTAATATTAATTTCTATTATTTTAGCAGGAATATTTATATTAAGTCAGAATGAAGAAAGAATTAAAAATAGAGATATAACAGCAATAGTACAAGTTGATGGAAAAGTTTTTGTTGAAGATATTTGGGATATAAATATAGTTAATTCTAGTACACTATATCAATCTTTTGATACTGCCAATATAGATAACTTTTCTGATATTAAAGTCTCATATTTTGATGAATCCTCAAATTCATGGATTCCAATGAAAGAAAATGAAAATATTCCATATAATGGAAAAGAAAACTTAAACTATTTTCATGCAGGCATGTATAAAGGTAATTTTGAAATAGCATGGGGAGTAGGATTAGAATATGGGAGAGATAGAAGAAAATACAAGATTGAATATACTGTAGATGGTCCTGTAAAAAATTATTTAGATGTTGCAGAATATAATCATATGTTTGTTGGGAAAGATTTTTCTTTACCTATTGAAAACTTTCATGCATTAATTTCGTTCCCTTCTCCATTAAGAGCAGAAACATCATCAATTTGGGGACATGGAGCACCTTCAGGAGAAATAAATTTTGTAGACGGCAAGGTTGATATAAAAGCTAATAAAATACCAGCAAATACATTTGTTGAAGGAAGAGTATTATTCTCAAAAGAAATAGTACGTGAAGCACCAGAAATAAAAATTAATCAAAAAGCAAGTATATTAGCAGAAGAAAAAAGAAATACAGAAAATACTGTAATATCATCTATAAATGATTCAAACAGGGGCAGAATAATATCTTCTACAGCTGCAGCAATTATGCTAATTGTTGGAATAATTATAGCTTATGAAATAATTCAAACAACTAAAATAAAGAAAATTTTTTCAGAAGGAGTAATTAAAACATGGGATAGATACACAGATCTTCCTGCAACAAAACTTAATATTACAGCTGCAAATGTTATATATGAAAATAAAGGAGCAATGAATTTTTTTGTAACAATGTTAATGAAATTATCACAAAAGAAATATTTAGAAATTATACCAATAAAAGAAGGTATAGATGGTTCTATAGATTCTGTTGATGAAGCTTTAATGGAAAAAGCAAAGATTGCAGAAAAAGCATGTCAAGAATTAGGAGTAGCAGGAAATCCTATAGAAATTGCAAATATATTAACAGCTATTGAAAAAAGTATTAGAGCAGAGAAAGCAAAAGAATTACATCTAAAGGTTAAAGAATTAGAAAATATAAGATATAAATTGAATTTTAAGATAATTGAAAAAGCAGAACAATATAATCAATTAGATCCAGATGAAATAGAGGTTATCAAATTATTAAGAGAAATATATGCAACTTCTAAAATATCAGATACAAAGTTTGAAAAAAAGATTAAAGAAGCAATTAAAAAGAATAAATCAGACTTACCTGTGGAAGTATTTGTACTTGCAAAAGGAAAATTTGAAGAAGATATAGAAAATGAAAAAGGAATAGTATATATAGAACAATATCAATTAATAAATCATTTAGTAAACAAGTTTACATCATTTGATACAAGATACAATATTTTAATTGCAAGGGAAAAAGAACAAGAAGTTAAAGATGGAATATATAGTTTAGAAAAAGAAAAAAAATATAATTCTTCATTGCTTTCACCTTTTCTTCAAATAGCTTTACTAGCATTTCTTGTATATTTATTATTAACAAAATTAATTGGAAATGTACAATTTAATGAACGAGAATATTTAATAGCTTTAGGTTTTAGTTTAGTAGGATCTTTAATGTTTATATTCATAAATAAAAGTAAGCTTAGTAGTTTAATTCCTCATTTAACAGATGTTGGTAAAAATATAAAAGAAGAATATCAAGGATTATACAATTTTTTAAATAATGACTCTTTTATAGCAGAATATCCAGAAGATTCTATAGTAATATGGGGAGAATTTTTAGTATTAGCTACATACTTTGGAATAGCAAGTAAAGTTTTAAAAACTTTAAAGAAAGTACATCCTCAAGTTGTTACAGAACTAGAACGTACAAATCATTCTTTTACAGATTCATATTATATGTGGCATGTAATGGATACTGTAAGAACTTCTAAAAATAACATAGCTGCAGCAAATGTAGCAATGGCAATAACAAGTGGTTCAGGTGGTTCATCTGGAGGCGGTGGAGGATTTACATCTGGCGGAGGCGGAGGCTTCGGTGGAGGCGGAGGCGGAAGCCGTTAAGTAATATTAATTAAGGAAAAACAATGTAAATACAATATATAAATTAGCATAAAAAATTAAAAAGCTAAAAAGCAAAAAACAAAATTAGGGAAAATATGAGAGAAAAAGCATCTATAATTTATCAAAAACTTTTAAAAGATGAACAAGCAATTTCTGATATTGACTTATATAATGAAGATATTAATAAAATTATAGAAATCATATCAAATGAATGTAAATCTACAGTAGTAAATACAAAAGGAGAAATAAAATCTTATGAAAGTTTTTTAAAAAAATCTGATGTTAAAGAATTAATTGTTCAATTTTTAAAAAACAGCCATACAATAAATAGTAAAACTGTAAGAGATGTAATGACTACATACTATATTCCTAATGAATATAAACCTAAAAATAAAGATGAAATTAAAATATTAGGACCAACCCTTGATTTACCTTTAATAAAAAAAATGTCTCAAGATGGAAATGAAATTGAAAAAATTGAAATTAAAAATCTAATTGCAGATGATATAGGTAAGTGTATTATAGGTAAAGATACAGAACAATTAGATGAAATTAAACAGTTAGTATTAGAACCATTTGTAGAAAATTTAATAAACAATAATAATAAAATAAGTAGAAAATATCCAATAAGTACTTTCTTTAATAAAATGTTAGGAAGGAAAAAAGATACAGATCAAATAATTAATGACTATACAGAAATTTTATCCGAAAATTTAGATCCAGAGGTTTCAAAAAACACAGCAAATTTTATAGTTAAAAATTTATTTATGAATACAGCTTTTACTAAAGATTTAGAAGAAAAAGCAAAAACCGGAAAATTAATAGTAGATTTAAGTAATAAATCAAAAGGCTATACAGGATTTAAGAATCAAATGATCTCAGAAATATTAGACTATGTTAATAGCCAAACTATAAATCCTACAAAAGGTTTAGATACAGTTAATCAAGTATATGCTGATGTGTTAGCACAATTAAAAGTAATGACAACATCATTAGAAAATAAAGAACCTAAAGAAATAGAAGAAGATTTAAAGAAAATCAATAAGACCATACTACCTAATTTTAAATATTATGGAGAAAATGGATATAGAAATATAGAGGTACAAATGGCGAGCAATGCTAAAAAAATAAAAGTAGTACCTAAAGAATATACAGAAAAAGCAATGGGACATTTAACATCATATATGGTTCAGGTTATTAAGAATAAAGATAATATGAGCAAAGAAAACTATATTAAAGAAATTTCCAGAATACATTATAGATTTATAAGAATACATCCTTTTCCAGATGGAAATGGAAGAACAGGAAGAGCTATTATAAATATGATGTTAGAACCCATAGGTGAATCTATCGTATTTAATAAAGAACAAAAAGAAAAATATATAGGAGCTTTAGGATTTCAACATGAGCATATTGATAGCATAGATAGGGAAAAATACTTAGAAAATCTATATAAAAATCCAGAGGATTGTGCTAGATTTGAAGAAGGTTCAGACTACTTATTAGAAGAATTTATTGGATTAAGAGCAGGAGTTGATTATTTAGATAGAAATATAACTGAGGAGATAGAAGTAAGAAAAGTAATAGAAGTGATAAAAAAAGAAGAAGAACAAAAAGAAGAAGAACAAAAGGGAGAAACCTTTGAAAGATAAAAAGATAAAAATGGGTATATTGTTTATTAATTAGATGTACCATAAAATGTGAATATTACCAAATAAAAAAGTAATGATTAAATAAAAATAAAAGGAAAATATGATATTTAAAAAAATAGAACTACAAGGATTTAAATC
>CAZCCM010000001.1:8641-76471 GCA_964497325.1 uncultured Lachnospiraceae bacterium | reverse complement strand
TATTAAAGATAAGTTTTGGGAATAAGAAACCAAAATTGCTATACCTTATATTTAAGTAAGGCCAAAGCGTGGACAACTGTCCATTTACAAATGTAATTTTGAAATATTTCAAAATTAGAAAAAAATAAAAAAGAATAAAATAGACAAAAAAGAGTGTAAAATTAAATAACAGTGCAAAGCCTTGTTATTAGAGTATTTATGATAAAGTCTATAATTTTGAAAACAAAAATAGAAAACTTTATATTCTTTATAAATTTTGAATATTTTAGAAAGAGTTTCAAAAAATAAAAAACAAGAGAATTTATGTTTTATTAGAAAAAACATAAATTTTGAAAAATGAAAAGTATTAAATAAATAAAAAATAGAACTTTTGAAATATAAGAAAGTAAGAAAAATTTGTAAATTAGAAAAAAAGACAAAAAAACAAGATCTAAATTTTTAAAGAAAAAGTTAGTTTATAAGGATAAAACGATTAAAGGTACTTAGGGAATAGCTACTTTAATAAAAGTTTATTTAATAAAAAAACTAAAATAATTAAAATAAATACATTAATTAAAAAATAAAAGTATGTAGTGAAAAACGGAATTTTAAATAAATATAATAAAAGAAAGTGTAATTTATTTGACAAAACGCTTCTTAATTGCTAAAATGTTTATATTAAAATATGGAGAGGTGGTCGAGTGGTTGAAGGCACCAGTCTTGAAAATTGGAACAGTGTGAGCTGTCGTGGGTTCGAATCCCACCCTCTTCGCCAATCTTTATGGAGAGTTACCCAAGAGGCTGAAGGGGCGGGTTTGCTAAACCTGTAGGGTGTCTTATAGATGCCGCGAGGGTTCAAATCCCTCACTCTCCGCCAAAAGATTTTCTTAATCTATCGTTACCAATAAAATAAAATTAAAATAAAGAATACTATAAATATTAACTTATAGCAATAAAAGGTTGACATAATTTAGTTATTATGCTATATTAAAAAAAACGAAAGGAGGGTTGATTATGCAAATTAAAAGTATTGCAAAGTCTTTTACTAAAAAATTTCTTTTAGATCGAGAATATGAAATGATAGCTGAAGACTTTATTACAAATGAGTCCAACGTAGAACTTATCTATAGAGATAATAGTACTAAAGAAATTGTTTTTATTCTTATACGTATAACAAAATATAAAGAGTTTTTGTTTAAAGAAGAAAAAGAAGAATATTTAAGAAAACGAAAAATTATTAGCACAATGAAATGGTTTTTAACAAAGCATAATCTTTTAGACAATGAAGTAAGAGTAGACTTAGTAGAAATTTCTATAGACAAGAAAAAAGCAAGTTTAAGATATTCAATGAAGGTTATTGGTTAAGTCACTTATAATAGTGATTTTTTTTATGCATTAAACATATTGAATATTATAAAAATATACTACATTTCAGTTTATGATCTTTTCTAACTTGAAAAGAGAAGTGAAGTGTAGTATATTTTTTATATACTATTTAAAGGAGAAAAAATTGGAAAAGTTTATAATAGAGGGAAATACAAGATTAGAGGGTGAAGTAACTATAAGTGGAGCAAAGAATGCTGCAGTTGCGATAATACCAGCTACTTTGTTGGTAAATGGAATTAGTAGAATAGAAAATTTACCAAATATAATAGATGTAAAATTATTTTGTGAAATATTAAAAGAACTTGGTGTAAATGTCACTTGGATTGATAATAATACTGTAGAAATTGATGCAACAAAAATAAAAACAAGTGCAGCTTTTTCTGATAAGGTTAAAAAATTCAGAGCATCATATTATTTAATAGGAGCGCTTCTTGGAAGACAAAAGAAGGCAACAATTGGATTGCCAGGCGGATGCAATATTGGAGAAAGACCTATTGATCAACATATTAAAGGTTTTGAAGCTTTAGGTGCAAAAGTTGATATTAACAAAGATATTGTTTCTGCAAGAACAAAGAATGGAAATTTAGAGGGAGGATCAATATATCTAGATGTAGTTTCTGTTGGTGCAACTATTAATATTATGTTAGCAGCAACCCTTGCTAAAGGAATAACTGTTATAGAAAATGCTGCAAAAGAACCTCATATTGTAGACGTTGCTAATTTTTTAAATACTATGGGTGCAGATATAATGGGTGCAGGAACAGATACAATTAGAATTAGAGGAGTTAAGGAATTAAAAGGTAATGCAACATATTCAGTTGTTCCAGATCAAATAGAAACAGGAACATTTATGGTTGCTGCAGTAGCTTCTAAAGGAAATATCTTAATAAAAAATTGTATTCCAAAGCATATGGAATCGTTAACGGCTAAACTTTTAGAAATGGGTGCAGATATAGATTTGGGAGGAGATTATATTAAAATTAAATGTGATGATAGACCTAAAAAAGTTAATATTAAAACTCAACCTTATCCTGGATTTCCAACAGATTTGCAATCACAGATGGGAGTTTCTTTAGCTATAGCAGAGGGTGTCAGTATAATTGAAGAAAATATTTGGGACTCTCGTTTTTGTTATACTGCTGAACTTAATAATATGGGAGCAAATATTAGTGTAGAAGGAAAAAGAGCAATTTTTAATGGAGTTAAAGAATTAAAAGGAGCTGCTGTTTCTGCTACAGACTTAAGAGCAGGTGCTGCACTTCTTATTGCTGGAATAATAGCAGATGGTGAAACAGAATTAAGAAATATTGGACATATTGATAGAGGCTACGAAAAAATAGAAGAAAAATTTAGACAATTAGGTGCTAAAATTACAAGGACAACCGAATGATAAAATTTGTTAGTCTTTTTAGTGGTAGTTCAGGAAATTCATATTTTTTACAAGTAGATAAAAATAAATTTTTAGTTGATGTAGGTGTTTCTAAAAATAAGATAGTTGAAAGTTTAAAACATATAGATGAAGATATTTCTAATATAGATGGTATATTAATTACACATGAACACATAGATCATATTAGAGGACTTTCTTTACTTAATAAAAAATATAGTATTCCAATATATATAAATGAAAAAACATTGATAGAAGTTAAAAAGAAGATAGAATTACTAGATAATGAAACTATAAATATATTTTCAAATAAAGAATTTAAAATAAATGAAACAATTATTAAACCATTTAGTATACCACATGATGCAAGTGATCCAGTAGGATTCTCTTTTTTTGATAAAGACAATAAAAAAATTACTATTGTAACAGATTTAGGTGAAATAACAGAAGAAGTTTATGAAAATTTATTAAATAATGATTTTTTAGTAATAGAAGCTAATTATGATGAAGATTTAATTAGGTATTCATCATATCCAATTAGTTTAATATCTAGAATTGTTAGTTCAGGAGGACATCTTTCAAACTTAGAATCTTTAAATTTAGTATCACATTTAGTAGATAATGGATTAAAAAAAGTAGCTTTAGCACATATAAGCAGGAGTAATAACAACTTTGAAATAGTTTCTCAAAAATTTGAAAATGTAATTAATGGGAAAAAAGAAAAAAATCAAAAAGTAGAAATTTATGTTTTAAGACATGATGAAAACGGAAATGAAATTGTTATTTAAATAAAAAAAATTAAAAAAAAAAGCAAATTTTTAAAAAATAAAAAATAAAAAATAAAAAATATTTGTATTTTAAATAAAAAAACAGTTAAAAATTTTATAAAAAAATTAAACTGTTTTTTATTTACCTATCTAAAGAGAATTTTAATCATTAATAAAATGTTTATAAATTTCATTTTTATGTATATTTAAATCATGAGAAACCTTTTTTATAGCTTCGTTTTTTGTTAACCCTAAGTTTACATAATAATTTAAATGCTCAGGCAAAGATATGCCAAAGTCTTTAATATTTAAGTCATTTGTATTTTTATCAATAATTATAATAAATTCACCTTTAGGTAGAATATCCATTTGCAGAAGTTCTTCTGCAGTACCCCTATAATAATTTTCATTAATTTTAGTAATTTCTTTTGCTACACATAAGTTACGATTTGGGATAAGATCCTTTATTATTTCTAAAGTTTGAAAGAGTCTATGAGGTGATTCATAGATTATAGAAACTAGTTTAGAATTTTTAATAATATTTAATTCGCTTTTTGTATTTTTTAAAAAACCATAAAAAGTAAATTTAGATAAATCAAAGCCTGAAGCTACAAGAGCTGTGGTAAAAGCTGAAGGTCCAGGCAGAGAAATTATGTTAACATTATTCTTAATACATTTTTTTATTAAAACATTTCCAGGATCAGAAATTAATGGTGTTCCAGAATCAGATAATAACGCAATGTTTTTACCATTTAATAATAGTTCAATTGCCTTTTTTGAAGTCTTTTCTTCTATTTCAGAATAATAAGAAATAAGACTTTTTTTAATATTAAACTTATTTAAAAGTTTAATAGTTTTTCTTGTATCTTCACATAATATTAAGTCTATAGTAGTTAAAACTTCTATTGCTCTATTACTTATATCTCCTAAATTACCAATTGGTGTAGGTACAATAAAGAGAGTTCCTACAGCTTTTTTGTTCATATAATACCTCTATTCTACTTATATGCAATTAAAATTATAAAAAATAAAAAAACAAATAAATAATTATGTCTACCAATTTTTAATTCTTTTATAAAATAGTAGTTTAATGTTAATTTATTCTTACGCTTACTTTTATATCATATTTTTGTCTATTTAGATATCTAATTAGAAAAGAATTAAAAAAACTAAAATATAAAAAACAAATTAATTAAAAATATAAACAAACGATATAAATAAAAAAATATAAACTTATATATAAAGTAAAAAAATAATTTTCATATATATACATAACTAAAAACAACAATTAAATAAAAAAATAAAAAAACTAATTAAATTTGTGAAAATTAAAAAAAATAGACTATAAAATACTAGTTTTAATTTATTATAAAAGGAGTTTCTATTTTTAAATTGTTTTTACCGTTTTTTACAAATTTAAGGAGTACTAAATCATTTTTTTTATAAGGTTTAGATAGAATGGGTTTTAATATTTTTGGTTCTATATTATATTTTCGGCTTATACAAAAAATATCTACAAGTCTTTCAAATTTATTAACCATGAATATCTCGCCCCCATCTTTTAATAAAATCTTAGAAAAATTAAAAAAATCATCTAAAAAGTTTTCATCTTCAAATTTAGCTATAACTTTTTCTTCTGTTTTTGATGGAATTGAGGATTTTACCAGATAATAGGGAGGATTAATTAAAATTATATTTACAGAATCAGCTTCTATTTGGTTATATATTTTAGGGTCTTTAATCTCTAAATTAAGAACTTTGCAATTTTGAAAGTTATTTATTTCAATGTTTTTCTTATTTAAGTGTGAAAAATATTCTTGTTTTTCTACAAAATATATTTTTTGTATTTTTCTGGACAAATTTTGTTCTTTAATTTTTTTATCCATTAATCTTGAATATAGAAGACCTACAATGCCAGAACCAGAGCAAACATCAACAACAATGTTGTTGCTTCTGCTTAAAGAAGCAAAAGTAGCTAGAGCTATACTGTCAACACCAAATTTAAAATACTTTTTATTTTGAACAATATTTAAGTTGTACTCAGGCATTTTTTCTATAGATTCATAAGGTAATTCTTCATTATACATAAATTCTCCTACAAAAATTATATATTTAATAAAAATTTTGTCAATAAAAAGTATTGACAAAAACAAGATACTAATCTACAATGCTTTCAGCCTGATCAGAAAAGAAGGGTTTTCAAATTATCAATTCTTATTTCTTATTTCTTATGTCTTAGTCTATAAAACCCTTGTTTAGAGAAGCTTCCAATAAAAAAGGGAGCTTTTTTAAACCTTGAAATATTAAAAGAATCTTTTTTTTATAAAAAAATTTAAAAAATATGTAAAATTTTACAAAAAAATAAAAAATATTTGATAATTCTTATTAAGCTTAAAATATAAGCTTTTATAGTATTTAAATATAAAAAAAATATTGTTATTTATATATTGAAGTGGTATAATTTAAGAAGAATAAAATAAATTTAAAAACAAGAAAAGGGTTATTGTGGGTAGAAGGGACTAAAAATTAAAATACAAGAATTACCTTTATTAGAAAGACCTTATGAAAAGCTAGAAAACATGGGTTCACAATATCTATCAAATGCAGAACTTTTAGCTATTATAATAAAAACAGGAACTAAAGATAAAAATGCTGTACAAATAGCACAAAATCTTCTAACACTTAATTCATATAAAAAAGAAGGATTTAGATTTTTACATAATATATCAATAGAGGAACTAAAAAAACATCAAGGAATTGGAAAGATAAAAGCTATTCAATTAAAAGCTTTATCTGAAATTATAAAAAGAGCTTCAGCTCCAACGTTAGAATACAATTTAAAAATTAAATCTCCAAAAGATATTGCAGAACATGTTATGTCAACTCTTAGATATGAAACAAAAGAAGAAATTCAAGTGGCTTTAATTGACATTAAAGGTAATTTAAAAAATATATTGCCTATACAAAAAGGTTCTATTAATGGAATAAATGTTGAAATTAAAGATGTTTTTAAAGAAGCAATAAAGCAAGACATTCCAAGAATTATTGTCATACATAATCATCCTTCTGGAGATCCAACACCAAGTATAGAAGATATAAATTTTACTAAACTTATACAGAAAATAGGAAGAGATTTAAGTATAGAAGTAATGGATCATATTGTTATAGGTGATGGAATATATCAATCAATTGTTGCATATATGAATAATCAAAATATGATTTAAAAATTAAAGAACAAAAAATAAAAATAAAAAACAATTAAAAGGGTGGAAAATAAAATGAAAAAAAGAAAGCAATCACAAGTAATAGGGACAATTATATCTGTTGTTTTATTAATATTAATAATATTTTTTACAAATTTAGATTTATCTAAATTTTCATATATGGAAGCCATAACTTCTAAAATATCAATGCCTTTTAAAAAGTTACAAGTGTTTTTTATGAAAAAGGGTAAAGATAAGACTCAATATTATGATTTAATAGCATTGCAGGAAGAAAACAGTAAATTAAAAGAAGAAAACAAAAATTTAAATGAAGTACATAGAAATTACGAAGTTCTATTAGAAGAAAATAAGAATTTAAATGAAAAATTAAATTTAAAACAGAGATATAGCTCGTTTGAATCTGTTCCAGCAAGTATAATTGCAAAAGAAAATTCAAATTTTTCTAATAACAGTATTATAGATATAGGTTCTAGTGAAGGAGTTGAAGAAGGAATGGCGGTTGTTACAGAAAATGGACTTTATGGTAGAATTTTAAGTGTAACTGAACATACTTCAAAGGTTGAATTAATAATTGACCCAGCTTCTAAATTTGCAGTTAAAGTAGGAGAAAAATCAGAAGATTTAATTTGTAAGGGAAGCTTAAACTCTCAAAAACAATTAACTTTAAACTTATTGCCGATGAACTATCAATTGTTAAAAGGAGAAATCGTTAGAACTTCAAGATTAGGAGATGGATTTCCTCCAGGAATTTATGTTGGAAAAGTAAAAGAAATGGCAATTTTAAAAAATGTTTCAGAAACTTATGCTGTAATTGAATCAGCTGTTGATTTTAATAAAACATCAAATGTATTAGTTTTAAAAAAATAAAGGAAAATATGAAAAAAATATTAACATTAATTTTATTAGTATTAGCATTATTTGTAACTCATATTTTGCAATTTACTATTTTTGCAAAATATACAATGTTTAATGTTCTTGCAAATATAATAATTATATTTTTTATATTTTTATCAACATATACAAATAAAATACATTCATATTTATTTGCTATTGTTTATGGTTTCTTGGTTGACATAAGATATTCAAATCCTATTGGAGGAACTGTTGTTGCACTTATTATTTTAATAGAGTTAACAGTTTTATTAAATCAGTTGTTGTATATTAACAGTCGACTTGCAACAATGATTAAAATATTTATACTTACTATAATTTTTGAAATTACAAAATATATTTTAAGAGTAGTAGTATTATCTTTTGATATAGAAATTATAGAATTTTTTAAAATAGTTAGTATACAAGCAACATATAATATGTTAATTATAATGGTTGCATATCCTTTATTTAAATATGCAGGTGAATTAACAAGCGAAATATTAAACAAAAAAAATATTTTAACTAGGTATTTTTAAAATGAAAAAAAATAAAAATAAAGAATTAATTAAAAATAATATTAGATATAACTTATTACTAATTTTGGTATACACTGTTGGTATTATATTAATTGTAGCTCTTTTTAAAATTCAAATTTTAGATGGATTAAAATATAGAGAAGAATCTAATGATAGATTAATTAAAGAAACTTTAATCAAAGCAAAAAGAGGAAATATTTTAGACAGAACAGGAAAACCTTTAGGAACAACAGAATTAACTTATGGTTTGGAATTATATAAAACTCAAACAACAGATGAAAAGCTAAATGCTTTAGCTTTAAAACTTACAGAAATTTTAAATAAAAATAAAGAAAAATATAATAAAGGCTTAATTATAAGTACAGATCCGTTTAAATTTAAACAAATTGATGAAGAGAGTTTAGCAGATTGGAAAGAAAGAAAAGATATTCCACAGGAAGCATCTGCAAAAGAATCTTTTTATTTACTAAAAGAAAGATACAAAATAAAAACGGATGATGTTAAAGAAATAGAAAGAATATTAAATATTAGAGAATTAATAGATGAGAAAGGTTATGGACAGGTATCTGGTCTTGAAATAGCTGAACAAATTTCCAGAGAGTCAGCTTTAGAAATAACTGCAGATTCAAGTATTCTTTCTGGTGTTAATGTAGTAACCAAACCTTCTAGAAAATATAATATAAAAACTTTAGCTGCACATGTCATTGGATATATAGGAAGAATAGATGAGTCAGAATATGAAGCAAAAAAAGAACAAGGTTATCAAATGAATGACGTAATTGGAAAAACAGGAATAGAAAGAACTTTTGAAGAATTTCTAAGAGGAAAAGATGGTTTAAAACAAATAGAGATGACAATAGAAGGAAATGTTGTTGGTGATTATACGGTAAAAGAAGCTATAGGAGGATCGGATGTAATTTTAACTATAGATAAAAGTGTTCAAGAAATTACTGAAAAAGCTTTAACAGAACGAATCTCTAATTTAAGGAATCAAGGTTATCAAATTAATGGAGGTAGTGCAGTTGTTTTAAATGTAAATTCAGGTGAAATTTTAGGAATGGCTTCATATCCAACATTTTCTCCTTCGAATTTTTTAGGAGGTATTTCAGAGGAAGATTGGGAGACATATAATTCTAGAACACATCCATTAATGAATAGAGCAATACAAGGAACATATTCGCCAGGCTCATCATTTAAAATGGTTCCAGCTTTGGCCGCTTTAAATGAAAAGAAGATTACAGAGTATGATACTATTTATTGTTCAGGAATATACAATAGAGCTCATAATCCAAGATGTTGGACTTATAGATATTCTGGAGGAGGACATGGATCATTAAATGTAGTAGGAGCTTTATCAAATTCTTGTAATGTTTTCTTTTATGAAATGGGATATAGATTAGGTATAGATACATTAGAAAAATATATAAGATATTTTGGATTAGGAGAAAAAACAGGAGTAGAACTAAAAGGTGAGTCTTCAGGAACAGCTGCAGGAAAACAGGCAGCAAAAGATAATGGTGAAACTTGGACAGAGGGAGGAACTTTATCTGCAGCTATTGGTCAAAGCTATAATTCTTTTACTCCTTTACAATTAGCAAAATATGTTGCAATGGTTGCAAACAATGGAAAAGTTGTTAGACCGACTTTAGTTAAATCTGTTATAAACTCAACTGGTTCAGCAATATCAAGAGAAGATATTAATAAATCTATATCAAAAGAATTAGGATATAGATATGAAGAGCCTGAAGAAATAAAGTTTAAACAAAGTGATATAGATGCAGTGCATAGAGGAATGAGAGAAGTTACTTCAGGTGGAGGAACAGCTGCATATCTTTTTACAAACTTACCAATTACAATAGCAGGAAAAACAGGAACAGCTGAAGCTGGAGATTTTGTACATGGTACTTTTGTATGTTTTGCACCATATGAAGATCCTGAAATAGCTATAGCGGTTGTAATTGAAAATGGTCAAAGTGGTGGAGAAGCAGCAATTGTAGCTAGAGAAATTATTAAAGAATACATTGGAATGAATGCAGTACATATTAAAGAAAAGATGACTGTTCAAAAAGAGGGAACATATATACTATAAAGTAGCGTGAATTAAACTTTTATGCTATAATATAATTATATAAAAAATAATTTTGTTAAAAAAGAGAAAACAGAAAAACAATTATATGAAAAAAAGATAATTTAATGTTTTTTTTAGATATTTAAAGATGGAAAACTAAAAAAGAAACTTATATTTAAATAAAAAAGAAACAAAAGAAAAATTTTAAAAATAAAAAAGAACAAAAGAAAAAGTTTAAATTATTGATTTAAGGGTATTTAGAATAATTTAAAAATAAAACTTGTTCTTTATTTTTTTATAAAAAAATATTTAAAAAAAATAAAAAAATAAAAATATAAAAATATAAAGCTGAAAAATATCAAACAAAATAAAATTATAAAAAAAACAAAAAAAATAAAAACTATTAAAAAAAATAAAAAAATAAAATTGTATATTTAAGCTGAAATTTTTAAAATATTAAAAAAAATGTTGTTAAAATGTTACATAAATTACCTGCAAGCCTTGTAAAGCATATTTATTAAAGAAAAGAATGGTTTTAAAATTATAAAAAAATGTTTTTAATATATATATAGTAAAAAGCGGTTTGATATAAATAATTGGTTATGCAAAAATTAATATTACATTAAAGAAAATTGAATGGAGGTTCAAATGCAAAAGACAATATTATCAAAATTAATAGAAATAGTTTTATTAATAGCATTATTAATGCCTATTTTTGGAACTACAGCTTTTGCTGTTGCAGAAGAAGTAGCAGCGAATCAAACAAACGTTAAAACGTCTACTAGATTTGTAGATGCAAATTTATCTTTTCAAAGAGGAGAGGAAACTTTAGATTCTATCAAAGCAGATGTAAATGATCAGGATTTAAAAGTTAGGCTTTTCTTAAATGTAAAAGAAAAAGGGTATTTTAATGGAGGACAAATTGAAATTCGTAATCCAGAGAACTTAACATATGAATTTGTTAATCCAGAGAAAGAATCTGATTTAATTCAATCAGTTGAAAGTTATTTGGTTAAGTTAAATCAAATAGAAGGTACATCGGAAACATTTATAGAAATACCAATTAAATATATTGGTGTAGATGATGTAGATGCAAGTACCTTACTTAATAAAAGTGAGATTGAATTAACTGGAGAATATGTAAATGAACAAGGTAGAAAATATGATGTTTATAAAAGAACAAATTTAAATTTAAATTGGATTGATAATAAAGACATTGAGATTTCTAACCAAATTCAAAAATACATTAAGCAAAAGACAACAAATGGAAAAGAAGTAGTTTTACAAAATTTAATTACTATAAAGAATAAAAACAAAGAAATTATTTTACCAACTCAAAAAATAGCTTTAGAAACAAGCTTATTAAAATTAGGAGAAAAACTTCCTAAAGCTATAAATGTTTCTATACAAAAAGCAAGCTTATTTAATAAAGAAGAAAATATTCTTTTAGAAAAAGATTTTTATTCTTGGGATAAAGAAAATAATAAGTTAATTATTGAAGTTGAAAATGCTAAAAATGAAAATCAAACATATTCTGCAGGTGATGGAAATTTAGAAATTTTAATTACTTCTTTTTATGAGATAGAAAAAGATTTAGAAAAATATGAAGGTGATTCAAAGTTTTTAGTTAAACAATATGTTTTGACAGGAGATTCAAAATTAAGTGAAAATCAAAAAGAATTAAGTATGCACACAATTTTAGATAAAGAAACAGGTAAATTGATTGATATATCTGAAACAACTGATATTTCTAACATATCTAAAGGTATACTTTATGTAAACTCTTTTGCAACTGAAGTAAAAGAAAATATTGTAAAATCTAAAATAAAATTAGATGTATCAAATGTTGAAATAACAGATTCAATAAAGATTGTAGAAAATGAACCTCAATATAATAATGGAAATATAGAAAAAAACTTTATATATAAAAAGATAGAAATAAACAAAAAAGAGTTTGATGAAGTTTTTGGAGAAGGATATATTAATATATATTCTGGAAGTAAATTACTAGAAAGATTAGACAATAAAAGTTTAGCAATAAATAATAAATATGTATATGAATTTAAAAATGCAATTTCAAATATTACAATAGAAACTTCAAAACCAAAAAAAGAAGGAGAAGTATTTATAGAAAGTATAAGAAGTTTAGTGAAATCTTCTTATAATATAGAAACTTTAAAAAATATAGAAACTTTAAATACAAACAAAGAAGCATATGTTGTATACAATAATGCAGACACTTTATTGAAAGAAATAAAACATAGTATTAAATTAACAGATGCAAGTTCAAATGTTTTGGTAAGAACAAATAAGACTGAACTATCTACTATTAAGACAAATGAAAATATAGAGTTTATTATAGCTCTTAATAATGATAAATTATCGTCAGATATTTATGGGCAAACAGTTTTTGAAATGATTTTACCAAAAGGAATAAAAACAATTAATTTAAAAAATGCAAGCTTAATACATGGAAAAGGTTTAAAAATTGCAAGTTCTAAAGTTATAAAACAAGGAGCTCAACATATAGTACAAATAGTTTTATCTGGAAAACAAGATGGTATAAGTACAGGACATTTAACAAATGGTACTAATATTGTTCTTAATACTGATATAACATTAGATCAATGGGCAACAAGCCAAAATGTTGAATATCAAGTTAAATATTCAAATGTTTTAGCTACAAATTATGCAAAAAAAGAAGCTTGGAATATGAGTTCTACTTTTGCTAATTTTGAAAAATATGGAAATGCAATAATAAAAGGAAATTTAAAATATAATGCTCCACAAGGATTAGTTTTAATAAATGAATTTGAAAAATATAATAAAAATAATGATTCTATAATATCTATAAATCAAGGATATAAGGAAGGAAAATTAGATGTGTTATCAGGAAAAAGAACTATTGATGCACATATGTATTTATTAAATAATAGTGATTCAGAAGTAACTAGTCCTGTAATAATAGGAAGAATACCTAATAAATTAAACAAAAATGTTTTTACAAATGAAGAGATAGGTTCAAGCTTTGATATGGTACTAGCTAAAAAAATTGAATCTGAAAAAGGTAATTACAAAATATATTATTCAACAAATCCAAATGCAACAAGTGATTTAAAAAATGTAAATAATGCATGGAGTGAAAATGAAAATATAAAAAATGCAAAGTCTTTTCTAATTGTTTTAAATAATAAACTTCCAAAAGGAACTTTATTAAAATTTAATTATGCGATGGAAATTCCAGCAAATTTAGAACATAACCAAATAGCAAAAACATATAGTTTTGCAGAATATGGAGTTAATACTAAAAAGGGTAATGTTAGATATGCTCAAATGTCAAGCACAGTTGCTTTATCTACAGGAGAGGGTGTTCAATTAAATATAGATATTAAAGCAAACAAAGAGATTATTTCAGAAAACGAAGAAATAATATACTCTTTAGAAGTAGCAAATGATGCAAAGAAAACAGATGCAAAAAAAGTTGAAACATATATTAACATACCAGAAAGTTTAGAGTTTAAAGGAATAAGAGATGATGCAACAGGAACTACTATAAGATTATCTGATAATAAAAAAGGTGCATATATAAGTTTAGGGGATATTAAAGTAGGAGGGTCAATTAAAAAGTATTTAGTTTTTACTGCAAAAGAAGTAAAAAAAGATGAAAAGATAGAATTAGCTGTAAATGTAGCTGCTGAGAATTTTGAAATAGTTAAATCTAAAAAAGCTTTAGGAAGTACTATAGAAAGTCAAAAACTTGAAGTAAGAATGTCAGATTATAAAGCAGAGATTGAACCTAGTACAATAAATATATATCCTGACACAATTAAAAAATATAATGTTAAAGTTATAAATAATACAGGTTTTATATATGATAAAAAAACAAATGAAGCATCATATTCTGAAAGTTTTAATAAGGTTAATTTAACTTTACAATTACCAAATACTTTAGAATATGTTGAAACAAAAAATATTTTATATAAAGTAACAGAATATAATAAAGTAACAAATATTTTAAAAATACAATTATTAGATGATGAATTAGGAGGAGGATCAACTGTAGAGTTTGATATTTCGGTAAAATTAAAAAATCCTTTACCAGCATCATATGTTAAAAAAGTTGATTTAAAATTTAATGCTGCTACAACATCTAAAAAAGATGGTAAAGCTATAACAGCTGAATCAAATTCTATTACAAATTATATTGCAGAAAAAACAATAGAATCAGGAATAGAAATATATAATCATGATAATTATAATGAGTCTAATAAAAAATTATCATCAGTACAAGAAAATCAAGATATATTTATAAAATATTCTATTAAGCCTTCTTATTTTATACCTGGTGCAAATTTCATATTTGAAGCACCAGAAGGAATAAAAGTTAATTCTATATATAAGAAAACAAGTGATGGAAAACAAAATTCAGTACTAACAATTGCAGATGACGGAGTAGGTCAAAGAAAGTATGTTTATCCATTCTATATAGAACAAAATAAAAAATTAGAAATATTTGTACAAGCACAAATAAATGGAATTGGGGAATCTAGTTCAAAAATAGCAACATTTAAAGCAGGAATGGAAGGTGTTTTAAAGACAGTAAATTTAGACATAAAAAAGGGAGCTGTACAAAGTGTTATTAAACAAATGTATGACAAGGGAGAAATAAATATATCTCCTGAAGATAAAAAAGAATATGGATTAGGAACTGACTCATCGGCTACAGTTACTCATTCAATTTTAGGAACAACTTGGATAGATAGTGAAAAGAATGGGACATATAATTCAGAAAGTAAAACTTTAGGAAAAGTAATAGTAGAATTAGTGGATAATCAAACACAAAAAGTAGTTGCAAGAACAGTTTCAGATGAAAATGGAAAATATCAATTTGATAATATAGTTAATGGAAATTATTCAGCAGTATTTAAATATAATGATGAAAAGTATGTTCCAACTATATATAATGCAAAAAGCAGTAATGATGAAAACTCAAAAGGTATTAAAGTTAATGTAGATAATCGTACAAATAAAAGTGTAGCTGTTACTGATGGAATACAAGTTAATTTTGCAAGTGTTAAAAATGTAGATTTAGGGCTTGTAGAAAAATCAAACTTTGATTTAAGTTTAGATGGAGAAATATCAGAAGTAATAATAGAAACATCAAATAAAGAACCAAAACAGTATAACTTTAATGATAGAAAAAATGTAAAAATTGAACTAAATGGAAGTGAATTAAACAAAACACAAGTATTAGTTAAATATAAGTTAAGAGTATTAAATGAGGGAGAAGTTGAGGGAAATGTATTAAGACTTAATGCACAGATTCCAGAAGGCATGAAATTCGTACCAGAGCTTAATAAAACATGGCAAATTGATGATGAAAGAAATATATTTACAACAGCACTTTCTTCTAATAATATTGAACCAGGAAATGCACAAAACATAGAATTAACATTAGCTAAAGACTTTAATAAAGAAAATTTAGGACTTTCTAAAGTAAATTTTGAAATTGCTGAATTTAAGAATAGTTTAGGTTTACCGGATAGAGATTCTACTCCTAATAATAAAAATATAGAAGAAGATGATTTTGTAAGTTTAGAATTAATATTAGGTTTAAATACTGGAAAGAAAATAGCTTATGGATTATTAATACTAACTATTATAAGCTCAATTGGTGCAATGATCTTTCTCGTATTAAGAAAAATAAATGGAAAGGAGATTAAATAGTATGAAAAAGAATATAATATCAAATAGTAAAAAAATAATTATCTTTACACTATTAATTATAGGAATCATATTAATATCTCCTATAATAAACAATATAGTATATGCAGGAACTGGTAAATTACCAGCTAAGATTAATGATAAAATTTTTAAAGGTGAAAAAGATGATATTACAATTGAACTTGATAAGTCTGAAGGGTTTTATACACAAACAAAAGGGTATATAGAAAATGAAAAATATTTAACAAAAAAAGGATATAATGTTGAACCTTCTATAGAAGAGGGAGATGAATTTTGGACAGCAGAAGGTTCTAAGTTGCAATCTTTTGATAATAATTATCAAGAAAATAATAAGATTCCTAAAAGTGAAAATAACCCGTTTTCTTCTACAGGTAAACTTAATCCTTTTACATTCGTAGATTTTTATTCTAACATAGACATTTATTGTGCAAATGAGCACATATTACTTTTACAAGGTTTAGGAGAAGGAGAAATAGCAACGAGATTAAAATTACCTAAACATTCTGAACTTGTAGCAAGATTAGAAACTTTTGTTAAGTCTAGAAATAGGAAACTAAGCAATTTATCTTCAAGAAGTGATGCTCCAGGATCTTATGATGTAATGCAATATTTAGATGATTATGGTGTTAGATATGAAGAAAAAGGTCCAACAAAACAAGAAATGAAAGACAATTTTGACTATGTATATACAGGAACTAATCCTACTTTTCCATATATATGGAAAAGTAAAGAAGTAGCCCATGAATTTAAACATATGATTGTGGAAGTTGAAGGAAATAATCAAGATCTTGGAGATAGAGGAACTATAGAAAATTTTTTTGAAGAAATAACAAGTGAAAATATAAATAAAATGGTTTTAAAAAGTCTTGATAATGCAATTAGAGCAGAATTTGGAGACGCTTATAATCCTGATAATGATTATGATGGTGACCATAGTAGTTCTAGTATTGCTGATAAAGAAAATAGAATAAGAACAAATAACTATTACGAAATGGTTTCACCAGAAAATAAACCTTTATCTCCACAAGCGGCATATGCTTTAGCTACTAAACCAAAAATGACTAGTAAAGATGGAAGTGTAGTAGGAGATCCTGGTGATGCACAAGAAGTATTATGGTCATTGGAAGGTGATCAATATCCTGATGATGAAGGATACACAGGACATATATTTCAAACTGATGGAGCTAAGAAACTTAAATCCGAAGCTGAAGCTTTTGAAGCATATTACGATAGTTTTGTAAAATGGAAAGCAAATCATAATAATGCGTTTGAAAATTCAGCAAAGTTTGTTGAGACTAAGAGGGACATTATATTTAATTCTAAATCAGAAAAATATAAAGAAGGATCTTGGCTAGTTGGTCCATACAAATTAGATTATCTACTAAGTACAGTAAAAAATGGTAACTCAGAAAAATATTTTGCAGGTATGACTAATATGAAAATTACTGGAGAATATAATGATAAATCTAAGACTACTATTAAAGAAATACTAAAATGGTCATACTTTGTACCATTACAAGCCAAAGGAACTAATTTAACTGCAGAACAGATTGCAAAGGGGGAAGTAACAAGTTTAAAATATGGTGTTCCAGAGCCAAATCAAGAGTTTTATATAGAAATACCATTTGATGAAAACTTAATAAGAATAGCAGAACTTACAGCTTCATTTAGAGCTGTAGATTATGAGGCAAGTGCTAATTATTATGCTGGTATTGGAGAATATATAGATTTTGAAGCAGATATTGAAATTGAAAAGTTTGAAAAGTACTCTAATGCTTATTTGGATGTACAGAAACCGAAGGTTAAATTTGATATTACACCAGGTGATGATGTTGGGACATTAACATTAGATTTTTCACCATATAAGCCTTCTGAAATGCATATACTAGATGGTTGGACAAGAGAGGGAAATACTCTTTATAAAACAATAAAATGGAATGAAAAATCAAGTAGCTTCACTCCTGCTAGAGGTTTTCTTTATAGTTATGATGGAATAACTGCTGAAGGAACTTCAATAAATGGTGGATCAAAGGAAATAAATTTTAGGTCTTTTTCAAAACCATATAAAGATCTTATGTATTTAGATAAAAGTTATCAAGATATGTTTCCTTCGGAATCATTTAATGTTATAAAATATTCTGAGAATAATGACACATATAGTTTTATGTCAAATATAAATTGTAGCTCTGGTAATTATACTTATTATTATAATCAAGTATATTCAATACCTAAGGAATATACTTCTTTCAGAATGTATTTTATAACAAAGGGAGGACAAACTGATTATATAGATATCCCTGCAAAAGAACCTCCTTTAGAAGTAACATTTCTTCAGATAAAGAATAATGTGTTTATGTTTTCAACAAATATTGAAACTTCAATGAATGGAGGTAGTTATTCAACAGGTCATGGTGTTCATAGAAACGTTTTAGTAGCTATTTTTAGAACTCGCGGAGGTCAAACTAAAAAGATAACTCTTAAAGATCTTGGAAAAGTAGAAAAAAAACAGAATCCTAATTTTACAGATAAAATATTAGGCCTATTTAAGAATAAAAGGAATGAAAGTATACCTCAAGAAACAAAAATTGCAGAAGTTACAAATACAGTTGAAATTGGAAAAACAAATAAAGCAAAGATAGATCCTGATTTAGCATTAAAAAATATGCCAACATCTGCAAAAGTAAATTCTGATATATCAATTCCAACGCTTAATGAAGGATACAGACATGTATTATTTAAAACTCCAGATGTTTTAGTTGTACCTAAAGCAATGTTATCGTTAGAAAAAACACAGCCACAAATGAAAGTTAAAGGTAGATTAAAATATGTTGATACAACAGCAAAATTAATAGAAAACAAGAAAATTCCTGATAACCCTGACGTTTATAAAAATGCACCAGCCTTTGTACTACCAATAGGTGGTAAAGTATGGGAAGATAATCCTTATGGAGACAAATTATCTTCATATAACTTTATATTAAACACAGGAAACGAAGATAAAAAAGATAGAATGTTTGAAGATATAACAGTTAGGGTAAATAGATTAATTATAAAAAATAGTGATCAAAGTATAGTAGAAAAACAAGCAGCAAGAGTATTTGAAAAAGGTAAGTATAATGCTCCAATAACAGAAAAAATTAAAACAAATGATAAAGGAGAATGGGGTAAATATTATTTAAGAGACTTAGGATTTACTAGAAAAGAAATAAAAAAAGGATATGGTTCAAAAACACATTCTGTAAAGTTTGAAGTAGAATTTGAATATGATGGTATAGAGTATGTACCAGTACCAGCTTTAGCAAGTCTTTCATATAATCCAGATAATTATAATCTTGAAAATGCAGGAAAAGCGGTAAATGACTCTATGGCTGTTGAAAATACTAAAGCAAGAGATACATTTAATATGAATATGGGTGAAATAAATGGTTCATCAGAAATGGATGAAAATAGAAAAACTGTAGGAAAAGCTATTGGAGTTGAAAAAGCACCTGAAAATGATTATGAATTAAATTATGAAGGGAAAGTTAATGATAAAAATAGAACGGTTTCAACTCTTGAAACTAAAAGAAATACGAGAGCTTCTACATTAAACACAGGTATACTATATCCATTAGGAGATGTATATGAAATAGACATGGAACAAGCTATGTCAAATAAAAATGCAACCTCTGAAACAAATGGTAATTTTGATTTAGTAATAATAATGACTAAAGAAAAAGCAGAAGAATATAAAAATAAAGAAGGAGTTACTGTAACAGATGCATTAGATAATAAATCTGTGGTAGTATTTCATGAATCAAATACCCATATGGAAAACATCAACTTAGGATTATTCAAAAGAAGAAAAGTTGATTTAGAATTAGAAAGTGATTTAATGTTATCAATACAATTTATAAATAAAAAAGCTTTAATAAACACTTTTGCAAATAAGTACGATTTAAAGAAAGATGAGAATGATGGATACAGTCACTTGATTAGTAAATATTCAGAAAACTATGGTGACTTACAATATCAATTAGAGATATATAAAGCAGATTATATTTATAGAACAGCAATGTATAAAGACCCTGATATAAAAGAAGCATTAGATACTGAGGCAAAAAGATTAGCAGAAAAAAATAAAGATCAAGAAGGAAGAGAATTAGATGTATATTTACAATATAAACAAGCAATAACAAACTATTCTCAAGTTGATTCTGCTATTGTTTCAGGCTTAAATATGTATTATGACGAGACATTAACTCCAGTATTAGAAAAGATAGAAAAGGAAATAGACAAAGAAGAAATTGAAGATAAAAATGGTACAGGTAAAGCTGCAATATCGGGAAGTAATGTGGTTATAGGAACACCAGAATATAGAATTGTAACTTTAGATACAAATATTAAAAGAAACTTTGATGATGTTAAAGCAGAAACTGAATATGAAAAAATTCCAGGGCTAACTAAATCTGAACCATTTATATGGACAAAAAAAGAAACAAATAAAGGAATTGGAATGTTAACTACTTTAGATGATAAGTATGGTGATATGGATATTATATTACCTTCAGCTAGAAGGTTAGAAGTAGTAACTAACTTTAAAGTTAATAAAGGCAAGCTTTTTGCAGAAAATGGTGATAAAGTAGAAAATTCTATTAGATTAGGAAATAAACATCACTTAACAGAAATTGCAGGATATGCAACATATAATAAATACACAGGAAAAGTAACAGGAAAAGTAGACAGAGATTCTGCACCAGCAAATATTAATTTAGGCCGATTAAACTTTACAAAAGCTGGATTTGATGGAAATATAAAACAAGACTTTTCATACTTAGAAGATGATTCTTCAGTTGCTCCAATGATAACTATTAAATTAGAAACAGAAGCACCAAGAGAAGTTTCAGGTATGGTTTGGGAAGAAAAAAGAAACAATCAGATTGCTAGAGTAAATATGGGTGATGGTATATATAATAAAGATGAAGAAAAACCAATACCAAATAAGATAGTTGCTTTAGAAGAAAGGGTTTCTATTAGAGCGGTTGATTTAAGTACTGAATATAAAATGGAGCAAGGTTTTGATAATAAAGTATTGAAAGATGAAACTAATTATGTAGATATTCCATATGTATGGGAAAATAAGATTGAAGGTACAGGAATTAAAATTAGTAGTTTAAGAGACTTAATTGGATTTCAATCATATATGAGAACGGGTGAAGATGGAAAATACAAGTTTAAAAATATTCCAGCAGGAAACTTTGTTGTACAATTACCATATATAATATCAGGAAATGATATTACAGAATCTATAGGAATACTTAATAAAGATACAATCGAAACAACTAAAATAGTAGATATAGAAAATAGAGATAAATCACCACAAGTATATAATGGTCAAGATTTTAAAGTTTCAATATATGATGGTGGAAATAAAGAGACTTTAAATGAAACATGGCTTCCATCAACTCCAAAAGAAAATTACTCTTATGGAAGAGATAGTGAATACAGCAGATACAAGCTATATCAAAATTCAAAAAATATAAATGCAAAAATTGGCGGTGGATTAGAAATTTTAAATATAGGACATGATAAGTTTGATGATGAAACAAGAAAAGTTATAGAATCAACTGCTAATATGACGGCAGAAACACCAGTAATTAACTTTGGAATAAATTACTACGGATCTGTATCTAAAGAAAATATATTATATAATAAATTTGCAGATGTCTTTGCATTACCAGGAATTACTAAAAGTAATGATGGAAAGAAAGATGTAGAAGTACCAAATGAAGCTCACACATACAATAATGTAAATATTGCTTTAGAAGAAAGACCAAAAACAAAAATAGTTTTAGATAAACAAATTACAAAATTAACATTAAAAAGTTCAGAAGGTACAAAGTTAGTTGATGCTGAATATGAAACAACTTATGATGCTGAAAACATAGTAATACCAAATGAAGATAAAAATGTATTAAAAGCAGAAAAAGAAGATAAAAAATATGATACTAAAAGAAAAACTCAAAATGGATACAATATAGGTGAATATATTTTAAAAGTTAAGACAGAAATTAAAGCAGATTCTGTAAATGGAGATAAAGTAAATCCATTAAATACAATTATATATGCAACTAAAAAACCATATTGGGAAGAAAATAAATCAGAAAGTGGTATATATACAAATGCAAGAGGATGGGAAAATATTAATATAGAAGACCCTGCAATAAGAAAATCAAATGGATATATACATTTAAATTTTGATAAACAATTATTATCAGATATGAATATTGAAATGGAATATGAGGTTAGAGCATACAATCTTGGAGAAGTAGATAGAGCAACAATACAGGAAAACTTTAAAACACAATCAATAGAAGATGCTAGAAAAGATGATAAAGTTTCTAAATACGTTGGTACAATAGCAGGATCAGGAGAAAAATATTCAAAGTTAAATCATGAAATAGATCCAGATAAATATGGATTTGGTAGATTCTTTGGAAAAGGATATTACACAGGAGATTATACAGAAACTTCTAAGATAGGAGATTATAAACTATATGAGGAAACAGTTTCTAAAACATATGTAAATAAAGTATTAGATTATGTAGACAACAGTGCAGTTAAAGATGATTTACAAACTGACGAAGGATGGGCACAAATTAAAAATATTGAAGAACTAGATTCTTTGATCGCTGTATATGATGATTCAGGCAATAAAACTTATAAACTAGAAACAAGCTTAATATCAGATCCAGACGGAAAGTCATACTTTAAAACTGGAGGCTCAAATATATACATGAATGAGAAGATGAATGAAGGATTAGTACCGTATTATGAATACGCTACAGCAATAGCACGAGGAACTGACAAAGAAAAGATTTCACCATATCAAATAAGTTCAAAGATAGCAACTAAGAGATTATCATCACAACAAGCAGATGAAGACCTAAGTTTTGATAATATAGCTGAAATAGTAGAATATTCAACAGATAATGGAAGAAGATCTACATCTTCAACTCCAGGAAATATTAATACTAGATTATCAGAAACATTTGATGCTGAAAACTTAGAACCAGATACAGGTTTAGCAATGTTAGTAACTATAACACCTCCTACAGGTTTAAGTAAGTCTCAAAAAACATTAAGATTAACTTTAAATACAATGCTAATTATAATGATAGGAATAGCGGGAGTTACAGTGTTAATAAAAGTGTTAATGAATGCTATACAAAAAAATAGAGTTTTACCAAATGAAGACGAAAATAATAAATAACAAACAATAATAAATACAAACACAATTAAAAAAACACATTTGGGAAAAGATAAAAAGACATAGAAAACTATGTCTTTTTTCTTAAGTAAAAGAAGTATATTTATTATTGTAATTTATAGTTTATATAAAAAAAGTTTTACTTGAAAATATCAATAAAATTATATATAATAATTTCAAGGTGAAATATGTATGCATATATAAGAGGTAAAATAATTAAAATAACTAAAAATTATTTGGTTATAGAAAACAACAACATTGGTTATATAATAAACATGTCTGAGAAGTCTTTAAACTTGTTTAAAGAGGGAGATAATGATGTTGTTATATATACTTACCAAAATGTAAAAGAAGATGAAATTAGCTTGTTTGGCTTTAAGACAATAGAAGAAAAAACATTATTCGAAAAACTAATAACTGTAACAGGAATTGGTGTTAAATCTGCAATTAATATTTTATCTAAAATTGAACCATCTGAGTTTGTTTTGGCTGTAATTACTTCGGATTATATTAAATTATCATCTTTGCCAGGTATTGGAAAAAAATCTGCACAAAGAATTGTTTTAGAACTTCAGGATAAATTAAATGCTGAAGACGCCATTGAAACTGGAAAACAAAATATTATAAAAAATGAAATATATGAAGAACTAGTTTCTGCATTACAAATATTGGGTTATACTACAAAAGAAATTCAAAAAATAGAAGGTAAGATAGAAAAAGATTTAAATATTGAAGAAGCTTTAAAAAAAGCTTTAAAAATAATGTCATAGGAGAAAAATGAGTCAAAAAGATTTGTTTAAAAGTTTAAAAGAAGTTGAAATTATTCTTAAGCATACAGATCCAAAATTAATAAAAAAGGTGCCACAAAATTTTTTACAATTTATGAGTGAATGTAAAGATGACACTCATCATTTTCGCATTGATTATTCTAAACCTTTGTATGAACAAGATTTAATGTATGAAACTGTTATAATATTATCAATAATATTAAAAACAGCATGGGTTGATAAAAAAACTTTAAAAGATTTTCAAAAGAGATATAATGTTGGTGAAAAACAATTTAAGCAAGATCAAATAAAACATGTTGAACAAATAAATGAAGAGATGCAAGCTCTAGCTGTTATTAAAAGAGATGGTTTTTTTAAAAAGTTTTTTAAAAAAATTTCAAGGTTTTTTGGTGGCAGAAAAACAACAATTCATTTACCTGATTAGGAGGGATTATGAAAAAACAAAAGAAAAAAGGTCTATTTCAAGGATTAGATTTAACTCAAAAACAATTAGTAAAGAGATGGATTTGGATAGCTTCAGGATTAATATTATTATTTGTAATATTAATAATACTTGTAGTGTTTATCTTTAAAGGAGATATAAACTTACCAGGAGTTCCACAATTTGCTAAAACTAATAAAATAGAATCTTCTCAAGGATCATTAAATTCTCAAAAACAAATGAGAGAATATGCTAAAAAATATGACAATTATGACTATGAAGAATTATATCAATTACAAATTTCAAATCCTAAAGTAGGTGAAGAAATTGCAATAATACATCTTCAAGGAACAGATAAAACTATTAAAATAAAATTTTTTGAAGAAGATGCTCCTGAAATAGTAAGACAATTTAAAAGGTTAGCAAAAGATGGATTTTATAATGGTGCAAAATTTTATAGTGAAAAGGATGAATCTATTAAAACAATTATTGCTGATGAAAGAGTAAATTGGGAACCAATAGGAGAACCAAGTAATAAAGAGGAAGAAGAAAAAATACTTAATGAAATAGAATCTTGGGAAACTCTTGATGTAAAATCAAATAAAGTGCTTCCGTATAATGGAGCAGTTTGTGCAAATGGAATACTTTTAAGAAACAAAGACTATGGAGTTAACTTTTTTGTAATGAATATGGATTCAAATAGAGTTGTTAATTATACAGATTTAAATGTTCCAACTCAATTACAAAACTTATTTACTAAATACGGAAATGGATTTAATTATATATTAAATTTTCCTTGTAGTTCAAAAAAAGATTATGAAAATCCAAATGCAAATTTATTGGATTATATAAAATATCCAACTTTTGCACAGGTAGTGGAAGGAATGGATTTAGTAAAAGATATTACAAAAACAAGTAAAGAATTAAAAATACAAAAAATAGAAATAATAAAATATGGAGAATAAAATGAATAAAAACAAAATGATTATAGGAATGCTAATAGTTATAATAATAGCATTATTAGGAGTAATGATCTTTTTATTTATTACAAAAGATCAAGCAGCAACAAAGATTGCTGAAGAAAAGGAAACTACAGAAGGAGAAAATTCAGAAGACATAGAATCTGAACTTAGGATGGCTGAAATGGAAATGTTTGAAGAACCTCTTCTTGGCTCAGAAATTGCAGTTATGGAAATAAAAGATTATGGAACAATAAAAATAAAATTCTACGAAGATGTAGCACCAAAAGCAGTTGAAAATTTTAAAGGACTTGCAAAAGAAGGATATTATGATGGTCTAACATTCCATAGAGTAATTGAAGACTTTATGATTCAAGGTGGAGATCCTACAGGTACAGGTACAGGTGGAGAATCTTTCTTTGGTTCAGACTTTGGTCCAGAATATAAAGATGGATATTTCCCATACAAAGGAACATTATGTATGGCATCTGTTAGTGGTGTTGAAAATTCATTATCTAGTCAATTTTTTATTGTACAAGCAGGACCTGAAACAGCAAGTTCTGAACAAGTTGAAGACTTACCAGAATCAATACAAAGATTGTATATGGAAAAGGGTGGTACCCCACATTTATATAAGGCACATACTGTGTTTGGATATGTATACGAAGGAATGGATATTATAGATAAAGTTGCAAAAACAAAAACTGATGATAATGATAAGCCATTAAATAATGTTATAATTAAAAGCGTAAAAATAGAAGAAATAAAGGAATAAATTTGAATAAAGAACCATTAGCATTTAGGATGAGACCACAAACTCTAGAGGATTTTATAGGACAGGAACATGTACTTGGGAAAGGAAAACTTTTATACAATACAATTAAATCTGACAGATTAACTAGTTTAGTTATATGGGGTCCTCCTGGATGTGGAAAAACTTCTTTAGCTGAAGTGGTATCAAATACAACTAAATATAAAACATATAAAATAAATGCTGTTACTTCAGGTGTAAGTGATATTAAAAGAATAATAGATGAAACAAGTAATCTCTTTTTAAATCCTGATGGTAAGAGCGTTTTATTTATTGATGAAATACATAGGTTTAATAAAGCACAGCAAGATGTATTATTGCCCTCAGTTGAAAGTGGAAAAATTATATTAATAGGAACAACTACTGAAAATCCATATTTTGAAATTAATAAAGCACTTATTTCAAGATCAATTATTGTTAGATTAGAAGCATTAACAAAAGAAAATATAATACAAATAATAAAAAAAGCAATAATGGACCCAAGGGGTTTAAAAGAATATAATGTTAAAATAACTAAGAAACAATTAGATTGGATTGCTACAATTTCACAAGGAGATGTTAGACATGCACTAAATGGATTAGAAATAGCAGTGTTATCAACAAAAATTAATAACGAAAAACAAATAGTAATTACTGATGAAATTTTAAAAATTTCATATCAAGAAAAAAAACAAATGTTTGATAAGTCTGGTGATTCACATTATGATACTATTTCAGCACTTATAAAATCTGTAAGAGGCTCAGATGAAAATGCTGCAATACATTATTTAGCAAGAGCTATAGAATCTGGAGAAGACCCGGTTTTTCTTGCAAGAAGATTAGTAATACTATCTGCTGAAGACATAGGACTTGCAAATCCAAATGCTTTAACTATTGCTACAAATGCAATGCAAGCAGTAAAAATGATAGGAATGCCTGAAGCAAGAATAGTACTTGCAGAAGCTATAATATATTTAGCAAAGTCAAAAAAATCAAATACAGCATATATTGCAATAGAAGAAGCTTTAAAGGATGTTAAAAATATAGATATAGGAAGTATACCAATGCATATAAAAAATGCTCCAGTAGATCAAATGAAGGATTTTAAATATGGTGTTGGATATAAGTATCCTCATGATTATAAAGATGGAATTGTTGAACAACAATACTTACCTGATAAGATAAAAGATAAAAAATATTATATAGATAAATGGAAGAGTGATAAATATGACTGAATTACAAAAAGAGATATTAAAAGAGAGAGATAGGGTGTCTTTTCATTATGAAAATTCTGAGGTTATTGTTCAAATAAATGAAGATGAAAAGAATATTGATTCATCTCATTCATTATTATTTATATTAAAGTATTATTATTTTTTTGATTCTTCTATGTTAGATCTTGTTAATTTTAAACAAAACTTAATAGGTAAAAAAGTTATTTCTGAAAATCCAACAAATTTTCCTTTTTCAAAAGAAGATTTTTCTTTTGAACATGAAGTTAAAATCAATATTAGTTTAGATGAATTAAAGAAAAACAAACATTTAAAAGATTTAAAAATAAAAGAAATTGAAGAATATATTAAAGAAAAAGTTTCTTCTAAAGAATTTGAAAATATTATTTTTAATATAGGAATGGTAGAAGGAATTTCATATTATAAAGTTTTTCCAGTACAAAATTTTATAGTTTCGGAAGAAATGGAAGAATTTCAAAAAGAATGGTGGTCAAAGTTAATATTTAATGGATTAGGAGAATATAGATACTTAAACAAACTATTAAGTATAGACGAAGAACAATTTGTTAAAATTATTGCAAATACTAAATTAGATGAATATTATAATGAAAATAATAATAAAGGAGAAAACAAATATTTAGATATAGAAAAAGAAGGATTTTTAATTCCTATAGGTGGGGGGAAAGACTCAGTTGTTACTTTAGAATTGCTAAAAGAATTTAAAGGAATAAATACATTATTTGCAATAGATTATAAAGGAGCTAGAATAAAAACAGCAGAAGTTGCAGGCTATAAAAATAGTGAAGTAGTTAAAGTAGAAAGAAATTTTGATCCTAAACTTAAATTAAGAAATGAGCAAGGATTTTTTAATGGACATGTTCCATTTTCTGCAACAGTAGCATTTTTATCAATCTTGGCTGCATATATATTAAATAAAAAATATATTCCTTTATCAAATGAATCTTCAGCCAATGAACCTACAGTCGTAGATTTAGATATTAATCACCAATATTCTAAGGCTATTGAATTTGAAAAAGACTTTAGAGAATATTTAAAGTTTCTAAATATTGATATAGAATATTTTAGTATTTTAAGACCTTTAACAGAAGTAGGGATTGCTAAAATTTTTGCAAGATATGAAAAATATTTTCATACATTTAATTCTTGTAATGTAGGAAGTAAAGGAGAAAAATGGGAATGGTGTTGTAATTGTTCAAAATGTTTATTTGCTTACATTATACTTGCACCATTTTTATATAAAGATAAATTAATAGAAATATTTGGTTCAGATATTTTTGAAAATGAAGGATTGCTTGAAGATATGTATAAACTTATTGGGAAAAGAGATGCAAAACCATTTGAATGTGTAGGAACAAAGGTTGAAACAAAATTTTCTTTAAATAAATTAATGGAAAAATTAAAAATTAATGAAAAGACTAAAGAAAAAAAATTACCTATTCTTTTAGAAAAATATAAAGAAATATATTTATCAGAAGTAAATAGAAAAAAAAGCAAATTAGAAGAAAGAGAAGAAAGCTCTTTAGATAAAATTGATGAAAAAAAGAATCTTTACTTATTATATAATAAGGATAATTTTTTACCAGATTTTATAGAAGAAATAGTAAAAAAAACTATAAAAAGTGAGGATTAAAAGATGTTAGAAGAATTATTAGACTTTTTAAAAGATAAAAAGATTTTAGTATTAGGCTTTGGAATAGAAGGAAAAGCCTCATATAATTTTTTACGAAGAAATTTTCCTAATAAAAAAATATATATTTCTGACAAAAAAGATTTTAGAGTTGAGAATAATGAAATTAATAAAAAACTTATTAAAGAAGTAGAAAAAAATTTAGTAGAAATAACAACTGGTGATAAATATTTAGAAAATTTAAAAAAATATGATTTAATTTTAAAAACTCCAGGTCTTTCTTTTAAAGGAATAAAGATATCTAAAATTGAGGACAAAATATATACTTCTATTGATTTATTTTTAAAATATTACAATAATGTAACAATAGGAGTTACAGGTACTAAAGGGAAAAGCACGATTTCAACAATGATTTATAATATTTTAAAGAATGAAAATAAAGACGTTTATTTGTTAGGAAATATTGGAATACCTATATTTGATCAAATAGAAAATATAAACAAAGATTCAATTGTTGTTATAGAATTATCTTCTCATCAATTGCAATTCATGAAGTATACGACTCAAATAGCAATATTAATCAATGTTTTTCCTGAGCATTTAGATCATTATAATTCATATAAAGAATATGTAGATTGTAAGTACAAAATTTTTTCGAATTCACAAAACATGTTAAAAGAATTTCCTAAATTTAAACAAACTCAAATTTATGGAAAAGAGACAGAATCTATGAAACAAAAGAAATATAAGTATAATAAAGAATCTCTATGTATTAACATAGAAGATGGAATATATGATGATATTATAAAAAAATTAGATTTAAAAGTGGTAGGAAGACATAATATACAAAATGCCATATTTGCATTAGTTGTTGCTGACATATTAAACGTTAATATGGAAAAAGCTATCGAAACAATAAAAAACTTTAAAGGATTGCCTCATAGATTAGAATATGTTACAACATTTAATAATGTTAAATATTATGATGATTCAATTTCAACAATACCAGAAACAACTATAGCTGCTTTAAAGACATTAAAAGAAACGGAGACTCTTATTATAGGAGGATTAAATAGGAATATAAATTATAAAGTCTTAATAAAGTTCTTAAATAAAATTTATGAGTTAAATGAATATAGTTTAAAAAACATAATATTATTACCTACTACTGGGCATGATGTAGAACAAGAAATCAGAGAAGAATATAATAAAGTTATAGTAAACGATATAAAAGAGGCGGTAAAAGAGGCTGTTAAAGTTACAAAAGAAGGGAATTGTCTTCTTTCTCCAGCAGCAGCAAGTTATGGATTTTATAAAAATTTTGAAGAAAGAGGAGATGTTTTTAAAGAAACAATAAATCAAATAGCAAAGATGAAATAATAAAGATAGAACATATAATAAAATGAGGTAGCTTAAAAACCGAACAGAAAATTAAAAAAACTAAAAAAATAATATTAAAAATAGAAGATAAAAAATATAGGGAGAAAGAAATATGAAAAAAAGAGTAAATTACAAAATACAAATGATTCTAATAATATCGATTATAATATTTGCTATGATTGGAATAAAATCAAATGCATCTACATTAATAGAGTCAAAAATTAGAGAAGAAGTTGGGGAAGATATTGTTCAAGATTTACAAATTAATGCAAGAAGCTTAAAAGAAGAAGTAAAAGAAAAACTACAAGAAGAAAATGATTCAAATGATGAAAAAATTACAAAAAATATACCAGAAGAAGAGTCTATTGATAGAATGTTAATAATGATGGAAGAACCTTTAGAAAAATTAGGTGAAGCAATAGAAAGTCTAGATAAAGTTTTTTTAAGCGATGAATTTCAAGCAGAGGTAGATCGTTTAAAGTGGAGTGTTATAGAGACTATTTCAAATCCAATATTTAGAGCATCAATAATTGGACTTTTAGGATTTATTTTAAGTGTTTTGGGTATAAAATTAGTATTAGTAATAATTACATTTATAGCAAAATGGAGAATCTATAATAAAGCAGGAAAACCAGGATGGGGATTATTATTACCAGTATATAAAGATGTTTTATTATTAGAGATAGCGGATTTGTCTCCAGCACTATTATTAATTTATTTTACATTATTTATACCAGTTTTTGGTCCATTTATATTTATAGTTGCTCACATAGTAATAAAAATTGTTACTGCCATAAAACTTTCGAAGGTTTTTGGTCAACCAAGTCCTTTTGCTATTGGTTTAATTTTATTACCAACAATATTTAATAGTATTTTAGGTTTTGGAGAGGATGAATATAAAAAAGATAAAAGTGAAATTAAAGAAAAAGTTGTTGAAGAAGAAAAGGTAAAAGAAAAAGTTGTTGAAGCTAAAATAGAAGATGTAAAAGAAGAAGAAAAAACAGAAAAACCAAAGAAAGAAGTTAAAGAAAAAACAACTAAAACTAAAACAAATGCTGATAAAAGAGAGACTACAAAAGAATCTAAAAAAACTGAATAAAAGTATAGATTAAAGGTTGAAACATATAAGTAGAGGTTTACAGCCGTTACAATTTTGTAATATTTCAAAGTTATAATGTGTAATAAAAATATTATTTGGAGAAAATATGGATAAAGTAGATAACAAAATAGATATTATTGTTTTAAAAAGAAATGGTAAAAAGGTAAATTTTGATGGAACAAAAATTGCTGTTGCTATAAAAAAAGGTTTTGATAGTATTACTATTGATGGGCAAAAAAACAAATATACTGACAAAGATATAAATAAAGTGTTTGTTGATGTTTTAAAAGATATTGAAGAATTTCAAAAAAAGAATGATAAAATAAAAATTGAAGAAATTCAAGATATGATAGAAGACAGACTTAAAAGACAAAAATATTTAGATGTATATAAATCTTTTTCTGCTTATAGAGAAAATAGAAAAAAATCAAGAGAAGTTTTTTTAAATGAAAAGAAACAACATAAGTTTATAAAAGTAATTGAAAATTTAGGTTTACAAAGTAGAAATGATGTAAACTATATTGAACATAATAATCCTGAAAATATTTTAAAAGTTTATGGGTCTGCAGTATCTGAGGAATTTACAAAGGCATATTTAATCAAAGAAAAGTTTTCTGAAGCACATGAAGAAGGTGATTTTTTTATTCATTATTTAGATTATACCCCAACAGGGGCAACAGCTAATATGAATTTAGATTTAGAAAAAATTTTTAAAGATGGATATAAGGTTTCAGGAGTGAAAATTAGAGAACCACAAAGTATTATGTCTTATGCATTACAAACTACAATGATAATAAATGCGGCAAGAAAAGAACAAAGTGGTGAACAAACAATCCCAGCATTAGATTATTTTTTAGCTCCAGGTGTTTTAAAATCTTTTAAGAAGCAGTTTAAAGAAGAAGTTTTTTCATTACTAGAGTTTACTGAATTTAATAAATTTGTTGCAACAAATGGTATTGAAAGAGAAATAGATAGAATAGAAACTATTGATTTTGATATAAAAATTTTTTTCCAATATTTAAGAGATTCCAAACAATTACAAAGACTTTTAGTTGAAGCATATGAAAAAGCTTTAAAAATAACAGATAAATTCACTTATCAAGCTTTAGAAGCTTTTTTACACAATGTAAATATATTAGACAATGAAACTAACCATATAACTACAGTAAGCTTTGGAACAGATACTTCTGCAGAAGGTAGAATGGTAACAAAAAACTTATTAAAGGCTTTTGAAAATGGTATAGGTGATTTTATAAAAACTGATTTACCATATTTAATATTTAAAATAAAAGATGGTGTTAATTTACTTGAGGAAGACAAAAACTATGATTTATTGTTAGAGACTTATAAACTTCTAGAAAAAGGATATAAAATATCTTTTGTTTTATTAGATGCAAAGTATAATAAAAAATTATATATAAAAGATGATTTTGCAACTGAAGCTGTTTCATCACATTTAAGACATAGAGTTATAGATAATAGTATTGATCCTAGGAAATCAGTTACTTTTAGCAGAGGAAATATTGCAATAGCAACTATTAATCTTCCAAGACTAGGTATTAAAAATATGAATTTAAGAGAGACTAAAGAATTTTTTATGGATTTAGAAAAAATAATGACATTAGTAAAGGATTCTTTGTTGGAAAGATTTGAAATTCAATGTGAAAAAAGAAAGTCCTTATATCCTTTTCTTTTAGAAGAAAATGTTTGGCTAGATGGAGATAGATTAAAAGAAGAAGATAGATTAAGGAGAGCTTTAAAACAAGGTAACTTTTCAATTGGATTTGTTGGTTTAGATGAATGCGTAAAGGCTCTTACAGGAAAAAAGCAAAGTGAAAGTAAGGAATCTTTAAATTTAGCTCAAAAAATAGTAAAAACAATGCGAAATATTTGTGATGAGTTTTCAGAAGACGAAAATTTAAACTTTACATTACTTGCTACAAAAGATGATGAAGTTTCAAAAACTTTTTTGCAATTAGATAGAGCTATATATGGAAAATTAGAAGGAATAACTGATAAAGAATATACAGATTCTTTCTTTTCTCAAGCAAATATATCCTTAGATGAAAAACTTAAAATTGAATCAAATTATCATGGGCTTTGCAATGGAGGTCATGAACTTATTTTAAATAAAAATGAAGTTAAAAGTAAAAAAAGTTTTTTTGCTGTTATAAACAAGCTAATTGAAAAAAACATAGGATATGTTAGTTTTAAATAAAAATAAACAATAGACTAAAAAATTATGAACAATCAAAAAAGCTCCTTAAAAAGGAGCTTTTTAAATTATCTTTTGCTGTTATTATTATAGATTATAATTATCTAACAAAACTAATAACAAAGTAAAATTCTTTTATATATTTTCTTCAGGGATAGGTAAATTATTACTTGTTTCAATATTGCTTTCTGGATTATTATTAAAATTAATATCATTAGTATTAATTACTTTAAACTTAGAAACAATTGGAGCTTTATCAGGTTTAGTTAATATTGAAGCTATTAAAATAATACAATTTATTATAATAACAACTATTAATACTGAATATATTGTTTTTAAAACCATTGCACTTTTTGAAACTTCTATCATATCTTCTGCTTTTTCACTTTTTTCCATAATTACCTCCAAAGATTATCTTAAATATCTTAATAGTATTCTTATAATAAATTATATATAAGTTAAAATAGAAAGGCAAGTAAAAAAATATTATTTCTCAAAGTAAATGCAATAAATAACAATAAAACATATAAAAAATTATCTAAATACATAGGATGCTTCCTTTAGCAAAAATTAATTATTTGAAAATTTGTTTAAAATTGTAGACAAGTATTAGTTAAAAATTAAGCTTATGTTGTAAAATAGCTTTTATCTTAACAGTATTTATAGTATAATATTAACATGTTTCAAAAGAAAGAAAGAGAAAAAATGGATGTAATATTAGAAACATTAATTAATTCAAAAAAGTTTGGGAGTTATATAAAGGATGTTAAATCTAATAAATCTCCTATTATGTTGTCAGGTTTAACTTCAGTTGCTAAAGTTCAAATGATGTCTGCAACAACATTACTAGTAAAAAGACCTTTAGTTTATATCGTTTCAAATGAGATTGATGCAAAAAACGCATTGAAAGATTTTGAATATTTTAATAAAAATGCGGTATATTTTCCTAAAAGAGATATTAAAAATTTTGATACATTTGCTGAAAGTAAAGAAAATTTATTTGAAAGAAATGGAGTTTTGCAAAAATTATTAGAAAAAAAGGCAGATGTTATTGTTACAACAATTGATGCAATAACTCAACCTATGATATTACCTAAAGATTTATATAATAATAAGATAGAAATTAAACTAGGAGATATTGTTAATATAAGTGATATTACAGAAAAATTAGTAAAATTAGGATATGAGAGACAGGATTTAGTTGATGGAGCATCAGCCTTTAGTGTTAGAGGTGGAATAATTGATGTTTCTTTAGAAAAAAATAAAGGTGTTAGAATTGAATTATGGGGAGATGAAGTTGAATCAATTAGGAATTTTAATACTTTAACTCAAAGATCAGAAAAAGACCAAAAAAGTGTAAAAATATATCCGGCTACAGAGTTTATTCTTTCAAAATCATTAAATGATGTTAGAGGTAGTATTTCTAATATTTCTGTAAAAGGAAAAATACTTTCAAATATTACTGATGATTTAGTAGATTTAAAAAATTCTAATTATATTAATAAAATAGAAAAATATTTTTGTGAATTTTACCCAGAGTTTGGAACATTTTTAGACTATTTATCTAATGATTATTTAATAGTAATTAATGAAACAAATAAGCTACAAAATAGATTAAACAGTATAAATAAAGATAATCAATTAATAATTCAGGCTCTTTATGAAAAAGGTAGATATGGTATTGAGTCTTTAGATTTACAACAAACATATAAAATGTTTATGGATAAATTAGTAAAAAGCAATAAAAATTTAATATATATAGCACAGGAAGATACTGTGATATTAAATAAACAAAGTATGCATGCAAAAAGAAATGGATATAGTTTTAACTATAGGGAGGTAAACTTTTTTCGTAATACTTTGGATTTCTTATTTGAAGAAATTAAAGAAAAATTAGAAAAAAAGAATACGGTTATATTATTAGCAGGAGGAAATCCAAAAGCTTTAGCAGAAATGTTAGAAAACCGTAATATTAAATATAATATTGGAAGCAATATTGAAAATATAGAAGAAAATAAGAATTTAGCACACATATATAATGGTGAATTATCTACTGGTTTTTTTGATGAAGAATTAAAAGTTTTAGTTATAAGTTTTGGAGAATTATTTCAACAAAAACAAAGAAAATTAAAAGTAATTGATTCATATAAAAAGGCTGAAAAAATTAGATATGCGGATTTAGAGCTAGGAGACTATGTTGTCCATAGAATATATGGAATTGGTAGATTTATTGAGATAATGAAAATTACAAATTCTGGTATATCAAAAGACTATATTAAAATAGAATATAGAGGTGGAGATTTTCTTTATGTTCCAACAAATGCTTTAGATAATGTTAGAAAATATATTTCTAAAGATGGAATAACTCCTAAATTAAGTAAATTAGGTACAAAAGATTGGGAAAAAACACAGAAGAAGGTTAAAAATCAGTTAAGAGAGGTAGCAGAAGAATTAGTATTATTATATGCTGAAAGAAATAATCAAAAGGGATTTGCTTTTTCTCCGGATACTGTTTGGCAAAAAGAATTAGAGGAATCTTTTGAATATCAAGAAACAGAAGATCAAATAAGATGTATTGAAGAAATTAAAGAAGATATGTATAAATTAACACCAATGGACAGATTATTATGTGGAGATGTTGGATTTGGAAAAACAGAAGTAGCTATTAGAGCAGCCTTCAAAGCTGTGCAAGATAATAAACAAGTTGCATATTTAGTTCCAACTACAATATTAGCAAAACAGCAATATGATGAATTTTCTAGAAGAATGGAAAAATATCCTGTAAATATTAATTTTTTGTCTAGATTTAAAACAAAAAAAGAACAAAATGAGATTGTAGAGCAATTAAGGTTGGGAAAAATAAATATTATTATTGGAACTCATAGAATTCTTAGTGAAGATGTATCTTTTAAAGATTTAGGATTACTTATTATTGATGAAGAACATAGATTTGGTGTTAAAGATAAAGAAAAAATAAAGATGCTTAAAAAATCAGTAGATGTTTTATCAATGACAGCGACTCCAATTCCTAGAACAATAAACATGTCACTATCAGGAATAAGAGACATGTCAATTATTTATGATCCACCAATTAATAGAAAAGCTATAAAAACATATGTATTAGAATATGATTTAGAAATAATAAAAGAAGCAATATTAGCTGAAGCTGAAAGAGGAGGTCAATCATATTATTTATTTAATAGAGTACAAAATATTGAATCAAAAATGTATGAGTTAGAAAGACATTTACCTAATATAAAATTTGCTTATGCACATGGACAAATGACTCCAAGACAAATAGAAAACATTATGCAAGCTTTTATAGATAAAGAAATAGATGTATTAATTAGTACTACTATAATGGAATCAGGCATTGATATTCCTAATGCAAATACAATAATAGTTGAAGATGCTGATAGATTGGGTTTAGCACAACTGTATCAAATTAGAGGTAGGGTAGGTAGATCTGAAAGACAGGCATATGCATATATAACATTTAAAAGAAATAAGGTTTTATCAGAAGTTTCTGAAAAAAGATTAAAGGCAATTAAAGAATTTACAGAACTTGGATCAGGATTTAAAATTGCAATGAGAGATTTAGAAATAAGAGGTGCAGGAAGTTTATTAGGAGAGATACAGCATGGTCATATGGAACAGGTAGGATATGATACATATATTTCAATTTTACAAGAAGTAATAAAAGAATCAAAAGGCGAGGCTATAGAAAAAGAAGAAGAAATATATATTGATTTAAATGTTTCGCAATTTATTCCGGATGAGTATATAGAAAAAGAAAGTTTAAAAATTGATGTTTATCAAGAAATTTTTTCTGCAAAAACAATAAATGAATTAGAAGAAGTAAAAGTTTCAATTTTAGATAGATTTGGAAAATATGGAGTTGAATTAGAAAATTTATTTAATATAGCAAAAATAAAATTAAAAGCAAAAGAAAAAAAACTGCTTAAAATAATTCAAAAACAAAATAAAACATTTTTTTATTTACCTCAAAATTATCAAATTAGAAAATTAGAAAGTTTAATAGAAAAATATAAACATAATTTAAAATTTTCTAAATCAAATCAAAATTATATAGTGGTTGATTTTGAAAACTATAATAAAAATAAGAGAGCATTGGAAAGAAAAAATAAAGATGATATAATTAAAAAAGAAAACATCAATAATTTTAATAAAAAAACAATTGATATATTAGAGTTTTTGGAGATATTATGATAACTAGTAAAGATAATCAAATAGTAAAACATATTAATAAGTTAAAACATAAAAAAGATAGAAAAATATATAAGCAATATATTGTTGAAGGGAAAAAGAATGTAAAAGAAGCGATTAGTTTTAATAAAGAAGCTAATTTGGAAGTTATAGTTTCAGAAAGTTATGCAAAGAGTAATAATATTTCAGAAAACTATAATATCTTTTCAGATGAAATCTTTGATTATGTGACAGAACATCAAACTCCAGAAGGTATAATGGCTGTTGTAAATATGAAAGAGAAAAATGAAGAGATAGATTATGAAGAACCTTATATAATAATAGTAAATGGTGTTCAAGATCCAGGTAATTTAGGAAATATTATAAGAATTGCTGATTCTTTAAATTTAAATCAAATAATATTGTCAGAAAATACAGTTGATCCATTTATGCCAAAAGTTGTAAGATCTACAATGGGTAGTATTTTTAGAGTGAATGTTTTTGAAAAAAATATTTTTAATATTATACAAAAATTAAAAGAAAATAATTATAATGTTTTTTCAGCAGCTGTAAAAGAAGGTGCAAAGGATATTTATTCTTTAGATTTTAAAAATAAAAAAACAGCAATTATTTTTGGAAATGAATCTCTAGGAGTTGAAGAAGAGGTTTTAGAAAAAACAGATTTAATATATATTCCAATGAAAGGAAAATCAGAGTCTTTAAATGTTGCATCAGCGGTTGCTGTAATATCATATGAAATTTATAGGCAAAATATATAGAAAGAGGTAGTAATGGAAAATTCTGAAAAAATTTTTTTAGCAGAATCAAAAGTAATACTATTGTACATTCTAAACAAGGTAGATGTATATATATCATATAATATATTTGTTGAGTTAGTTGCAAATCTTTCAGAGATTAATTATTTCCTTTTTGAAGAAGTTTTAGCTGACTTGCTTAAAGAAAGATATATTATAAAAAAAGAAGAAATAAAAGCCGAAAACGATGATGAAGATTTAAGACTATATAGAATTTCTGATGAAGGAAGACAAATATTAAAATTAAGCCTTACAATGTTACCAGGTATTAAAAAATTACAGATTGATACAAAATTTAAAGAAGTTTATCAAAAATTAAAAGAAGAAAAATCAACTGTTGCAGAATATAAAGCATTAGAAGATGGTTCTTTTATAGTTTTTTTAAGAGTAATAGAATTTGAAAAAGTAGAGTTTGAAATAAAAGTTAATGCATATTCTAAAGAACAAGTACAAAAAATAATTAATAAATGGAAGAAGGATGCTACTACAATTTATAATCAAATTATTCAATTATTAAATAATGATTGATAAATAAAAAAATAAAAGATTTTAAAGGAAGGAGAAACATGAAAGAAAAGGAAATTAAAGAAAAAACAAAAGATAATAAAAAATTTAAAATTAAAAAAGTAAAAACAATAGAAGAATTTAAAAAATTTGTTATGAAAGGTAATGTTTTAGATATGGCTGTTGGAGTCATAATTGGAGGAGCTTTTGGAAAAATTGTTACATCATTAGTTAATGATATATTAATGCCTGCAATATCTTTATTAACAGGACAGATTGATATAGGATCTCTTAAGTTTGAAAAAGCTATAACAGATACTTTAAGTATAAATCTTAATTATGGGGCGTTTTTACAAACAATTATAGACTTTTTAATTATTTCTATCTCAATATTTTCAGTTGTTAAATTAGTAGGTAAATTATCAAGAAAGAAGGAAGAAGTAGAAGTAGAAGTAAAACCTGAACCGTCTAAACAAGAAGTATTATTAACTGAAATAAGAGACTTATTAAAAAACAAAAAATAAAAAACTTTTTGCTTTTAAAGATTAAAAAAGTTGTTATTCATAAAAAAAAGATGAAATAATTTTTCATCTTTTTTTATTATGAAGAATGTTTTAATATTAAATATTTAATCCTTCACTCGCAGCACTTAAAGCTTTAGAAATAAATCCTAAAATTAAAGAAGCACCAAAAATAGCAACAGCTCCTAATAAATAACCCCACATTGCTTTTTTAAGTTCTCCCTGTTTTTCAGGTGCAGCAGTAAAATATTTAATTCCATAGAAAACTATCATTACAACTGCTACTAAAATTCCAAGCCATTGAGCATATCCTAAAATTTTTTCTGCAAGAGTAGATAAATTTGGATCACTAGGTGGAGTAGGTTTTGGTATTACTGGTGTGTTTGTTGCGTTTACGATTGTTGGTAAAAACATTGTAATAAGTGAAATAGCAATTATTACTATTGTTAGTATTCTTTTTTTATTTTTTTTCATTCTTTCCTCCTATTAATTTGCAAATTAATAATATATTTTTTGTATATTTATATATTAACATAAACTTTTTATCTTGTAAAGATTAATAAAAATATTGCTTTTTTGTTATATTTATTTTAGAAAAAGTATTATTTTATTATTGATGTTGAAAGTGATGATAAATATTTAAATACTGTTGTAGGTGCAAAAACTAAGATACCTCCAACAATATAATAAAAAAGCTTTCTTTTAAGATTTGCTTTTTCAGAATTATCTGTAGTTGTTAATAATTTAATTCCATCAATAATAATTAATCCAGTTGATATACCAATTGATATAATTTGTATTAAAGTTAAAATTGGATTTACAATTTCAAGTATTTTTCCTTCTGGAGGTGTTTTACGTGGGTCTTGAATATCGTTTTGTAAATTACTAAAGGCAAAAGCATTATTTCTAGAAAGTATTATTAAAGTAAAGATAATTAGTAAAGTAAATAGTATTTTTTTAAAAAAATGTTTCATTTTATTTCTCTCAATTCTTATATTTTAAAATTATTATTCTAATGATTTAGTTATTTTATATACAATAGTTAATATGGCTGTTGCTCCAAAAACTAAGACTGTTCCTAAAAGAATAGATTGCATTCTTTCATTGACTTTTGCTTTTTGTTCTGGATCATGTGCTGAGGTAAAGTAGTTTGCACCAAGTATTGTAATCATAACAACAGAAACAACTACTCCAACAAAAATAAGAATTCCTAATATTTTATTTACAATATCTTTTATTTCTGTGATATTAGGATTTCCATTTCCAGGTCCTATTCCTCCACTTGCGTCGTTTGCAATACTTATATTAAAAAAAGATGAAAGTATAAAAGAAAAAAATATTGCTATAAATATTATTTTAATAATTGTTTTTTTGTTTTTTTTACTCATTTAAATTTCCTTTTATTATTAATTTTAATAAATAGAATTAACTATTTTTTTTATTATATAATAAATTCTTTTGTTTTAGTAGTTTTTTTCTTTATAAAAAAATTATTTAATATAAATTTAACATAAAAGATAATAAAAAAAATTATTAAAAGAATAATAAAAGTAATAAAAGTAAATTAACTTTTAATTAATTATTTTTATTAATGGTTTCTATTATTAAAAGTATATTACATTTTGTAAATAATGGTGTTATAAAGTGTTAAAAAAGATTTTTTTTTGTTAAAATATGATTTATATAATAAGAACTAATTATATTGTTTTTAATTTATAAATAATATAAAAATGGAGATTAAATGAAAAAGAACATAATGAAATCAATTGTAGTTATAATTATATTAGTAAGTTTTTTAACTATATTTACATCAAAAAATGTTTATGCTGAATCTAATTCACAAAGTTTCAGTGTTGGAAATATATATATATTATTTAAAAATTTTATATCTCAAGGATCAGGCGGAGATCAAGATAAAATAGGTAAGGAAATAACAAATGAAATTCAGCCCATTATTAATATGTTATATTGGATTGGAGTTGCAGTAGTAATTGGAGCTTCAATGTTTTTGGGAATTCAATATTTTAAAACAACTGGAGATCCTAAAGCTAAAGCTGAATTACAACCAAAGTTAGTTGGATTTTTAATATCATCAGTAGTATTATTATCAGCATATCCTATTTGGACTTATTTAACAAAATTATTTTCTAATCTAATATTGGAGTAAAAATGCAAAAACACGAAATACCAAGAGAATCTAAAAATGAAGGAAAAATATTATATATCTTTGATGGTAGGTCTATAATAACAACTGTAATAGGAATTGTTATTGGACTTATAATAGGAATATTTTTAAGTGCTTTTTTCCCAACATATGGAATGTTAATTTCAGCTATTCTTTTTGGTGTATTAGGATTTCTTCTTGGAACAATAAAAATTCCAGAAATTACTAATATTCCAGTAACAAAATTAGTTAGTGGAATGTATGTAGATGAAGCAATAATGAAATATATAAAATTTAAAAAAAGACGTTCTCTAAAAATTTTAGAGAAGGAGGACTAGAATGGTATCATCACTTATACAAATAATTACAATGCTAACAGTTTTAATAGCCTTTGGCTTTACTATTGTATTAGGAACTTATCTTTTTTATAAAAGCAAAAAGGATGAAGATTTTGATAGTGTAGACCGAGTAAAAGGTCCTAAAGAAAAAGATTCAGAAAAAAAAGAAACTGCTGTTGGTGGAAAATTTCATGGAGTTTTAAATACTGAAAGTATATATAATTTCATGGATTTTGACAATGTAGTAGATGGAATGATTTTAAGAAAAGACAAGACACAATATATTATGGTTCTTGCATGTAATGGAATTAATTTTGATTTAAGATCTGAAGAAGAAAAACTTTCAATTGAAGAAGGCTTTCAACAATTTTTAAATATTATTAAATATCCAGTACAATTATATATTCAAACAAGAGGATTAAATTATGATAATTTAATTAATGGTTATAAAGATAGATTAAGAAACATAGAAGAAGATATCAAAGAATCTGATATTGCTATTCAAAAAGAAAAACAAAATGGTAATAATTTTTATGTTGAAAAAGAATTAAGTGATAAAAGAAGAAAAATTAATATTAAAGAATATGCTGAAGATACTATTAGTTATGTAAATAGATTAAGTAACAGTAAAAATGTTTTACATCAAAAAGCTTATGTTGTGGTTTCATATTATACAGCAGAAATTGGACCAAAAATTGCTAATTATTCTAAAGAAGAAATACAAGATATGGTTTTTGATGAGCTATATACTAGATGTTCAAATTTGAGTAGTGCTTTAATGTCTTCGGGAGTAAGTTCAAGAGTTTTAAACTCTGAAGAATTAATAGAATTGTTGTTTAATGCATATAATAGGGATGCTACTGAATTTATGACAATTGAAAATCATTTAGATGCAGAATATGATGCGCTTTATACTACAGCAAAAGAAGTTTTAGAAAAGAGAAAAGAAAAATTAGAAAAAGAAATATCTTTAGATGCTGTAGATTTAGCTACAAGTAGTATTGTGAAGGCTAGTAAAAAAAGAAGAGCTGAATTAGAAGCTGAAAAAGCAAATAAACAAGTTAAAGTTAAAGAAGCAGCAAAAGAATATATTGAGGGTTATAGAGATAAATTAGATCAAGTAATTTATGAAAGTGCTCTAAAAGGAGTGGATGAAACTGAACTTGATGAGATCTCTGAAAAATAAGAAAGAGAGAAATATATGGCTGAAGAAGATGCTAAAAAAGGTGTATTATTAAAAAATGTAAAAGGTATTAAACAATTAATTGCTCCTGGTGGAATTGATACTACATATACTAATCATATTGAAATTATTTCAAATAGAAGTAAATATGCAAGATCAATGGTTGTTACATCATTACCAAGAACAACTATTTTTCCTGAGTTTTTACGAGACCTGTATAATTTTGGTGATATAAATGTTTCTGTATTTATAAATGCTATTCCTGTTTCTTTATCTCAAGCTGATTTAAATAAAGAGATAAATACCTTAATTACAGAAATAGTAGTTGCTCAAGATCGTGGAGATGTAAATCGAGCAAGATCTTTAACTATTAAAAAGCAAGAAAGAGAAGAGCTAAGAGATGAGATAGAAGCTGGTTGGAATAGCCTTTTTAATGCTTCAATTGTTTCTACAATGTTTGCATATTCTTTAGAAGAATTAGATAGATTAACTGAAGAGTTTTCTTCAGCAATGGGGAGAACTTTACTTGTTGCTAAACCAGCATGGGCAATGCAAGATTTAGCTTTTCAATCAAATTTACCATTTAATGATAATAAAATAAAAATTTCTCATACATTTGATAGAAGTTCAATGGGAACAGTATTTCCTTTCTTTAATTCGAATATAGGACATAATACTGGAATTCCTTTAGGTTTTAATAGACAGACAGGGGTTCCAATTTTCTTTGATAATTTTAGTAGAGAACTAACAAATTATAACATGGTTATATTTGGTAAATCTGGTGCTGGAAAATCTGTTACAGTAAAGACCTTAACAGCTAGATCTGCTGTGTTACAAGGAATATCATCTTTAGCATTAGATGTTGAAGGTGAGTATACGGCACTAGCAGAGGTATTAGGAGGATTTAATGTTACAATTAGTCCTACTTCTAATACAATATTAAATATTTTTGACATTGAACCAGAAATTATAAAAGATGAAATTACCGGAAAAGAAAAAATGGTTCTAAATGTTGAATCAAAAGTTGAGGATGTTACTCAAATATTATTGACAATGGCAAGAGGAAGTACTAAATCACAAGAAGTAACAGAGGTAACAAAACAGATTATTTCAGAAGCTGTTTTTGAAGAATATCAAAGGTGTGGCATAACACATAGAGTTGCTAGTCTTTATAAAGATAGTAATATTGATGAAGATTCTTTAGAATTTATAACAAAAGAAAAAAAAGATATGCCAACAATTGAATCATGGTATCATACAATGGCAAAGAACGCAGAAATGAATAATGTTTCGGATTATAATTTTCATTTTTCATATTTATTAAAAGTTATGAAACAGTATGTTAGATCATTAGGAGGCCAATTAGGTTATTTTGATGGTCAATCTACTTTTGATTTGCTTAGTGATGATGTACCTTTTATTAATTTAGATATTTCACAATTGGAAGAAAGATTTGCAAGACCTTTAGCACAACAAATTCTTTTATCATGGGTTTGGGAAAAATATGTAAAGAAAAATAGTGAAGATAAGAGTAAAGCTAAGATGAAAAGAGTTATTGTTGATGAAGCCTGGATGTTATTGCCTTTCCCTGAAGCAGTTGACTTTTTAAACACAACAGCAAGACGTGCTAGAAAAAGAAATGTTTCTCTTGCAATTATTTCACAAAGATTTCAAGATTTTTATGAAATGCCAGAAGTTCAAGTTGTTTTAACATCTTCAGAAACAAAACTTTTCTTATCTCAAGATGCATCAGAGATAGATTATATTAGAGAGGTTTTTAAGTTAAGTGGTGGAGAGGCGTCATTTTTAACAACAGCCAGCGTTGGTCAAGGTCTTTTAAAAATAGGTGAAGATACAGCAATTATTTCAATTGAACCAACTAAAAAAGAATTTGAGTTTGTTGAAACAAATTTAGCAAAACAAGTTGAAATTTTAAAAAGAAAACAAGAACAAATGGGAGATTATGAATAAAAAAATTATAAAATTAATTGTAGTTATATTATTAGTAATTTTTGTAGTTGATTTTATATATCCGATTAATATTTCCTATGCTGAAGATATAACTAAAAGTGAAATAAAAAACAGCAAAAAAGAAGATAAAGATATTAAACCTAGTGATGATTTTTATAAAAATTTATTATTTTCTGGAACTTCAAAAATGAAACAGGATAGTGCTCCTGAACCAATTGGAGCAGGACAAGCTATTTTAATGCTTATTCCTAATATTTTTATTATGATTGGGAAAGTTTTTGGAATTGTTATAGATAAAATGATTAGTACCTTTGTAAATGAAAAAGTTGTAAATTATCCTGGCACTGATAATAATGATTTTATAAATAAAGAGGAGTATACAAAGAATTTCACGTTGGATAAATTGTTTTTTGGAGATATAGAGCTTTTAAATGCTAATTTTTTTGATTTTGATTCAAATAAGACAGATTTAAATACTCTTATTAAAGTAAATGTTGCAAAATGGTATGTAGTTATGGCTGGAATAGCAATTATACTTTTATTGCGGAGTAATGATATATTTGGCTATAAATATGATTTTAGTTTATGCAGGGTTAAGAACTCCTCAAAAACATGCAAATATAAAAAATACGATGATAAATGTTGTTATATCTTTTATTATGGTTTTTACATTACCTTTTATACTAGCAATGATTACTGGTTTAAATGATGTAATTGTGAAAGTGTTTTCAAAAGCAAGAGTTGGAGTAATTAATTCTTTTGATGAAAATAATTTTGAAATACTTGTAAGAAAAGGTGGGGGTAGTTTAGGATCATTTAATACAGCAATGACTAATTTAACATATATATTACTAATTGTAATTTATATAAGATTTGTAATAGTTTATTTGAAGAGATTTTATTCTTTGGGGCTATTAACAATAATTGCTCCTTTAATAACAGTAACATATGCTGTTGATAAGTTAAAAGATAATAAAAGTCAAGTTTTAAGTAAATTTTATAGAGAATATTTTTATGCATATTTTTTACAACCACTTCATTGTTTTATGTATCTTTTGTATTTAGTGGGTGTAGGAGCAATTGTGTCGGCAAGCCCAATTTTAGGACTATTTTTACTATCAATGTTTGGTAGAGTAGAAAAAATAGTAAAAGGAGTATTTGATACCAGAGATTTAATGGTTATTAGATCTTCAGAAGAATTTTTAAAAGGTGGAAAATTTAAATAATGTTTGATTTAAAAAATAAAAAGAAGTTTATATTTTTTATTGTAATTGCAGGGGTATTTATTATATATGTACTCTTTTCATTATTTTCTGCAAAGCCAAAAATTCAAGAAGATACAAATATCCCTTGGGGAGATCAAGGAAAAACAGAAAGTACTGATACAAAAATTGAGTCATATGTAACTATAAATGAGAGGGAAATAAATTTATCAGTTGCTTCTGTAGAATTATTAAATATTATAAAAAATCCTAAAATGGAATTAAAAAGTTTTGGAGAATATTATATTTATGATGGCTTTTATGTTTTTCCACAAAGACAAATAAAAATAAAAAAATCTTTTGATAGAATAATAAATGTGGTATTTTTTGATGAATATAAGTCTAACATAATAAAAGGCATAAATGTTCAAACTGATAGTGACAGTATTATAATGAATTTAGGTAGTCCTAATTATAATGAAAATAATTTATTAGCTTATAAAACTAAAGATTATTATATAATTTTTGATACTAAAAACCATCAAGCTTCTGCATATTTAAGAAATAATGAAGATTTAGAGGTTTTTTGGCAATATTATAAAATATATTTGCAATCTGGTGATTTAAAAAAATTTATTTCTAATACTACAATGGTATACCCATCTTATACAAAATATTCTTATGATAGCGATGGATTAGAGTTAATTTATGCAGATTTAGGAATAAGGTTATATTTTAAAGAATATGACAATGAAAATGGTATTTATCTTTATTCAAATTATTATAATGAAAACAAGGAATTTTCTGTAGATAATTTAAAAAAGTTTAAAAATGTAAATTATAAGAATACTAATTTAGTTATGAAAGAAGAAATTGAAAGAATTGCAGAAGAACAATTAAAATTAAATTTTTCATGGCCTGAAAAAATATATAGTGATAATGATATCTATAAAAATATTAATGTTGAGGAAAGCTATTTAAAGAAAGCGAGAGAAGAAGAAAAAGAATATAAAGTGTTAGAAAAAATGGACAAATATACTGTATATTTTAATTTAAATTCTACAAATTATACTTTTAGTGATGTTTCTATTGTTTCTAAGATAGGAAATAAAAATTTTAATATAAATACAGCAAAAGTTGCAGATAATCTTTTATTAACTAAAGAATATGTATTTTATTCTATAGCTGATGAAGGAATCTTTAAAATTAATATTAATACAGGTTCTGTTGTAGATGTATATATAGGAGAAGGCAACTTAGAATTAAAATATATAAAAGATGGTTTTTTATATTTTGATGATGTAAAAATTAAAGTAATATAAAAAGGAAGACTTTATATTATATAAAGAAAAAATTTTAAATATGAAGATAAAAGTTAAGCAAAATTTAATAGAAATCGGAATTAAGCTAATAGCATTTGTTTTATTAGTAATTATATTACTTATGTATCCTATAGAATCTTTAGCTTTTAGTGAATATTTTAATGAAAATGTTTTTAATAATGAAGAAGAAACAGAAGAATCAGATAATAAAGAGAAAGAAAATAATAAAGATAAAGAAAACAGTAAAGACAAAAACAGTTCGAGCAAAGCAAGTAGTACTGCTTGGGCAAATCCTTTGGAAGTGCCTAAACCAATAACTTCAGGATTTGGACCTAGATCTTTTATCCTTAATGGAAGTCCTTATTCTGATTTTCATACAGGAGTTGATTTAGGTGCTTCAGAAGGAACACCTATTTTAGCTGCTTCTTCAGGGACAGTTGTCTATTCAGCAGCGAGTATAGAAAGTGGAAATATGCTTAAAGTTCAAAGAGAAGATGGATATAGTTGGTTGGTTGTACATATGATGAGACCGTCAGACTTAAAAGTAGGAGACAAAGTTGAAATTGGACAAATAGTAGGCTATGTAGGTGGAACGGGAACACTTTCAACTGGTCCACATCTTCATTTTGAAATTCAAAATAATGGAAAAGCTGTTAATCCTTTAGATTATGTTGATGTTACTACTCCAGGAATATCAACAGGATTAGCTAGTTCCAGCTCATCTACAAAAAGTAATATGCTTTTATCAGATTTTAAAAAAATGTCATCATCAGGAGATTTTTTTTATAAAGGAGTTTCAGCAGGACATTCTGCGAAAGGTAAAACTAATTTTTTTAAGTGGATTGTTAAATTTTTGTTTGAAATTACTGATTATTTATTAGGATTAGCTGCTTCCGTATTTAAATTAGGAGTTTTAGGTTTTGGAATATTAGCTGAAGTTTTATTATCAGAAGCTTTTGATTCATTGACAGTAAAAAATGTGGGTTCAGGAAGTTATAGAAAAAATAATGCTGCATTTTATACTGATTCAAAAAGAACTGTAAACATAGAAAACATAATATTTAATAGGGTAGAAGCTTTAAACGTAAACTTTTTTGAAAGTAAGGATTCTGTAAGAAAAAGACTTTTAAAATATAGTCCAACAGGATTAGAGATGGAAGAACTATATGGTGAGGATTATGAAGAAGAAATTGAATTAGAAGATGGACCTTTGTTAATTATAAAAGATTATTTTGCTTCAATTTTTATAACACTATACGGTTTAGGATTATTATTATTGTTAATGGCATTAATAATTAATGCTATTATGGCAGTGATTGAATCTGTTGGTATGAAAAAAGCTACATATAAAGAAAGAGCAATAAGTTGGGCAAAAGCTTTTGTAGAAATGCTACTTATATTGATATATATGATAGTTATTTTACAAGCAAATACAACTATTATAGATTTATTATCAAAATTTGCAGATACAGCTGCTGAATCAGTGGGAGGATCATTGATTGAAACAGATATGGGTAGAAATTATACTATATTGGAAACTTTAAGAACAAGAGCTTATAATTTGAAATTAACGGTTGGTATACCAGCTACAATAATGTATATTGTTTTAATTTGGTATACGTTGAAGTTTGTTCTTATGTACATAAAAAGATTTTTAGTAGTGTTTTTCCTTTCTCTATTAGGCCCACTTTTAATGATATATGATTTAATTATAAAAACTTTAAAAGGCAAATCTAATGTTAGAATAGAGTGGATTAAAGAATATACATTTAATATTTTAATACAATCTATTCATGCTTTTGTTTATTTAATTTTTATTCCAATAACATATGCATTAGCATCTAAAAGTATAGTAGGATTTATTATAATGTTTATTTTATTAAAGTTTATATTAGAAGCAGATAAAATAATAAGACAGATATTTAATGTTAGAGGAGCTAAGAGACATAGTACTCTAGATAATGTTTTAGAAAAATCAACATTAAAAGATTATGCTACAGGTTTAGCAGTGGGTTCGTTATTTAATAAAAAGAATCTAGAAGGAGGAGCAATAAAAAAGGTTTCATCTGCAGTAATAAAACCAATCAAAGCAGTAGCAGGGACAGTTGGTGCAACAGCATTTAGAGGAGCATATAATTTAAAAGAAAGCATGGAAGAAAAAATAAGAAAAAAACGTGTTGAGGCAGGACTTCCTGCAGAAACCATGGGGGAGATTAATAGACAAAAGAAAAGAAATAAACAAATAGAAGAAGTCTTAAAACTAAAAGGCTATTCAGATGAGGAAATTAAAGATAGAATGGATCCTTCTGGAAATCTTCCTTTAACAGAAGAAGAAAAAGATAGAATTAGATTATTAGAAAGATCAAAAATGATTAAAACTAATAAAATAGTTAAAGGGGTTAGAAAAGCACAATATACTTCAAATAGATTTAAAAGAGTTGTAAAGAATATGGGGACTGTTGATGATAAGGGTAGACGTAGAATAGAAGGCAGAGAATATTATTTTGATTTTGATGAGAAAAAGATTAAACTAACAGAAGGTAACTATGATAAATTTAAAAAATCTGTAATTAAAGAATTCAAAATGGGTAAAGGAGAAAAGGGAAAAGAAGAATATAAAAAAACAATTGAAGATTTTAAAAAATTAGGAAAAACAGGCTTAAAAGCTACTGCAGGAATATTGTTTTTCCCAATAGCTTTGGTGGATTCTTCAATACCAAAAAGTCTTTATTATGGATTATTAGGAAACTTCCAGTTTAATAGTAAAGCTTTTCAACGAAAAAAAGGTAAACCACATTTTGTTCAAGCTAATGTAGTAAATGATAAAGTAGAAATAAAAATAAATAAAGAAAATAAAAAAACAATTAAAAATTTTCAAAAAAACACAGAAAACAAAAGAAACAAAAGCTCACAGCCTAAAAACAAGAAAACAAACGACAGAGCTAAGACAGAAAATAAACAAATTAATAATAAAACAGAAAAAGAAAATAAACAAACAAATAATAAATCGAAAAAAGAAAATAAACAAACAAATAATAAATCGGAAAAAGAAAACAAACAAACAAATAATAAATCACAAAAAGAAAACAAAAATAATAATAAATCACAAAAAGAAAACAAAAATAATAATAAATCACAGTCTAAAAATAAGAAAACAGATAATAGAGCAAAAGCAGAAAAGAAGCAATTAGAAGAAAATCCGCAAGTAAAGAATCTTGGAGAAAAAGAAAAATAATAACATAAAAGAGTTAGGAGGAAATAAAATTATAAAGAAAAGACAAAAAACAATTTTGAAAATTATGTTTATAATGCTAGCAATAAGTATTCTTGTTATAGGTTATTCTTCTAGCGTTTTTGCATCTGATGATGATAAAGTTGAATTACCAGGATTTATATCTATTATTCTAATGTTGCTTAGGGCTATTATAGCACTTGTTCTTATAACAATTTCATTTATAATAGGACTTTTAATTGGAGGACAGGCTGCAGCTATAACTATTGAAACATTTATTTTTAATCAATATGAGTTAACAAGTCTAAATGTTTTTACTGGATCAAAAGTTGATGCTACAGCAAATGCATTATATGAAAATGTTGCCAAATGGTTTGTCATTTTATTTGGAGTAGCAATAGTCGTAGAAATATTAGTGCTTATATATATTGCAATAAATTCAGTTTTAAGAACTTTAAAACAAGACCCTAAGAAGGAAGCGGAAACAAAAAAGATGATAAAGGATTATCTTTTAGGATTATTAGTTCTTTTTGGAATGGGGATTTTTATAATAGCTATTATTTTATTAAATAATACTATTGTTTCAGCTTTTTATAAAGAAGCGGTTGCAGGTGCATGGGATGATTCATTAACAATGGAATTATGGAAAGGTATTTTTAATACTAATGTTCTTATTGGAACTCAATCTTTAATTTTGTATATAATAATTTCAGCCATGGGCTTAGTTTTCTTTCTATACTATTTTAAAAGGCTTCTAAAGGTTTCATTTTTAATAGTAATTTCTCCTTTAGTTGCAGTTACCTATGCTGTTAATAGAAGATCTGGTAGTGCAAAAAGTTTACTTGCTTGGTCAAAAATGTTTGTTTATACAGTTTTAATACAAGTAATTCATGCTTTAACATATGTATCTTTTATATCTATTATAGTAGAAGCAGCAGGTTCAAAGGGAACAGCTGCTATTCCTGCAATGATATTATTGGTTTCTGGACTTAAATTTTTATGGGATTCTGAAACAATAATTGGTTCATTATTTGGAATATCCGCAGATAAAGTTCAAGGAAATACGGCTTTATTATTAGGAATGCTTAGCCAAGCAAATAAGTTTAAAAAAGTTGGAAGTAATTTTGTTAAAAAAGCACCAATTTTAAAAACAATAGATAAAGCTGAGAGTAAAAAGAAGATTCCTTTAAAAACACAAACATCAGAAAATATAAATAAAAAAGACAATAAAATATTAGATAGTTCAAAAGAAGATCTTAAAGATAAAATTAAGGATAAAGAAAAAGATAAAAAAGAGGAAGATAAACAAAAAGAAGGTAAGAAAAAACTTACAGAAAAAGACATATTGGAAAAAGAAAAGAAGCAAGCAAAAAGAAGAGAAAATCTTGAAAAAATCTATGACAAAAGACCACTTAAGGGGTTAGGAACATCAATGAAAGAGTATACAATTACTAAAGCTAAAAACTTAAATAAGCAAACATTTAAGAGAATGGGTAAAAAAATAGGTAAAACAGCATTAAAGACAACTGTTGCAGGGATTACTGCGACTGCTTCACATGCTACACCACAAGTTGGAATGGTAGAAGCTGGAACTATGGGATATAAAGGAGCTGATTGGGCCATAAAGAATGTAGAAACTAAAAGAAATAAAATGAAACATAAAAAAGGATGTACTCCATATTCAAAATCTGTATATGAAAAAAACTTAAATAATGAAGCTGAGCAATTTAAAGCTATTAGAACAAGAAAAGATAAATTAGGAGAAGAAGTAAGTAGTAATTCTTCAGAAAAAGAAGAAAAGACTTCTGCAGAAGAATTAGATAATCAAAATGTAGCTTTTCAACAAGAATTTAAAACAGATTTTCTTGAAGAATATGCCAGTACCATTGGATCTACTTCAAGAGAAAAACTTGAAGCATCTTATAAAAACACAAAAAAGGAAGCTATTGCAGAATTTCAAACAAAAACCGGAAAGTCTGAGTTTGAAGCTAAGGAACATGTAGCAAAATTACAAAATGATATTTTAAATAAAAGAGATTTTGATTATGATGTTTTATCAGATATAGATAGGACTTTAATGCATAAATATTTAGATTTAATTACTAAAGATAAAATAGACGATTTTGAAAAGAATACTACTGTTGCTGGGGAAAAGATAAGATATAAAGAAGTAGTTAAAAGATCTAGAAAATTATAATGTATTTATAGTTTAATCTTAATAAAAAAAGATATAAGATATAATAAGTTACAAAAAAATGAAGATAAAAGTAAGAATAATAGAGATAAAGGTAAGAAATGAGTAAAAAGAAAAATTTATTTAAATATAATTTAAAAAAAATATTAAAAATAATAATAATGTTTTTGTTTATTTTAACATTAGTAGGGACATATAATAGTAGTTTTGCATCAGATTCAGAGGTTGAATTAGAAAACAATTCAGGAGTACAAAAGACAGCTGGTGACATCATAATGGGAATGTTAAATGGATTGTTAGGAATATTCTTATGGATTCCTGTAGCAATAGGAGGGCTATTATTTGTTGTTGTTCCTTACTTAATATTATCTTTATTATTTAAGTTGCTTGGAAATACAAGTTTTATAGTTACACCAGCAGATATTTTTTATAATAGAATACCTATATTAAGTATAGATTTTTTTGATTTTTCAACAGGAGGATCAGATATCTTATCATTAAGAACAGCAATTGCTAAATGGTTTGTAACTTTATCAGGAATTTCTGTAGTAATTTTATTAGGCGTTTTAATATACATTTCTATTAGAGCAGTAATAGCAAGCACAGGTCAATCAAGAGCTAAATATTATAAAATGTTTGTAAATTGGTTGATTTCATTAGCTTTGCTTGCTTTATTAGGTATAATAATTGTAGCATCTATAACTGGAAATAATATTTTAGTTAGAATTATTGAAAAAGCATCTATGGCAAATTTAGATGGAATGGATTTTGCTGCTACTATTTTAAAACTGATGGGTTATATTTTAACACCTTTAAATATTATTAGACAACTTTCATCTGCTATAATATTAGCAACTATTACAATACAAACATTTAAATATACTTTTATATATATAAAAAGAATGATTAAAATTGCATTTTTAATTATGATTTCACCTTTAATTACAATAACTTACTCAATAGATAAAATTGCAGATAACAAATCGCAAGCATTAAATACCTGGATGCATGTCTTTATATTTAATGTTTTTATACAAACCTTTCATGCTTTAATTTTTTCGGTATTTTTTACACTTGCTTTTAAAATATCAGTAGATGTTGGTGAAGGAGGAGACTTCATTTTTGGTACATTCACTTCTACAATTCCTGGTACAATTATAGCTATTATGAGTTTAGGATTCATTGGTGAAGGTGAAAAAATAATTAGACAAATATTTAATATAACAGATGGTGAAAAATTACCAGCAGGTGGACAGTTAGCAAAAGCAACAATGGTTAATAGAATGTTAGATAAGACATCTGAAAGATTAAAAAGAAGTGCTGAAAAACAAGAAAAACCTCGTTTATTTGAAAGAAGTACAGAAAGCACAAAATTACCACCTAAACTTAAAGAACCAACATCTCAAAATATAGAAACAAATAATGATTTAGATATAAATACAGCAGAGAATGTGGGTAGTTTTGATACAAATGTAGAAGATACTAAAAATACGCAAAACATTAAACTTGATCCAAAAGTAATAGATGAAAAAATAAATGAAATACCTGAGTTAAAAGAGACAAGTAAACCAAAAAGTGTATTTAATAAATTAAATAATTTATATTCAAAAAATTTAATTAGGAATGTAGCTACTGTAGGTGGAGCAATATGGTCAATTGCTAGTGGTGATGCTTTAACTTCTTATGCATTAATAAATTCATCAAAAGATGTAGGAGAAATGCTTGATAAAAGACGAGAATCTAGACGTAAAAGAAATGAAAAATATGGTAAAATGAATAAAAAAGATAGATATATATTAAATACGAAAAATGCTGCAAAAGAAGCTATTAATTCATATGGAATAAATCAAATGATAAATGGAGAGGTTCCAGAGTTAGAAACTCAAGAAGGAATAGATCAAATGCAAAGCTGGTTCAGAATGGTTGGAGATAAATCAAATTCGGGGAAATTATTAAAAGAATATGAACAAGCAAGAAAAAAATATCTTGAAAAAGTAATGAGTGATAAGAGTTTAACAAAAGCTCAAGCAACAGTAATGGCATATCGTTTAGAAGAAAGTTTAATGAATGGAAAACTTCCAAAAGAAGGAACTATGTTAGGAGAGAGTTTTGATACATTAGAAGGTAGAAATTTTGGAAGTATGATTATGGAAAAGAAACAAATGGAAGATATGGAGCAATATAATGGTTTAGAAAGTGATATTAAGAAGTTAACATATGACTATGACAATGTTCAAAATGTTCTAAAAACTTCAGAAGTAGCCATGGCATTAAAAGAATACAGTGAAGAAAATGGAGATATTAATGAAAAAACATTAAATAATCCTGTCTCACAACAAGGTGAAAGAACTGCTCCAGAATCACAACATAACATGGAAGACTTAGATGATTTATTTAAGGGGCTAGAGGATGAGATTAAAAATCCTGAATTTGGAAAAGACACTAATGATGGCGAGTACAAGCTTAATAAACCTGAATTTGGAAAAAATTCTAGCGAAACTGATTACAAAGTAGATAATCCTAAAATTCAAGAAAACTTTAATAAAATAAAAGATAAATTAAGAAAAGCTGAGGATGAGTTAGAAAAAATAGAAAAAGAAAATACAAATTTAAAAGATAATTATAATATAGTAAAAATAGCTCTTGAAGATGCAAAAAAATCTGAAAATACAAATATTATAGAAGATTTAGAAAAAAGGTTGAAGGGTTTAGAAAAGGAAAGAATTTCTTTAGAAAATGGTAAATTGAAAGAAAAAGAAAAAGAAGTAAAAAGGTTTAAAGATAAATTGGAAGAATTAATGAACAATCCGGATATAGACAATCCTGGAATATCAAGTGAAAATTTTAATATTGAAGGAAATAACAATGAAAATATTAGTTCAGGAGAAATTAATCAAGGAAATATCAATACTGGAGAAAATAATAATGAAAATATTAGCTCAGGAGAAATTAATCCAGTAAATATCAATACTGGAGAAAATAATAATGAAAATATCAATTCTAAAGAAGACAATTCAATAAAACCGGATAATTAAAAAATAAATAAATAAATAAATAATTAATTAATTAATATAATATGTAGGGCTTTTAATAAAACATATAAAAAAAGTAGGAGTGAAAATGATTAATATAAGTAAAGAAACATATGATAATTTTAAAGAAAAAAAAGAAAAAAAGAAAAAGAAAAATTCAGTCGAAAAAATTACTATAATTGCTTTTGTAATTATAATTATTATAGCTCTAATTGTAATTATAATTATAACTTTAAAAACTAAAGAAAAATTAGATAATTCTAATGTTGAACTTCCTGAATATGCAGAAAATTTTAATCAAAGTGATTTTGAAGATACTGTTGAGGAAGTAAAAGATAAGAGTGAAATGAAAAGAATGAAAGTGTATCTTGGTGATATTTTTGATAATATTGAAAATAAAAAATTTAGTGAAATTTATGCAAGATTAGATGATAAATTTAAAGAAAACTTTTTTCCTAAACAAGAAGTTATGGAAGATTACTTTAAAGGAGAATTTCCTGAAGATGCAAGTTATGTAATTAAAAATTTTGAAAGAGTAGGAAGTTTGTATATTTATGTAATAGATATAAAAAGCATTAAAGACTCTAGAAGTAAAACGGAAATGAAATTTATTTTTGAAGAATATGGATTAAATGATTATAAGTTTTCTTTTTCTAGAAAATAAGTAGACAATAATATAAAAATAAAATATAGAATACAGAATAAAATAGGAGGAAATTTTGAAAGAATCTGGTAATATAAAAATAAAAATAAGTGAGTTTTTTCAAAAACATAAATTAAAAATATTTATAGTGGTATTAATTATTATTATAGTATTATTATTCAATTATCTTTTGAGCATATATAAAAAGGAGGAGCCTATTGTAACTAAAGATCCTTTTGCATTAGTTTTACAACCTGAATCAAAAGTTCCTTCAAAAGTTTTTATAGAAAGTGAAGCACTTATAGTTAATTTTGCAGAAAAATCTAGTAAGGGAGAATATGAGGATGCATATAATATGTTATCAGATGATTGTAAAACAACAGTCTTTGGCGATGTTGAAGAATTTAGTAAATATGCAAAAACTAATTTTCCTAAAGATTCAAGATATGAGGTTATCCCATATTCAAAAGTTGGGTCAACATATATATATCAAGTTAAAGTGTTTGAAGATTTTTTAGCGACAGGATTAACATATTCTGATTATTCTTTTATAGATCTTAAAATGGCTATAAATGAAAGTGCGTCAGGAAAGAAAAATTTATCAGTAGCTGGATATATAGGGAAAATCCCATTAAATTCTTTTTTTGAAAATGACTATATAAGAGTGGAAATAAAACAAAAAATATCTTTTTATTCTGAAGAAATATATGATGTAACTGTAACTAATAGAACAGAAAATGATATAGTTTTAAAGGAATTTACTACTGAAACACCTGAAATTCAATTAACAGTAAGTGGAGATGCAAGGCCAGAACTAAGTTATACAGAAAAAATTGATTTATCAGGACATCAAACTTTAAAATTAAACTTAAGTTTTGCAAGATTTTTTGATGAAAAAGAATTACCTAATTCGTTGGTATTTTCAGCAGTTAGGGTTATAAAAAAAGATAAATCAAATAATTATAATGCTGATGATGTTTTAGCAGAATTTAGTGTACCGGTACCTATAGCAGAATAATAATTATTAAAAAATCAAAGAATATATTTAAAGGTATATAAAGATGAAAACATATTATGACATATTAGAAATAAGCAGATATGCTTCAAAAGAAGTCTTGGAAAGAGCACATAAAGTTTTAATAAAAAGATATCATCCTGATTTAGAAACTGATCCTGTAAAAAGGAAAGAAAAAGAAGAATATATTAAAAAAATTAACGAAGCATATAGTGTATTGTCTGATGATAATAAAAAGAGAGAATATGATTTAAAAGTTTTTGCTAATGAAACACAAAATAATAATGTAAAAGATTCATCTGGTGAGAAAATAGTAGATGAAAAAATGGCTGATGAACTTGAACAAAATAGAGCACAATCAGAATATAACAAGATGGTAAATGAAGAATTACAAAAAGCTCAAGAGCGTATAAATAATGAAGAACGTGTTATAAAAGAAAATTTAAAAAAATATGAAAGAGCTTATTTAAGAAGTTTAGGATATAATGCTCCTGAACCAATTGATTGGAAAAAGACTGGAATTATAGTATTAACAGTAATAGTTTTACTATTTTTAATATGGATAGTTTATTTAATTCCACCTATTAAAAATAGCATAAATTTAGAGATTGAAAAGAAAACAGCACCTGGTTTCATTTTAGGTCTTATAAAACAAATCTATATTGCATTTTGGCAACTTATAAAATCTATATTTAAAAAATAGTAAAAAGTAAAAGCTAAAAGCTAAAAGCAAAAGGTATAATACGAGTAAATAATAATATTATGAAAAAAAATATAAAAAATAAAAAGAAAATAATAAATAATACAAAACACAATAAAAAAAACAACACAAACCAAAGTGTTAAAGCATTTAATATTGAAAAAATAAAAACAAATAGTATTAATAAGAAAAAATTATCAACAGCAGATATAAATCTTTTAATAAAAACACAAAATAATAAAATAGTAGTTATTGCATTTGTCTTTTTGTTATTTTTTGTAATAATTGCAATTAAAATGGGGTATTTGCAACTTGTTATAGGAAAAGAATTAGAAGAAAAAGCTTCTAATCAACAAATGACAGAAAGTACAATAGCTGCAAATAGAGGAAATATTTTAGATAGAAATGGAGAAATATTAGCTCAAAGCTTAAGTGTTGATACAATTTCAATTAATCCAGATATTTTAAGAGATAATAACGAAAATTTAGATAAAGAAGATTTTGCAAAAGTAATGGCAGAATTTTTAGATCTTAAAATAGAGGACGTTTTAAAAAAAATTAATAGCGAGAGTTCTTATGAACTTATAAAAGAAAAAGAAGAAAAAGATAAAGTTAATAAATTAAAAGAATATATAAAAGAAAAAGAAATCAATGGTGTAAATATAGATCCAGATTTTAAAAGATATTATCCATATAAACAACTTGCTGCAAATGTTATTGGGTTTTGTGGCACAGATAATAATGGATTGGAAGGTTTAGAATTAGAATTAAATGATATATTAGTAGGAAAAAAAGGTAAAAATAGGGCTATCACAGGACTATATGATTCTACTGTAAATAATCAAAATATTGGAGCTGAAGATGGTAGTGATGTTTATTTAACTATTGATATAAAAATACAAAGTATATTAGAAAAATATTTATCAGATGCACATGAAGATAATAGTAATGATGCTTCAATAGCAATTGCAATGAATCCACAAACTTCAGAAATATTAGCTATAGCTACTGAGCCTACATATGATTTAAATAATCCTTTTATGCCTTTGGATATGACTAAGGCTGAGTGGAATAAGTTAAGTTATTCTAGCAAACAAAGTATTCAACAAAAAATGTGGAAAAACACGGCTATTACAGATGGATATGAGCCGGGTTCAGTTTTTAAAATAGTAACAGCAGCCATTGGTTTGGAAGAGAATAAAACTGTTCCTGATAAAGAAGGAGATTTTACTTGTACAGGAAGACATAAAGTAGTTGATACAAATATTGCTTGTTGGTCTTGGTATAATCCACATGGAGAGTTATCTTTAAGAGGCGCAATTAAAAATTCTTGTAATCCTGCTTTTATGCAATTAGTAGAAAGAATTGGAAAAGACACATATTATAAATATATGGAAGCATTTGGATTATTTGAAAAAACAGGGGTAAGATTAGTTGGAGAAGAAGAAGGAATAAAACATGATATTGAAAATGTAGGACCTGTTGAATTAGCGGTAATGTCATTTGGACAAAGATTTACAATTACTCCATTACAAATGATTAATGCAGCTTCAACGATAGCAAATGGTGGGACTCTTTATACTCCACAAATAATAAAACAGACAACAAATTCTAAAACTGGAAGCTCAGAAATAGAAGAAGCAAAAGCTGTAAGAAAAGTAATTTCCGAAGAAACTTCAAAAGAAATGATGGACATGATGTATACTGGTTGCGGAATACATGCTAAAATAGATGGATATAAGATTGCTGGTAAAAGTGGAACTTCAGAACCACAACCAGGAAGAGAAAGTGAAGGGTATGTTGCATCATTTTGTGCTATAGCACCTTCAGATGATCCTCAAATAGCATTACTTGTAGTACAAAAAAATCCTAAAGGTTATGGCTATGTTGATGGAGGATTAATATCAGGCTCAGTTGTAAGAAAAATGTTATTAGATATATTCCCTATAATAGGAATTACAAAAGAAGGAGAAAAAGTTGAAGATTTAAAGAAAAATTTATCACAAATTCCCAATGTATCAAATAAAACTGTTAGTGAAGCAAGAAAAATATTACAAGAAAAAGGTTTTAATGTTGTAGTTCAGAGCTTAGTAAATCCAGTAGAAACAGTTGTAACAAATCAAGTTCCTGAAGCTGGTCTAAAAATAGAAAAAGGAAGTAAAATATATCTTCATATAAAAGAAGATGAAAATAAAGTAACAGTAAAAGTACCTGACTTATTAAACAAAAATGTAACAAATTCTATTAATACCTTAAATAAAGCTAATTTAAATTATATTATAGAAGGAACAACAGGCACAGTAGTCTCACAAAATCCTAAAAAAGATACTGTAGTTGAAGAAGGAACGGTTGTACGTTTTACAATTAAATAATTGAAAAGAAGGAAATTTTTAGTAAAGAAATATGCAAGCAATAAACTTTTATTCAAATTTAATATTAAATAAAATTATTGGCTATACAAATCCAACTATTTGGACAATATTAGTTTTAATATTAGTGTTGTTTAGAAAATTTATCGTTAAATATATTATAAAAATAGGATACAAATTATTTGATTTTAAAGAAGATCCTGAAAATAGTTCAACTGGAAAACATCTTAAAAATTATATGATATTTTTAGGAATATATATAATTGCACGAATATGGATAAAAGACTTAAAAATATTATCTTATGCAAATATTATTATAAAAATTATTACTATAATTTTTGGAACAAATGTATTAGTAGAGATTATTTCACCTTCAGGCTTTGTGGTTAAATTGTCTGAAAAAAATAGAAACAAAAAATTTACTTCAGTGGAAACAAATACAATTATGAATAATTTTTTATCTAAAATTGTTCGAGTAATATTATATATTATGGGACTAGCTTTAATATCAAAAGAATTAGGATATAATATTAATGGGATGGTAGCAGGTCTTGGAATTGGTTCAGCTATACTTGCTTTGGCTATTCAAGACACTGTAAAATCTTTTGTATCTGGTGCTAGTATTTTAGCAGAAAAACCTTTTGTAATAGGAGATTTTATAGAAATTAAAGATGGTTCAGAAGAAATTATGGGAACTGTAGAAGATATCACTTTAAGAAATACTAAAATAAGATTGATAAATAATGCTTTAGCATATATTCCAAATCTTAAACTTACAAATGCCTCTGTTAGTAATTATAGTAAGATAGAAAACAGAAGAATAGATTTTAATCTTCAAATTCCTATGGATACTACAGCTGAAAAATTATATAGAATTATGAGTAAAATAAGAATATCTTTAGAATCTAATGAACAAATAGTAAAAAGAACAATTATAGTAGCACTTACAAATTTAAATGTCTATAGTAAAGATATAAGAGTTTCCTTTTATATAAATGAGTCTAAATATAAAAGATATTTAGAAATACAAGAGACTGTTATTTTTAAAATAATTGAAATAATAGAATCTGAAAATGTTAATTTAGCTATGCCTACTCAAGTAGTAGAATTTAAAGAAGAACAAAAACATTTAAATGATAAAAAAGAACAAATATAAAAGCAAAAATTAAAATAAAGGAGAAAAATTAAATGGATGATAATTCTAACAATGTTGAGAATGATGAGGTTATTGGTTCTGATGATTCTCAAAAAAGAGACGTTCTTGATAATGTTCAAGATGCACAAAAAATTGGTGACGATATTAAAAATATAAAAGACAAAATTGAAGAGAATAAAAGCTCAAAAAAAGATTCAAAAGATTTAAATGCTAAATCTGTTGAGCCTAAATCTAAAGTAACTAAACCGTCAAGACCTAAATCTTCAATATCTGAATCTCCTCAAAAATTTTCTTCATCGGGAATAGGTAAAAAAGCAACTAGAGGAAAAGCAGATAAAGCTGCATTGTCTGCTTTAAAAAGAGAAGGTGTAGAACGAATGGCAACTAGAGCAGGAGCCGAAGGGATAGGAGCTTTATTAGGAGGAATGGGTTTAGGTCCTTCAATAATGATATTTATAGGGACATTTGCTGCTATAGCAGCTGTTGTTTTGCTTGTTGGAATTGTAGTGTCTTTAATTTATATCCCAGGTAGCACAGGGGAGCTTGTTAAAGGCTTTTTTAAAGAATTAGGAGATTATTTCTTTGGAGAAGATAAAATGCTAGGCGATAAAGAATTTTCTAGAACTGCTAACGTTATTCAAAATAGGGGATATGACTTATATGCAGAAGGATATATTAATGAAAAATTAGAGCCAAGCAATTTTAATGAAGATGGTGAAATAATATCTTTACCAGATAAAATAAAAGACAAAAAATTTCCACATTTAATAGAATTATATGCAAGAATGGATGCATATACTTATAGAATTAGAAATAAATCAATTATTTCAAGTATTTTTACTAAACAAGACATGAGAGGTTTATTAAACTTTAGAGTGGGAACTTGGGATGACAATGAGTTGGCAACAGATGAAAACTTTTTTCAAGGTGTTTTTAGAGAAGCTATAAAGACAGATAGAAATTTAGGAACTTTATATATTAAAAGAAATATGTTTGGAGGAACATATACTTTCCAGATGGACGGATGGCCAGGAAAATATGGATTACCTTTAGAACTTTTTGTTGCATTACATCAAGGTACAAGATCACCAGATTTAGTTAGAGAAATAGCCAAAGGAACAAAAGCTTACACAGATGAAGCTTGCACGGTAGAAAGTGTAGATGTTTTTGATCAATTAGATAACAATGATGTTTTATATTATAAAAAGCCAATCTTAAATATATTATTATTAAAAACGGATATTAAAACAACAGTTAATTTTTTAGTTCCTGAAACAACAACAGTGAATGGTACAGTATATTTGTTAAATAGAGATATTGAAATTGGAAAAGAATATGATACTAATCCATATATTTTTACTGAGGATGATTTTATACCAGTACAGGAAGTAAAATCTGAAGAAGAAAAGCATAGAGCCTTTTTTAGAACAGAAAGTGGACAATATGTTCAGATCAGTCCTAAAAAATCAACTTCTTCAAGTTTAAATAAATCAGGTTCTTTAAATAGTGATGGAACTCCAGTTTTTAATTTAGTGGAAGAAATAGAAAAAACAAAAAATGGTGAAACTACAACTAAATATAAAGTTAAAAAAGGAGATTATGATTTTAGCTCAGTATATTTTGGTAAAGATGGTAAAATTAATGACTTAAGAGGAGAAGTTGTTAAAAAAGGTAGATGGGGTAAAAATCATGCTTTTATAGATGAATACGGCTTATATAATGTTGTTGCAGATGTTAGTTCAAAAAATGCTGAAGTAAATAATTCAGAAGATTTTTATAACAAATTAAATACGATTTTTGGAGAAACAGGTAAAGTAAAGACATATATTCCAATGATAAAAAATTCTGAAAATCATTGGTTTAGAGATGTATATTTCTATTTAGATCAAGGGGAAGAGTATGTATTAGAAGATAAGGATTACTATTTATTAACAGGCGAAAAATGGTCTAAATATAATATTTCGGAAGAAGATGGAAAAAAGATTTTAACACCAGAAATGGAAACTATAAAAGAAAATCAATGGTCTGCATATGAAATAAAAACAACTGAAAAAAATGATGGATTAGGCGAGCCATTGGAATCAGAAGAAGGAGATGGATACGAAGGATTTTCTGACTACGTGTATATACATGAAAATCAATCAATTACTGCCACACAGAAACAAGAAGGAAGAAGAGGAATGACAAATGCAAGAACAAAAAATCTTTTTACTAATATAGAGTGGTATAAATATGATGGAAGTGTTGAAAGAGCAGATGAAAATAATGAAGATAGAAAAAAAGCTAAAAGTGAGCAAAATTCTTCTTTAAAATCTTTAGTAGAAGCAGATACAGATTTAACAGCAGCTTTTGAAGTTTTAGAAGGAAGCAACTCAATTGATGCCCAATACATATTAAGAGATTTAAAAGAGTTATATGTTGAATTAGGATATTTTGAAAAGGAAGATTTGAGGGATCCAGTTAGAAGAGTATTGAGGTGGCCTTTAAGTGAATATAAAACACCAAAATTTTGGCCTTCAGCAGAAATACATCAAGATCCAGAGGGATATGGAGTATTTGTACCTTCTAAGGCAACATTAGAAGAAATATATGATGAAGAGGAAATAAAAGAAAATAAACAAACTCATGGAGAAGGATTTGAAGAAGATATAAATGTTCTTTCACCAGTAACAGGAAAGATAGAAGAAATTGGCACAAAGGATATAGAAAGGCTTATCACAGATAAAGATGGAGAATTAAAGAAAGTAGTATATAAAGATGTAGGCTATATAACAATATCAGCAATAGATGCAACAGCGCCAAAAGAAGCAGATCCATATAAAGACTTTTATGAAACTGAATATAAGGGAGTAATATCAGGAAAAGAAAAACATGGAAAACAAAAAGAGGACAGCAGATATATTAAAGGAAATAAAATTACAATAGAAGGTATAAAAGTAGAAATACCGAGTGATGTTAACAATAAAGAAAACTCTAGTTATGTTAAACAAATAAAAAGTAGTGATTTAAAGAAAATACAAGATGAAGAAACAAGAAAAGAAGCAGAAGCAATAGAACAAGCAAAAGTAGATGCGCCAAATTATATTTCAATATCTGGATCAGAAAATCATATAGGAGACTATATAAAAGAAGGAACAATAATTGGAAAAACAACAGAATCGGATCTTAGAATTATAATGAGAGATGTTGATAAAGCTTTTATAGAAAATGTAGATGAATACATTGTACTAACTCCAGGTTTTTATATAGAAATAATGGATGACTATTATACTAAAACAGAAGATGGAGAACCAAATATAATTGATGATGTTGACTTATTTAAAGAAATATTAGAAGGATTTCCAATACTACAAGAACATGCTCAAGAATTATTAAATATGCAAGAAAAGTATGAAGTAAATGCAATATATGCAGCAGCAGTATCTGTAATAGAATGTGGAGGAGGAAATGCAGGTTATGGCCTTGATTTTGACATAAGACAACAGTATGGTGGAGAATATAATAATATTTTTAGCATACAAGGTAACTATGGTGGAGGTATAATGTATGATACTGGAATAAAAGATGCTAATGGAAATGGTATTGGAGCTGTTTCATGGGATTTATATGATACTTATAATACAGCTTTTGAACAATTTGCTGAATTGATGCATGGAGATTATTATTGGGGTGATAATAGATATTTTGTAAATGAAATAGCACCACATTACTGTGATGACAAATGGGGACTAGCCGTAAACAAACAAATTACTACTTTCTTAAATAAAGCTAGTTTAAAACTTTATGGAACTACTGGAGGAGGATATTATGGAGATGCATCAGGAGCAGCTAGAAGCGTTATTGAAGAAGCATATTCACATCTTGGAAAGCCATATGTATGGGGAGCTATAGGACCAAATACTTTTGATTGTTCAGGATTAGTTTGGTATATATACAAAACAACTCTTGGACTTGTGCCTAATTTATATCGTGTTGCTGCTGATCAATTTTTAAATGCTCCAGTAAAGGGTAGGGATTATTCAGAAGTTATACCAGGAGATTTAGTATTTTTCAATAATGGTACTGATGCTGTTGCATCACATGTAGGGATATATATAGGAGATAATCAGATGATTCATGCTGCAAATCCAACTGCTGGAGTCATTTTATCTGATATGAATGCATATTTGCCTTCATTCATTGGATGGGGTAGATATTTATTTGATTAATCAAATATAAAGATTATTTAAATATAATAAGTGCTCACTAAAAGGGTTACATCATCGTTTATATAAAAATATTAAAAAAATATATTTAAATATATAGTATAGTATAATTATGAGATATAGGTAATAGTTAAATAAAAAAGATAATAGCTTGAAGCTATTATCTTTTTGTTTTTTGTTTATTGCTTATATACTTTTATTATACCTTTTTACTTTATTTTTTGTCTACTTTTTGGGGTACTACATCAATTAATTTTATTTTATATAATTTTTTAAAATAGTTTTTATAAAATAGTATTTTGTACTTTTTCTTCTTTTAAAGTAGTTCCGTCAAAAGTTATTTGAATAATATTATTTCTATCAGCAAAAAGAACTTTACTATTTAATTTTCTTATGTTTTTTTCAACTTGTGAATCATGACCTTCTTCATCTTCTATTATTACTGCTGTTGATGGTTTTATTATAGCTAAAACCTCATATTGAGTTGCAACAGATTTTCCTTTTGAAGCAACTTTTAATACATCAGCTTTTTTCCAAGCTATTTTTTCTTCTACATTCTTATTTATATTACTAGCAAAAACAAAGTTTTTACCTTTATATTCTAAATTAATAACAATTGAAGCATCATTAATATTTTCTGGATTTGAATTATCAACATGTAAAAAAGTAACAAATCCATCACCAAAAGCAAATTGCTTATATTTTTCTGCTAATAAAAAAGATTTATTTTTATCTGACATTGCATTAAGAAGATTTGAATAATCTTTAGAACTTAAGGTTAATTTTGGTGAGTATATTTTATCTACCTCAAATGATTTTATTAATCCATCTAAAACTCCAATATTCTCGTCTACAGGATTTGTTATAATTAGATAATCTATTTTAGAAATATGAGCATTTTTTAAATAAGTTAAAAAGTTTTTTTCATATATATTTTCTCCACCATCTAGCAACATAGTATATTCATTTGCAGTAATTAAAACAGCCTCACCATTTCCTACAGGTATATATTGAATTTTTAATGGATTCTCATTTTGAACATTATTAAAAATATCATTATTGTTGAAAATATTACTTGTATTTATATTTTCAGGTAGTTCTGCAACTTCATGTGTTTCAGTAGGAATTTTTACCATAGATGAAGAAAGAATTACATTAGGATCAACATTTTTTGATGATGCTGATACAAAAAACATTGTAAAAAGACTTGCTTCTAATATAACTTTAGCTAATCCAATCATAAAAAACTCCTTAATATTATTCTTAATATAATTATATATTATCTTTATTAAATAAACAATTATTTTATAAT
>CAZCCM010000001.1:0-8541 GCA_964497325.1 uncultured Lachnospiraceae bacterium | reverse complement strand
AAAATGATATTTTCAAAATCTTCTTTTATTACATTTAGATAATATTAAGTAAAAAAGCTACTATAAGCTATTATTAATAGATATAATATAATTAGTAAGAAATTTAAGTTTTGATATTAAATAAATCTTATTACAAGTTTTAATATTAAACTAGTATTGGATAAGTATAATTATAAAGGTGAATTTTATGGAAAAAAACATTATTAAAAAAAGTATTTTAAAGAAAAATTTTAAAAATATGTTTTTATCTTTAATTATAGGAATGTTAATTTTACCATTTGTATCTATTAAGGTTAATGCATCTGAAAATATTAAGGTATTAAAAGCAGAGACTGTAATTCCAATATCTTTAGATGACAAAGAATCTAAGAATATAAGAACAGTTAAATATACAAAGGATATTAAAGAAAAAAGACTTTTTAATAAATTAGGTGAAAATTCAGAAGAACCATTGCCAAGTAAGTATGACAATAGAAGCTATATAAATAGTGCAAATCAAGGCAAATTAGGTATTTGTTGGGCTTTTGGTAATAAAAATTTAATAGAATCTTTTTTAAGTAAACAAAAGAATATTAAAATGCAATTATCAGCAAGACATATGGATTATGCTTTATCTAATGTAGTACCAGATTCAATTAATAGAAATCCTGGTACAGAAGCAGCTCCAACAACTACTTTTACATATTTTTCTTCAAATAAAGGACCTGTTAAAGAAGTCAATTTCCCATATAATACAGACATAGAGAATCCTAGTATTGAAGACTTAGAAAAAAATATTGAAGATTTATATTTAGAAGGATATAAAGGCTTTCCTTCAATACAAAAAGAAATAAAAGATGGCAAAATTACATATGATTTAGTGATAGCTGGAGCACTAAAAATAGAAGATGTTAGCGAAGAAGAAATTTTAGATATAAGACATGATCTGAAAAGATATATTAGAGATTATGGTTCAATTTCAGCAGGATTTTTTGCAAGTACAGCTGTGGTTGAATATCCTTCAGAAGAATTTATGTACAATGATAGTACTAATGGAATGAATATTAATCATAATATTTCTATTATTGGATGGGATGATAATTTTTGTAAAAATAATCCAGAGGGATCAATATCAGGAAAAGAACCTATTAATTCTGGAGCTTGGTTAGTTTCAGATTCAAATCAACCTAAGGGCAATCAATTTTACTATATAGCATATGATGATGTATTTGTTGAAAATCTTTTAATTGGAGTAAATGATATTTCAATAGGTTCAAGATTTAATACATATATGCATGATTTAATAGGATTTAATAGTCTTGCATTATATTCTCTTAATGATGTTCAAGATTTATCAAAGACGCGTTTTGTAAATGTTTATGAAAAAACAGGAACAGATGTTGAATTTTTAAATAAAGTTGGATTTATAACAATGGGGAATGTTAAAGCAGATGTATATTATGCACCTATAGGAGCTGAGGGTTATCCAACTATAGAGAATTTTTCTAATATTGATGAAAGTTTAGAAATAAGAATAGGATCTATTAATGAAGATAGGGATGGAATATTTTATAATACAATAGACATAAAAGAGCCAATTGAAATTTCTAAAGGAAAATTTGCAGTTTACTTGAAAATTACAGACAATCCTGGTTTAGGAAAAATGGAAGAAAATATAATTATTCCTATTGAAAAAACAGAATCTTCTTCTATATATAAAAACATTAAAATAAAAAATCAATCTTATATTATAGGGGATGAAGTTAATTTATCTAAATATAATTTTATTATAAGAGCATATACTTCTTCTCAAGTTATGGAAGACGAAGATGATACTTTTTTAGTTTCTTATGATTTACAGGGTGGAAGTGGTGATTTTCCAAGCGTTAGAATAAAGTCAGGTAATTATATTGAAAACTCACAAATTCCAACTAAAAAAGGATATGAATTTGTTGGATGGACACCTGACCCAAAAACAACAGCTATTACAAAAAACACTACATTTGTTGCAAATTGGAAATTAAAAACATCTACAGAGCCTGATGAAGACAATACTAATCCAACAGTAAAACCTGATGATAATAGCAAGCCAACAACAAAACCAAGAAATACGGCTACTTTTGTAATTGGTGATGGTAATATTGAATATGTAGAAATTGGAGAAGGTGGATATGTAAAAAATATTCCTACACCAAAAGCAAAAGAAGGATATAAATTTATTGGATGGAATCCAAATCCTAAAGAAACCAAAGCTAATGAAGATACTGTTTTTTATGCTCTATGGGAGAAATTAGGAAATAGTAATACAGATGATGGAAAGACAACGATTGATTATACTAAAGGAACAAAAAATGACGGGACTCAAGCTAATATTAAACTTCCAAATGCTGGAAAAAGTATTACAATAATATTTATAATGTTATTTATAACAACAACAGGAATAATATTTTATATTAAATACAAAAAAATAGATGTTTAAAAGAAGAAAAAATAGAAAATAGAAAATAGAAATAAAATATCATTGCAAAAATATTAAAATCGTGCTAAAATAGTTTTATTCTACGAGGTGTGGCTCAGATGGTAGAGCGCGCGGTTTGGGACCGTGAGGTCGCAGGTTCGATCCCTGTCACCTCGACCAAAAACAAGGCTTTTAGCTTAATTGCTACAAGTCTTATTTTTATTTATACCATTTGTTTTTGTTAATTTATCAATAAATATAAGATTATTAATTTTTAAATATGTTATTAATATGTATTTAACTATGTTTAAGATGTACTAATTTGTGTTTATTTACTGACATTTTTACTGACTTTTTTATTATTGCAATTTACAAAAAAATATATATTAATAAAAGGTTTAATAGTTTTAAAAAATATAATATAATATAATTAGTTTTAAAAATAAAAGCTAGAATTTTAAAAAAAGAACTTAAACTTAAAATGTTTAGATATTAAAAAAGAGTAAGTGAGGAAATATGAAACTAACATTAGAACAAAAAATAGGACAATTATTTTTAGTAGGAATAAGAACAAAAAAAGATATTCCAGCAGTGATTAACTTAGTAAAAACACATTATATAGGAGGAGTTGTTCTATTTAAAGCAAGTTATAGCAATTATAAAGAAATGCTAGAATTAGTAAATTCTTTAAAAGAAGCAAATGATAAAAATCCAATCCCTTTATTTATTGCTATTGATCAAGAAGGTGGTAGAGTAAATAGATTTCCAGATGAATTTGAAGTGATAAAAAATGCATATGCATTTGAAAATAAAGATGAAAGTGTAGCTAGAAATAGAGCCAAAATAATATCTGAGGTTTTGAATAAAAGTGGAATTAATATGAATTTAGATCCAGTATTGGATTTAAAAAAACAAAAGGATGAACATGCTATAGGAAACAGAGGATATTCAAAAGATCCAAAGGAAGTAATAAGATTAACAAAGCCAATGATGTCTGAATATAAAAAAAACAATATAGTTGCTGTTGCTAAACATTTTGTAGGACAAGGAAGCTTAAGGGCTGATTCACACTTCTTTTTACCTAAAATAAAGAATATAAAATTATTATATGATGAGGATTTAATTCCTTTTAAAGAAGCCTTTAAAGAAGATATACCAGGTATAATTGTTGGACATATAAGAATTAAAGGAAAAAATAGAATTACACCGTTAACATTATCAAAAAAGTATTTAAATAAAATGTTAAGAGAGGAATTAAAATATAATAATTTAATAATAACAGATGACTTATTTATGAAGAGTGTAAGATATTTATATGGAACAAAAAGGAGTGTTATAAAAGCAATAGATGCAGGTGTAGATATGATAATGAATAGATATAAAGAAGGTTTAGAAAAAATAATAGATGATTTGAAAAAAGTGATTATTAAAAAAGAAATAAATATAGATTCAAGAGTTAAGAAAATTATAAAAATAAAAAAACAATATAATATAAATGACAAATTAATTAAAAATGAATTAGATATAGAAAAAATTAATAAAGAAATAATTTTACTAAATAAAAGTTTAGAATAAAAAAAGTGTAAACATGTAAAAGAGTAAAAACATAAAAAATTAAAAGAGTAAACAATAAAAATTAAACGGTTTGTCTTCTATTTAAGATAGATTACAAACCGTTTATTTATTTAGTATATTTTATTATAAGTGTTAATAAGAAGAAATGTTTATTATTCTAAATGTTGCAGTTTTCATTGAAGGAAGCTTTTCGTCTGTTACCCAGGTGAAAGCTTTTTCTTCTACACTTTGTCCGGATCCTAAGTTACTAGTATATACAGAGTAATCATCAATTCTATTTCCGTTAGCATCAATAGCTTCAATTTGTACTGTAAAAGATTTTTGTTTATCTGATTTATTTTTTAGAGTAACTTTCATTTCAGTACTTGAACTCCATGTGCCTTCTGTTACAACAAAATCCCCTAGAGTTACATCAAGTTCTTTGGCTAAAATTTCTTCTGTTTTGTCCGCAAAAGCATCATCTAAACTTGAACTTAAATCTGATAAAGCATCATTTATTATATTAACTTTTCTATTAAATCTAATCTGTGCTATTACCACAATTAAAATAGCAACTACAGCTAAAACGATAGCAGCAATTGACATTTCTTTCTTTTGTTTTTTTGTTAAAGCTATAATACCTAATATTAAGCCAATAGGTCCTACAATATATGATATATATCTTATTACTGGTATTAGAGATAAAACTAAAGCTATAATACCTAAAACTAATGCAGCGATAGCTAATCCATTAGTTTTATCCTTTGTAGTTGGTTCAGTTTTTACTTCTACTTTTTCTTCTTGTACAATTTCTGTTACTTTTTCTTTTTCGTCCATATAAAACTCCTTTCATATTTTATTTATATTAAGTTTTAATTTAGTAAAATTATTTTGTTGTAACCTTTAAAACTTTATATTCTGCACTTAAAAAGCTGTTTTTATTTTCTAAATCAATATCTGTAAACATATTTGCTTTTTCTTCTTCTTCTGGTTTTAAACTTTCTGTTTCTAAAGAGTCAGTTTCTATTATTTCTTGAGTTTCTTTGTTTATAGCTGCTACTTCTACGGTAAATGATCTTGCCTCAGTTGATTTATTTTTTAAAGTAACTGTAAGCCTAGGTTCATCTTTTCCTTTTCTTATATTAAAAAATATACCAAAATAACCTATTTTTACATCAAGTTCATTTTCTAAAAGTTCTTTTGTTGTGTCATCAATTTTACTTTCGTCATAGATTGTTTTTTCAGGTTCTTTAGGTGTTTTATCTTTAAGCACAAACTGGTAAACTAAACCAAATACAATGGCTATAACAAGTAAAACAATAACTGCAATGATCATGATTTTTTTCTTATCCATAATTATCTCCTTTAAATATTATAATATTTTTATCTTGATGCTTTTACGCTATAGATAATTAAATTTTATCATATAAGCTAGTTTATTACAATGATTTTATCCTTGCTTTGTTATTTCCCAAAGTAAATGCAATAAGAAATAAAAATTAATCTTTAAAATGACCAAATTTAGCTGTTTCCTCATATGAAATATTTAATAAGTTTAAATCTTTAATAATATTTTTCACATTACATTCTGTATATAAAGAGTCTGAAGGTTCTAATTCTCCTTTGTTTGTTTCAATATTAATAGATAAAGGCTCTTTAATACCAATTGCATAAGCAAGTTGAACTTTACACCATTCTAAATCTATATTTTTATTTAAAATTCTTTTACTAATTTCTCTAGCTTTATATGCACCACTTCTATCAACTTTTGTTGGATCTTTTCCACTAAAAGCTCCTCCTCCAACATTAACAAAAGATTGATAACTATCTACAACTATTTTTCTTCCAGTAAGACCTGCATCACCATCAAATCCACCAATTTTAAATTTTCCTGTTGGATTAATTAAATATTGTTCTACTGTTATTCCAAACTCTGCACAAATTTCATCACACATAAGTTGCAAAATATTATCAGTTTCATGTCTTTCTAATTCTGTATTTTGGTAACATATAGTAAAATATTTAATATTTTCTAATTTGTTTCCTTCATATATTCCAGTTATTTGTGCTTTTCCATCTGGAAGAAATCTTGAGTCTATTTTTCGTAATTCATCATATGCTTGACTTAATCTTTGTAGAATAACCATGGCTGTTGGTAATAGCTCTTCAGTGTCTCTACAAGCATATCCAAACATCATTCCATTATCACCTGCACCTCCTATATCATTATTTGTTCCTAATGCAATATCGGGTGATTGTTGACCTATATTATTGATTATTTCATAGTCTGTTCTATAACCTACATCAGAAAGAACTCTTTTTGTTATTTTAGGTATATCTAAAATAGCAAGAGTTGTAATTTCTCCTGTTACAAAGATTGTGTTTTTTCCTCCTACTACTTCTATTCCACATCTACTATTTTTATCCTGTTTTAAACATTCGTCTAAAATAGCATCACTAATTTGGTCACAAACCTTATCTGGATGTCCTCTAAATACAATTTCGTTACTATAAACTCTCATTTTTTTCTCCTTGTTTTATATTACATCTAAAAAAAATACTCAAGATAACTTGAGTACTGTTATCTCATCAACTAGTTTTACCACCTAACTCAAATAGGTTGGTGTGATGTCATAGGGCTAGCCCCTCTTTCACTCTTTATAAGATGTTAAATTAAGTATACTCTTTAAAAATAATATTTACAAGTATATATAAAAACATAAAAATATGTTAAAATAAGTTTAGATATAGAAAATATAGGAATATAAAATATAATAAAGATAAAGTATAGAGGTTGCAATGGTATTTTATTTTTCAGGAACTGGAAATTCTAAATATATAGCTAAAAGAATTGCAAAAGAATTAAAAGAAGAGCTGATTGACATTGTTGATTGTTTGCAAGATGGGGAAGTTAACCTTCATTTCAAAGAAGATGAAAAAATAGGGATTGTATTCCCTACATATTATTTTGGTACTCCTTTAATAGTAGAGGAGTTTTTTAAATTCTTAGAGGCTGTTAATATTTTAAATGAAGATATAAATAATAGATATTTTTATATAGTATATAATTATGAATCAATGGGTGGTGGAATAGAATCTAAGATATCTAATTCTTTAAAAAAGAAAAATTTAGACTTAAACTATATTTCATCAATACAAATGCCAAATAACTTTTCTGTATATTATAATTTACCTGACATAGAAAAACAAAAAGAAATATTAGAGATAGCGGAAGATACAATTAATAATATCATGCAAGATATAAAAGAAGAAAAAGAACTAAGTGCTAGTAAAGAAATATTAGGAAAAATAGTATCTTTTGTTATGTATCCAATATATAAATACGGTAGAAAAACTAGAAGATTTTATGCTGATGACAAATGTATTAACTGTTCATTATGTGAAAAAGTTTGTCCTGTAAATGCAATTAAAATGAAAGATAAAAAACCTGAATGGGTAAAAAAACAATGTGAATATTGTTTAGCTTGCTATAATCGTTGCCCAGTAAATGCTATACAGATAGGAAAAAGAACAGTAAATAGAAGAAGATATTATAATTATAATGTTGATAAAATTTAAATTATAATATTAAATAAAGAAAAATTATGATATATTAAAATTAGTAATTTAAAAGGAGGATTTTATGAGAAGTAAAGCTTTTAAGATTGTTTATCTAATAATGTTTGCTTTTTTGCTTTTTTTAGCAGTAAAAGGAGCAATGCAAGGAAAAGGAGCACCAGAAGAACTTGTTGAGAAGATTGTAGAAGTAAAAGATTCTAAAGTATTAGAAGAAAATGAAGGTAAGCTTGTTTTAATATCAGGAAAAATGGAAACAAATGATTTTTTAGAATTTAAAGATCAAGGAGTAAAAGTTAAAACACCAATATTAGAAAGAAAAGTTGAAATGTATCAATATATGAAAGATAATCAGGATGATACTCGTATAGTGAGCATGTGGAGTTATGAGAAACCAGAAAGAATGTTACATGATGAAAAAACAAATAAATACTATAAAAATCCTGATATGGAAATAGAATCAGAAAAAAGATATGCAGATGTAAAACTTGGAGAATTTACAATAGAAGAAGATTTATTGATAAAAATTCAACCAGACACAGTTTTTAAGGATTTTGAAATTTCAGAAGGATATAGAGTACAAGATGAGACTATATTATTAACAGCACATGATAAGAATACTAAACAAATAGGAGACTATAGAATGCAATTCTCTTATTTAGATTTGGATAAAGAAGAATATACATTTCTAGGTAAGCAAGAAAATGGGAAAATAAAGGAATTTACATTAGAAACAGGTAAAAAAATTTTAGAAAATTATAAAGGAAGTTTAAACAAGGATGAAGTAGTACAAGCTTTTTCAAAAGGAGAAAAGATGGTTAAATACACTTCTTTTGTTTTACTGGGAATAATGTTAATATTTGGAGTGTTTATATTTAAACCAAAAAAAGAGGTTGCATAATTTTTAAAATAGAATAAAAAAAATAAAAGAATAAAAGTAAAAAAAGAGAGAATAATCTCTCTTTTTTTGGAGC